>DASRMA010000230.1:0-23565 GCA_035648155.1 Desulfosporosinus sp.
ATAAAAAGTTATTTCACTTCTCTATAATGAAGAAGTTGATTCGCTCATTGTTCTTTCGAAACTCTTTCGAGTCTCCTCATTGGCTGTCCTTGTTGTTTAGTTTTCAAAGATCAGGACGATCTGGGTGTCACCGAAGCCAAGACTCGAACACGATGTTCGAGATTAGTAGCGTCGCCATGGATGGCTAGATGCCGTGATGGCGGGAGGTGACAAAGACCATGGTCTTCTTCGCCCATTTTGGCCAGATCTACATCTTAGCATTTTCAACTCGCGTTGTCAATGACTAATTTATGTTGTTCTCTTTACTTACCCGCGTATGTTTTTAAACTTCAGTATATGTTTTGCGGCACTTAAATATACTAACATATTATTCACTATCTTGTCAAACTTTATCTTGTCAAACTTTTTGAATGCATCTATTCACGTGTCGTCTGGTGAAATATATTTGAACAAATCAGAGTACTAAACTGATAATGATAATGATGATTAAGTTAACAGTCTAGTACTCCAGTACATTCCTACATTATTTTCCAAACTTTACAAGATAATATTTTTTCTTTCCATGACGTATGACAAGATATTTTCCATCTAGGAGTTCCAATTGAGGGATAGATGTTTCTGTATCTGCACACCTAATATCGTTAATATAAATCGCGCCATTCTCTATTGCCTCTCTTGCTTGTCGTTTAGAAGTGACCACTCCCGCTTGAATCAGCAAGTCGACAAACCCTATTTCTGAATTATCGATTGTTGCAGAAGGCACCTCGCTAAACCCTTCTTCAACTTCTTCCGCAGACAGATTCCTTAGGTTTCCTCCGAAAAGAGCACTAGATATTTTTTTTGCCCGTTCAAAAGCATCTTGTCCGTGAACTAGCCTCGTCACATCTATCGCTAATGTCCGTTGAGCCCTTCTCTTTTCAGGCTCTTTTTCTACTCCTAGTGCCAACTCATCAATCTCTTCTGTAGATAAGAAGGTAAAGTATTTTAAAAACTTTACAACATCCCTATCATCTGTGTTCAACCAAAATTGATAGAATTTATACGGGGACATCTTTTCAGGATCTAACCAAATAGCTCCTGCTTCTGTCTTTCCGAACTTAGTTCCATCACTTTTGGTGACGAGCGGCATGGTTAGCCCGTACATCTCTTTCTCTTCAGGAACTGAAGTTCTTCTAATTAAATCAATTCCAGTAGTAATATTACCCCACTGGTCACTTCCACCTATCTGCATCTCACAACCGTACATTTCATTAAGTTTTAAGTAATCGTAGGATTGTAGGATTGTGTAGCTGAATTCCGTGAAGGATATTCCTTTACTCATGCGTGCCTGCACTGCGTCTTTAGCGAGCATAGCCCCTAACGGAAAGTTCTTGCCGATATCCCGAAGAAATTCAATAACTTGGAGGGAGCCTAGCCACTCATAATTGTTGGCGAGTATGGCAGGATTCTCTTGGCTATCAAAATCTAAGAAACGACCGAGCTGATTTTTAATTTTTTGAGCCCACTGTGCAACAACCTCTTCTGGGTTTAATGTCCTCTCAGAAGCTTTGCCACTTGGATCACCAATGAGTCCGGTTCCTCCTCCTACTAAGGCAATAGGTCTATGTCCTGCGAGTTGGAACCGCTTTAAGACTAAAAGGGGCAGCAAATGTCCAATATGCAGGCTGTCCGCAGTCGGATCAAATCCGCAATATAACGTCATTGGACTCTTTGCTAATCTTCTTCGCAATGCTTCCTCATCGGTATGTTGATAAATAAGTCCCCGATCCTGTAATTCCCTGAAAACGTCCATAAAATTGATCTCCCCTATTAATTATTTTATTCATCCAAGACCTTGAATCAGCGAAAACAGCAAAATCCCCCAACTCTAAAGTTGAGGGACGAAAACACTTCCGCGGTACCACCCACATTAATGTCGCTATTAAAAACAACATCCAGCTTAATTAGCGGTAACGAGCTTATCCGAGAGTTGTTAACTCTAGTCATGAGGTGTACCTATTGGTTTCGGGGTCGGTTTGCACCCTGCGCCGACTCTCTGTTACCTTCTGCCAAGTCTCTTCTCAATCATACCATTTGCAATATGTACATAAGCTTTATCATGATATTATATCGTGTGTAAGTGGAGCTCGCAACTAATCTGACGTATTTCTTTAATTGATTCTCAGCAGGATTTCCTTACAATTGTAGAAGTATGATATAATTAAAGAAAATTGTATCATACTAACTAGCCTCATTCTTTTTACTAACAGGAGGTACATACTATGCCATCATCCCGGAAGCCCTCAAAACCACGGCGTCAAAAGCACTCGTCAAAAGGTCGGATCGTTCTCTTGTCCTTAGTGAGTTTTGGTGCACTTACTATGATTGGACTAGTAATTTTCATTGGAATTGCTGCTGCGGGTACTCCTAAGTGGGATCCTAATGTACTTATTGTCAAACAGAACTCCACTTTGCTTGACATGAACAACGTCAAATTTGCTCAGGTACATCTTGACGAAAACCGTGTGGTTGTCCCGTCTTCTGAGATTCCAGATCTTGTGAAGAAAACATTCGTCGCAGTTGAAGACAAACGCTTTTACGAGCACAATGGTGTTGATCCCATCCGGATTATAGGCGCTGCAGTGAACGATATTCGCTCCAGAAGCGCTAAAGAAGGGGCCAGCACCATCAGTATTCAACTTGCTCGTAACGCTTTTATCGAAGATCCCACTGCCAAAACACTTAGCCGTAAGATTCAGGAAGCAATTCTTGCCATTAAACTTGAACACGAATACACCAAGGATGAGATTCTCACGTTTTATCTCAATAGAATTTCCCTCGGTCAATCGTCATTCGGGATTCAAACCGCAGCAAAAACTTACTTTGGCGAAGACCTTGCGAATTTAAAACCAGATCAAGTTGCTCTCCTAGCAGGTTTACCACAGGCTCCTAGTCAATATAATCCTTATAGTCATCCCGAATCGGCCAAAACCCGACGCACCACCGTTCTCGGAGTAATGCGCGATGCTGGAATTATAAGCGCCAAAGAATATGGTACGTATAATCTTGCCGAGTTTACCTATGTTGACACGGTGAAGAAGAATCTTGGTGTAGGCCAGAAAACGACCTTATCTAATACCAAATATCCCGCTTTTGTAAATAAAGTCATTGAAGAGCTAGAGACTGTTTATAATCTTACCGAAGATCAAATATTCAGCGGAGGTTATCAAATTTATACGACAGTCAACCCTAAAATTCAGGATGCTATTGAAGCTGCGTTTAGTGACTCAACCAATTTCCCCACAGGAATTGATAGCACAAAGGTCCAAGGAGCAATGACCGTTATCGAGCCTTCGACTGGTGCGATTCAGGGAATGGCTGGTGGACGGGACTATAAGACCGGCGATTGGAACCGCGCTTGGCGGACTAAAAAACAACCCGGATCAACGATCAAACCATTAGTTGTCTATGGCCCAGCCATTGAGAAAGGTGGATATTTCCCAGGAACCGTTCTTGACGATATGCCGGTAAGTTTCAAATCCGGCAATGACACCTATTCACCTACTGACTTTGATACTATAAGTAGAGGCTGGAAAGGCCTTATTACCATGCGATATGCCCTTGAGGATTCCGTCAATGTCTATGCCGTCAAATTACTTAACCTCATCGGGATCGATTACGGCTGGACGTTTGGAAAATCACTCGGACTTGATCTAACAGATAGAGATAAAGTTTTAAGCTTGGCGCTAGGCACTCCATCTATATCCACGCTGGACATGGTGACCGCTTATGGAATATATGCCAACAACGGTGTTAAAGTCACTAGCCATACCGTTGTAAAAGTCTTAGACAGTAAGGGGAAAACCCTAATTACTCCTACTATTACAAAGGACCGCGTAATGAAGGAAACTACAGCCTATATTATTAATGATATGTTGCGAAGCGTTGTTACCAACGGAACAGGCACTAGTGCGCAAATTGGAAACTGGGCTATCGCTGGTAAAACTGGGACCACTTCGTTGGATCCTAAGTACTATGGTAATAAGTCTGGTAACCCTGATGCCTGGTTTGCTGGCTATACTCCTAATTACGCTGGAGTTGTTTGGATGGGTTATGATAAAGACCTCGACAGGCAGCATTATTTACGAAATGTCTATGGTGGAAGCTTTCCCGCTAAAGTCTGGAAGAAAGTCATGACGGCCGCTCTTAAGGATCTCCCTGTACAATCAAAATTTACAATCCCCGCGGGAATTATTAGCGGCTCCTTTGATACGAAATCAGGTTTGCTCCCCAGCAGTTTAACTCCAACCAAGTTTATCTCCACTGAGATTGCTGCCCAAGGAGATTTCCCGACACGGGCTGGTAATGTATGGATTCAAAAAGATGTAGACGCAGCTCAACCTGACATGTTAGCATATCCAGATTCGTTGGATACTTTAAGTAAAACATTCTTGAATTTACCCAGCCGGTCTCCGTCATGGACATGGCCGTCCAACGAGGCTCCCTACAAACCGCCTACCGAGACCGCTTCTGCTCCAGATCCAGATCCAACAATAGAATCTCCACCGGTTGATCCGTCGCTTCCCTCACCCACTCTTGGACCAATCGATTATAAAGCAAAAACATTTAAAGCAGTTATCCCCATAACTGTCCCCAAAGAAAATAAGGGAGATTCTATTATTATTTACCTTCAGCGGCCTGGGAAGGCCCAAGAACTGAGCTTTCCCGTTGAGGCTTCGAACGCAGAATCAACGCGCATTTCCATTTCACTTGATGATAACGGTAAGCCTCCTATACCAGGTGAATATGTCTTCTGGGCAGCTTTTGAAAACAGGGACGGTTCGGGTGTCGGACCTCCATCTGGCAGGGTTAAATTATCTCTGACAGACAAATAATGCCTAATTTATTTTGATATTTAGAATAGCACTGTAGACCTTGAGAGTCACAGTGCTATTCTATTTCTTTCTAGTTACATAACTACTTCTAACTCAAATGCAGAGATTCTTACTTTAGCTCAACAACCGTAACTCCAGAGTCTCCTTCTCCATATTCACCGATTCTAAAGCTACGAACGTGAGGGTGTCCTCTCAGAAAATCTTGTATACCCGCTCTCATTGCCCCTGTCCCTTTGCCATGAATAACGCAAATCTGACCGATTCCACCGAGAATTGCATCATCGAGATATTTATCCAGAGCATATGTTCCCTCATCGACGAGCATGCCTCTCAAATCGATCTCGCTACGGATCGCCTCCGCCTTATGAATTCCAATGTTGACTTCTCTTGAATATTTAGGTTGGATTTTCATTTCCTCATGGGCTAACTTTAATTCCGCCAATGGAACCATGATTTTCATAATACCCGCTTGAACTAGAACGTCTCCGTTGGAATTCGGGAGCTTTAAGACTTGCCCTTTCTGCCCAATTTTCGTCATGTTGACCGTCTGCCCAAGCTTAATTTGACTTGCCAATAATTCACTGCCCGAGCGTTTTACTTGTCGACCATTATCCAGCTTCGCTGAGATACGCCGAAACCCCTGCCGAGCTTTCTCTATATCTTGCTGTTGTTTGTTATCTTTTTTAAGAGCCTCTTTTAGCTCTTCTATTAACACGTCAGCTTCACGTTTAGCTCTTCTAGTTAGCTCGCTGGCCTCATCTTTCGCTAGCGCCAATAGTATTTCAAATTCCTCGTCTAAGCGTATCGTCTTTTCTTCCAAGGCCTTAGTTTGCTTTTCTACCGCTTGTCGGTTTGTTTGGGCAATTTGTTTTTCTACTTCAATCTCCCGGCGGGTTTCTCCCAAGTTTTCGATCAGATCTGCGACCTGCATTTCCCGTTCTGTGACAAACGTACTGGCTTTTTGCAGGACTCGTTCGCTTAACCCCAACCTTCCAGCAATAGTAAACGCATTACTCTTTCCAGGAATTCCAATTAGCAACCGGTAGGTTGGGCGCAAGGTCTCCATATCAAACTCCACTGAAGCATTTTTAACCCGCGGAGTTTCATAGGCAAACGTCTTTAAAGCACCATAGTGCGTTGTCGATACGGTTCGGCAGCCTCGTTCATGCAGTTCTGCCAAAATACCCATCGCAAGTGCTGCGCCTTCAGTCGGGTCTGTCCCCGCCCCAAGCTCATCGAGCAAGATCAAAGACCGTCCGTCTGAGTGGTTAATAATTTCTACGATGTTTTTCATATGCCCGGAGAAGGTACTCAAGGATTGCTCAAGACTCTGTTCGTCTCCAATGTCAGCGAAAATCTGGGTAAAAACCCCCATCCGAGAATCGCTTTCTGCTGGAATGTGTAGACCCGCTTGAGTCATGGCCGCCATGAGACCGACTACTTTCAGTGCTACTGTTTTCCCTCCTGTATTGGGACCAGTAATTACTAATGTATCAAAATCTATCCCTAGTTCTACCGTAAGAGGGACAACCGTCCCTAAAATGAGCGGATGCCGGGCTTGAACAAGCTTCACATGTTGCCCCAAGACTAATTCCGGTGCACCGGCATTCATTGTTTCACTCAAATGTGCCTTGGCCATCACCATATCTAATTTGCACAAGTCTTCATGAAGCTCTGCCACGGCATCACCCCGCACCTCAATTTGGGCGGAAAGCATTTGGAGAATTCGTTGAACCTCACGCTGTTCCCTCAAAATCACTTCACGCAGTTCGTTGCCCAAATGTACTACAGGCATGGGTTCAATAAACAAGGTTGCCCCGCTGGCCGATTGATCGTGAACAATTCCTGGAAAAGCTGTACGATATTCCTGCTTGATCGGTAGAACATAGCGATCCGAACGTTGCGTAATAATATTATCTTGTAACATTTTCTGATACGAAGAATTCCTCAAGGTTCCCTCTAAAGTTTCTCGAATACGATGTTGTAGCCGATCCAGAGAACGTCTTAGGTCTGAAAGTATAGAGGATGCATTGTCCGCTACCTTTCCATCTTCAGAAATGCAGCGGGAGATTTCATCTTCTAGTTCCTTCTGTGGTTCAATGGGCAATACGATCTCCCACAATCCAGGAAATTCATCTTTTAATTCCAGAAGGAGTTGTTTTGTTTTGCGCCCGACTCGAAGCGTATCCAGAACCGCTAGAAGTTCCTCCCCATGAATTACTCCTCCGCGTAAACACCGCTCGATATAAGAACGAATTTCTTTGGCCCCTCTCACTGAAAAAAGAGGGTTCCCCCTCAATAGGCTCTTTGCCTCTTCGGTTTCCTGCAATGCCTTGCGTACCGATTCAAAGTCAACAAAAGGTTTTAAGGCCACAGCTAGTTCCTGTGCGCGTGGTAAGATACAATAATCCGCTAAATGTGCTAATACCTTATGAAAATCCAGTTTATTTAGGACTTTATCTTCAATTCCCATAGTGCCTCACCTCCTCCTACCTATAGTACGCCCCGGAAGAAATGCCCTTTCGTAAATCCGTCCGGAAAAAGAGAAATTAAGTCAGTCATCCCTTCTTGTGAGGTCCATGCTGACTTCTTGCCTCCATATAAATTATCCCAAGCCTCAACAAACACACGAACAATCCGCTCAACTTGCTCAGGAGTTTGTCTTGTCAATTGCAAACGAATGGTTGAAAACCCCATGCGCCGGATTTGGGCAAGCTCTTCGTAGAGGTTGAGGATCTTCACATTAAATAGATGCATCCGGCACTCCTGATCTGTCTCCACTGGAAAATCATAACGCATCCGATCTCGCAGGTAATGCGGTTCTTGCACACACGTTCCGGCACACTGTGGCCCCTTTTTGCCACCCATCGTTGCCCCAACTGGACAGTATTCGCTCACCATCATCTCGAGATCTCCAAATGTCAAGAGCTCCACTCCCTGCCATTTCGCTAAATGCGAGAGTTGTTCGTGGTGCAGCTCGGGAGAAAGAGTCAGCCCTTTGGCTCCCAGACGCAAGAAGTAAGCAAGGCTGGCCTCATTAAAAATATTTAATGAATAATCCACTTCAAACGGCCAATCCGCATCAACAGCCCTCATGATCTCTAACTCTCCAAGATTTGAAATCATTAGCTTCGGCTTTTCCGTCCACGTTGTCGCCTTATGCAGATCCGACAAGAGACTTGCACTTTGAGCCTCATTTAAGATACGTGGTAAACGCCAAACGCAATCAATTCCCAGCTTTCTGCAGCTTTCGAAACTTGTACGAATCTCTTCTAGGGAAAATCTACGCCTGGACCGCCAATGTTCCCCACCAATGAGCACTCGATGAGCGCCCGCTTTAAGTGCGGCCTGTAACGTTTCAATATCACTCACCGCCACAGAAACTTGTGGGCAAACGCTCTCCCTTAATCCTGCACGTTCTTCGGCCTGACGCTGTTTCCAACGCTCTACCCTCAGCCCATATGTGTGCCGATCAACTTTTGGCCTTGGGGCTAATTTTAGTAATTCTTCAACTACTAGACGGCGCATTTCATTGAGATCACTGACCGGGAGCATTATCCCCTCATCGACTTCCAACTCCAGTTCGTCTAGCCAAAAGGGCGTTGTGCCTAAACGGCCTAACTGTTGGAAGGCATATTCCCATGTCAAAGGTCTTTTCAAAGCTGCTTGAGCTGTGCCCACCGAATAAATCGTGGCACTACGCTGGTTACCCACGACATCCAGTCGTAATTTTTCTCCAACATGTCCGGTTAAGCGCATGGTCAGTGGACTTTTGCGTTGCTCTCGTCCCTCTTGGAAACTTACACGAGCCGTTTCCATTAACAACGCATCATTGGTCTTAAATACCCTGTCTCCTGCTTGGGCCATCCCAAGAAACTCAATCTGCACAGTTTCTCCGCGTAACCCTTCTACTACCTCTATTAATTCTCTCCATATCTTTCCAACAGTGACCCCTTCTCGTCCACGGCCAGTCCAAAACTCAATCCCGTCACCCGGGTGTAAAGTAGCCTCCAACTTGAGAGATAATCGTCCAGCATCTAGGCGTGCCACCCTTCCGAGACGGGTTCCTCGGTTGTTCGGGCGGCTATAGCTCATAAGCTCTGCCCCAAGGTTTTCCCTGAAATACCCGCTTGTAAAATCACGGTTAAAAACCTGGAGCAATTCTTGATGTTCATCGGGAGTAAGCAAAGATCTACCTTCCGTTTGATCGTCGATCCGATTTAAGGCTTGACGATAGAGACGAATGACAGTTGCCACATACTCAGGACGCTTCATTCTACCCTCTACCTTAAGGGAATGAATGCCGATTCGCTTTAACTCAGCCAATTCCTCAGCCAGATTTAAATCCCGCGGGCTTAACAAGTGTTCCCCCAATTTATTTTGGGCTAATAGGTTTTCATGCTCTTTATTCACAAGTTGATAGGTCATCCGACAAGGTTGTGCACACGTTCCTCGGTTTCCGCTCCGTCCCCCAATAAAACTGGACATGAGGCATTGCCCGGAATAGCCGATACAAAGTGCGCCGTGCACAAACACTTCAAGATCTAACGGCGTCTTCGCCGCAATAATTCTCATTTCAACAGCTGAGGTCTCCCTGGCCAACACGGCTCGGCAAAAGCCTAACGCTTCCAAGTGTTGAACACCCCAACTTGTATTAACCGTCATTTGTGTGCTAGCATGAGTTTCCATTTCCGGAAGAATCGTGTGAATTAACTCTGCCACACCCACATCTTGCAAAATCACGGCATTGACACCGATATCATGTAAAGTAAAGAGATAGTCTAACAGCTCCGGAAGCTCTTGGTCCGCAATAAGTATATTCACAGTCACATACACTTTAACCTGTCGCTCATGGGCATACCGAACTGCCTTTTGCAATTCTTCTAGATCGAAATTTGCTGCGCTTGCTCTGGCACTAAAGCTCTTTCCTCCGAGGTAAACAGCGTCTGCACCATTTTCCACAGCGGCTTTGAAGGCCTCAAAACTCCCTGCAGGAGCCAAAAGTTCCAATGGTAGGGTTTCCTTAGTTCTAATCACATTCATTTACTTATTCCCCTGTTTCTACATAGAGCTATTATGTAATAATTATCGCTCTGCTCCGTAACCACTTTATTATAAATGTTTACCTTTAATTTGTACAATGAACGCTATAGGTGGGTCATAGGTTTTCAATTTGCCAGTCTATAGGTGTTTTTCCAATAGAACTCAAATAGTTATTTGATCTAGAAAAGGGTCTACTCCCGAAGAAGCCGCGATATGCGGATAGTGGGCTCGGATGTGGGGATTTAATTATAATGTGATTTGGATTAGTAATCAGGAAGGATTTGGATATAGCATTATTTCCCCAAAGAATAAACACGATAGGATCTTGCCGCTGATTTAATAGAGTAATCACCTTATCTGTGAACGTTTTCCAGCCAATGTTTCTATGAGAGTTTGCCTGACCAGCAACCACAGTAAGTGCTGTGTTTAATAAAAGTACTCCTTGATCTGCCCACTTTTTTAAATAGCCGTTATTAGGAATGAAGCAAAGCAAATCGCTTTGAAGTTCCTTAGCGATATTGACTAAGGTCGGCGGTAGAACTATTCCTGGTTTAACAGAAAAACTAAGTCCATGCGCCTGATTTGCGCCATGATAGGGGTCTTGGCCCAAAATAACAATCTTAACGTCTTTATAAGCCGTATAATGAAGTGCATTAAATATGTCCTCCATATCCGGGTAAATAGTTTTTGTCCTATATTCTGTTATTAAAAACTGCCTTAATTCTTGATAATAATCCCGCTTAAACTCCTTGTTTAATAGGCTTTGCCAGTCATTATTAAAAATAATCATAAATTTATAATTCCTTCACTCCATAGTACTCAATTCAAGTTAATTAATAATTTAAGAAGACCGGGAGTCACTTGTTCAAGCGTAACATTCTTGCCATTGTACATGCATGTTAGACCCCAAATCCATCAAGAAAAATCATAACCATGTGCATTCTAGGATTCCCCTTTCCGCGCCTTTAAAGACCATTTTTCTGACCGTTATAAAAAAAGGCACCTGGCGATCCAGGTGCTTTACTTAGCATCATCATTAACCACTTACTCGGTCTTATCTCCGAGTAGCTGCATTAATGTTTCTTGTTCTGCTCGCAATTTAGCGAGTTCATCGGCTAAATTCAGGGCGGTTAAAACAGCAATTCGTTGAGCACTCAAGCGAGGTAACCGTTGAGCGATCATACGCATCCTTTTATCAACTTCATGCGCCAGCCCCTCGATATACGGTGCTGTGCCCTCACCGCGGACCACATGTTTTTCTCCAAAAATCTCAACGGTTATTTTAACTGATTCAAGTGTCACAAATTCCCCTCGCTCTCTTAATGCCGTATTATATTAATCTTTTCTTCTATTTTCGCCATTCCGCCGCAAAATCCTGCTGAATTCCCTCTAAAACGCGCGAATTCAGTAGATTTACTTCCTCATCAGTAAGCGTTCGTTCTAAGGACTGATACCGCAACGAGAACGCCAGGCTTTTGCGATCATCGGGTATAGGTTTCCCCCTATAGACATCAAATATCTCTACTTGCTGTAACAATTCGCCACCGAGCTTCCGCATCTTAGACATAACCGCATCAGCTGGGGTCTCACTGGCTACAACTACGGCTAGATCTCTTTGTATTGCAGGGAAACGAGGTATAGAGTGAGCACGAACGGTTGGTCGCATCCTTGCAAACAATGCGTTAAATTCTAATTCGAAGACTATCACACGTTCCAGCCCCCATTCCTTCTCCAGGGAAGGATGCATTTCACCTAGGAATCCTATGCACTCATTCTCGAGATAAACGTCAGCAGAACGTCCCGGGTGTAATAAAGATTGATTGTTAGCTATACGGTATTCCAATTTAAGCCCGAATTCCAGAGCCACTTCTTCTAAAATCCCCTTGAGATAGTAGAAATCATAGTTTACAGCTTGGTTTAGCCAATGCCTCCCGCTCTTTCCGACAGCGAGTCCGGCCACTCGCAATTCTTCTCGAGGAAGATTCTGCAATGGCTGCGTCTCTCCCCAATAAGTATTGCCGATTTCAAAAATAGTCACATCGGTTTTTCGACGTGCAACGTTTCGGGCAGCTACGTCAAGCAGTCCTGGAACTAAAGAGGTTCGCATCACACCTAGTTCTTCCCGTAACGGATTGAGCAAAGCAATCGAATGCTTTGCGCTACCCCACTGGGCACCTGATTCAGCACGAGTGAACGAATAGGTAATTACCTCATCCATTCCAGATTGAGCTAAAGCTTTTCGCAGTCGCCGGCGAAATTCCTGTTCTGAATTTCTCCGACCTTGCGTTTGATCCCCTCGAGGAAGAGTTGTAGGTATGCGGTCATAGCCCATCAGACGAGCTACTTCTTCCATAAGGTCTTCTTCAATTTCAATGTCTGCACGGTAGGTCGGAATCTCAACGTCGAATAGACCATCTTGTTCCTGATACTCAAAATTCAAATCCTGCAGAACCTGGTGGATTTCTGCTGTTTTAAGTTCGATACCAAGTACAGTCGCCGCATGTTGGATAGAGAGCTTGACTCGACGGTGAGGAGGAAGATTCTTCACTTCATCCACCAATGCTACAGGCCGCCCCGCTCCTAATTCTAGGATGAGATCACAAACCCGTCCTAGTGTAGCCACGCATCCATAGGCATTAATTCCCTTTTCATAACGATTAGAAGCCTCCGACCTTAGTCCTAAGCGACGGCTTGTTCGCCGAATACTAACGGCTGAAAAATGTGCCGATTCTATCAGTAATCGCTTCGTATCCTGCGTCACTTCACTGTTTAGGCCACCCATTACACCAGCCACTGCCAATGCTTGGTGATCGTCTGCAATAACAAGTGTATCCGCTTGCAGAAAGCGTTCAACGCCATCCAAGGAAACAATTATTTCGTTGGGATACCCAGTGCGGACGTGAATGTCCCCACTGATCTTATCCCTGTCAAAAGCATGTAACGGTTGTCCCATCTCCAACATACAGTAGTTCGTTATATCTACAATATTGCTGATGGGGCGAACTCCAGCCGCTTTAAGTCGTCTTTGCATCCACTGCGGAGAAGGAGCAATCTTGACATCTTCAACCACTAAGCCTGCATAACGCCAACATAATTCCTTTTCCTCGATGATAATCCGAAAATCCGGGGCTGTTGGCAGGGCAAGCACTTGATTATGTTCTGCCCATTTCGGTAAATGGGGCTTTTTCCGGGTCAGAGAGGCGACTTCACGAGCAACATTCACCATCGCCAAACAATCTGGTCGGTTGGGATAAAGTTCCAAGTCTAGAATGCTGTCCTCACGTCCTAAATAGTTGCCAACATTCTCTCCAATCGGGGCATCTGGTGATAGAATGAGAATCCCATCCGCGCTGCGTTCCAAGCCTACCGTAGCATCAAGAAGCAGCTCTTCATGGGAACAAAACATACCGTAAGAGACAACCCCTCTGAGTTTGGATTTCCGGATGGAAAGTCCATTTGGAAGGTTAGAACCTACCAAGGCAACAGGAATTCGGTCTCCAACCTCTAAGTTTTTTGCGCCTGTAACAATAGTAATCTCCTCATGGCCTACGTTCACTACACAAACCAATAATCGATCTGCATCAGGATGTTTTATTAAACTCACTATTTCGCCAATCACTACTTTTTCGAAGCCTTTATTTAAATTCGCGACATCTTCGACTTCGATCCCGCCACGGGTTAACGTTTCCGCTAACTCTTCTGCGCTCTGATCGACATCAACTAGTTCACGTAACCATTCTAAA
The DNA here is from genome assembly GCA_035648155.1 of Desulfosporosinus sp. Taxonomy (GTDB): domain Bacteria; phylum Bacillota; class Desulfitobacteriia; order Desulfitobacteriales; family Desulfitobacteriaceae; genus Desulfosporosinus. The sequence continues at coordinate 13,661 of DASRMA010000230.1, forward strand.
CTGACTTTCATGACCTTCCCCCCTTAAAACTGTTGTAAAAAGCGCAAATCATTATCAAATAAGAGTCTCATATCTTCAATTCCATATTTCAACATGGCGATTCTCTCTACTCCCATACCGAAGGCAAATCCCGTGACCTCTTTCGGATTATAGCCACCCATTTCTATCACCTTGGGATGTACCATTCCTGACCCCAATACTTCTATCCATCCAGACCCTTTGCAAAGACGGCATCCTGCGCCCCCACAAAGCATACAGGAAATATCCACTTCTGCGCTTGGTTCAGTGAAAGGAAAAAAACTCGGCCGTAACCGGATTTCTCTAGATTCGCCAAACATTTGCCGGGAAAAATTCAAGAGTATCCCCTTGAGATCTGACAAGCGGATGCCACTGTCAATAACAAGGCCCTCTACCTGGTGGAACATTGGAGAATGGGTCGCATCGTCATCATTACGATAGACTGTACCAGGCGCAATGATTTTCAGAGGAAGTGCTGGACAGAGCTTCTCCATCGTACGAATCTGTACGGGAGAGGTGTGCGTCCGTAGCAAAATCTCTTCTGTAATATAAAAGGAATCCTGCATCTCGCGAGCTGGGTGATCCTTCGGTAAATTAAGGGCTTCGAAGTTATAATAATCCGTTTCAATTTCAGGCCCTTCAGCGATTTGGAATCCCATTCCCAGGAAGATATCTTCAATTTCTTCAACAATCTGTGTTATAGGGTGAAGATGTCCACGCTGAACACGAGCTCCTGGTAACGTAATATCAATGCATTCTGTTGCCAACCGCTTCTGTAGGGACATCAGGTCTAACTCGGCACCACGTTCTTCCCACGCTTGCTCCAAACGACTACGCACCTCGTTGACAACTTGCCCCATGATCGGTCGCTCTTCCGGGCTTAAGCTGCCCATTTGGCGCAGCAAAGCGGTGAACGATCCTTTCTTTCCGAGAACTTTTACTTTAAGCTCTTGGAGCGCTTCCAGTCCATCTATCTTCTTCAGTTCGCGTAATGTCTCTTCTCCTATACGATGTATTTCATTTTTCAAGTTGACCACCCTCTCCAAATATATCACGGCATCTAACCAATATAATAAAAAAGGACGCCCGTCCCTTGAAAGGGACGAGAGTCTACTCTCGCGGTACCACCCTAGTTTGGCCAATTTAGCCACACTCTATAGTTATCTTAATAAGAGGTGGGTACCTTCTTTTAACCCGATCATCAAATTATTCAGGTAACTGGTATAATAATTACCTTATTTACAGAAAATTATAGCATAACTCTTCTATGTTTTACAAGAAATCCCTTTGCCGAACAATTTCATAGAGCATTATTCCGGTCGCGATCGCCACATTTAGTGACTCAACGTCGTGTGCCATGGGAATTGTAACACACTGGACATCAGCCTTCCTGAAAATTGGAGAGGGTCCATTTCCCTCGTTTCCTACAACGAGGGCGAGTGGCCCTTCCGTAAGTTTGGTTTGGTAGATTGAGCTGCCGTTGATATCCCCCATGAGGACATTCAACCCATGGTTTCTACAAAAATCCAAGATATCTACAGGCTGTTGACCAGACAGAAAGATTAGTGAAAAAATGGCGCCCATTGTACTACGCAACACTTTGGGATTATATAAATCGACAGTCCCCGGTGTCAAACAAACATAACGCACTCCTGACGCTAACGCTGTGCGCAAAATAGTGCCCATATTCCCGGGATCTTGGATACCATCTAAAACAAGCAAAACCGAATTTCGATCAATTTGCAGATCTTTCCAAGTATAGGTGGTTTGGCGTACAACGGCTAAAATTCCTTGCGGTTCTTCTGTTGCACTCATTTTACGGAGAACACGCCGATCCACTTCCTCAAAAGGGATACTTCGTTCGCATAACGTTTTATGAAGGGCCTGCCACTCTGGATTTTCACCTTCCTGACAAACAAAAACCTTGGTGATAGGAGCATTTCTGAGCACTGCCTCCTCGACAAATCGCCAGCCTTCAACCACGAACAATTGAGCCTCCTGGCGGGCTTTATGCCGCTGCAAAGAGACCACATGTTTTACCTGCTCATTCTGCAAGGACTCAATCACCTATACCACCTCCGGGGACGAGTATTGGAGACTTGAACATACTTTGTAGCTATGTATAGAAGACTTAACTGGTGCCAAAAAGAGGGTGCATTTGCACCCTCCCTGTTTTAGCCGTTAATTTGTACTTTGGCAACATTTACGATTTCAGTAAACGCTGCTGCATCGCTGATTGCGAGCTCTGCCAGCATCTTTCGATTGACAGTAACTCCAGCTTTCTTCAATCCGTTCATCATACGGCTGTAGGACAAACCGTTTATACGGGCAGCTGCATTTATTCTGGCGATCCAAAGCTTACGGAAGTTTCCTTTGTTGTCTTTTCTATGAGCATACGAATAAGCTAAAGACTTTAGGACTTGTTCGTTGGCTGGGCGGTATAGTTTACTCTTCGCTCCACGGTATCCCTTAGCTAATTTTAATATTTTCTTATGTCGTGCATGTTTAGTTACGCCTTTTTTTATACGGGCCATCCCGAAAGACCTCCTTCTAGCTCAAATATTATAGATAAGCAATTAAACTCTTTATACGTTTCACATCAGACTTATCCATCACAGTAGATGAGCGCAAATGCCGTTTGACTTTCGGTGATTTCTTCTCCAGCATGTGGCTTGTGTATCCATGCATACGAATTATTTTGCCGGTTCCTGTTTTCTTAAAACGTTTTGCTGCTCCACGGTGTGTTTTCATTTTAGGCATTTGAGTAATCCCCCTCTTGGTAATTAGTCGTGTTTAAGCGTAGCTAAGATCATAATCATGTTTCGTCCCTCAAGCTTAGCTTCGCGTTCAACTGTACACTCTGCTTTACAAAATTCAGCCAGTCTTACGCATAACGTCTTTCCAAGCTCCGGGTGTGTAACTTCTCTTCCACGAAACATTATCGTCACCTTAACTTTATCTCCATCGAGTAAAAAGCGTTGGGCGTTGCGGGCTTTGGTTTCGAAGTCATGATCCTCAATATTTGGGCGCAATTTGACTTCTTTAATTTCCGTATTCTTTTGTTTTTTACGAGCCTCTTTGTCACGTTTAGCTTGCTCATACTTGTACTTACCGTAGTCCATGAGTTTACAGACTGGCGGTTTAGCTGTCGGCGCGATTTCTACGAGATCTAAAGATTTCTCGACTGCAATGTTCAAGGCATCTCTAGTCGCCATGATCCCCAGTTGTTCTCCCTCTTCACCGACGAGACGAACATCCCGAACCCGGATTTCGTCATTTAGTCTTAAATCCTTGCTAATAAGAAACCACCTCCACTTAAAATATCAGCTCAAAACAAAAAAGACGGATGAATTACCACCCGTCTTCTAAACAATCGCGAGCATAAAAACTAAGCTCAGGACCAGAAGATACCTTAGCGACAAACGCCGTAAGGTGAGAAGCGGATGGCTTCTGCTTGACATCAAATATCATACATCAATAACTTTTTATTGTCAACACCCATGTTAACAATGTCGCTTGAAGACAGCATCTTAGGCTTCTTTTGTAGTAACTTTATGAATCGTTTTATTCTTAATTTCTTCCTGAATAAGTGTAATAAATGCCTCAACTGTCATCTTTTCTCCAGCATCCCCTTGCCCGTACCTTCGAACTGCAACCATGCCAGATTCAGCTTCCTGATCCCCCGCGACTAAAGTGAAAGGGATCTTTTCAGTTTGAGATTCTCTGATCTTATAACCAATTTTCTCTTTACGTTCATCCACTTCGACACGTATATCGAGTTCATTCATGCGGGATACCAACGTTTTAGCATACTCATGATGTCGCTCACTAATCGGTAGGATACGAACTTGGATCGGTGCCAACCACACAGGAAAGGCTCCTGCATAGTGCTCTGTTAAAAGTGCAATGAATCGTTCGATGCTTCCATATACGACTCGATGAATCATAACGGGACGATGCTTTTGACCGTCTTCTCCAATATAATTTAAGTCAAATTTCTCTGGCATTTGGAAATCGAGTTGAATCGTTCCGCACTGCCAAGTTCGATCGAGGCAATCCTTCACATGAAAGTCAATCTTAGGTCCATAGAATGCTCCATCACCTGCATTAATCTTGTATTCAATACCTTTAGCCTCTAATGCTTCTTGCAGTGCCTTAGTCGCCGTCTCCCAGTCCTCATCTGACCCCATCGACCCTTCTGGGCGGGTTGACAATTCGACATTGTATTCAAAGCCAAATACTTTATAGAAATAATCGACTAGTTCTATTACTCCAATAAGTTCTTCTTTGATTTGAGATGGCAGCATGAAAATGTGCGCATCGTCTTGAGTAAAGTTGCGGACCCGCAACAATCCATGAAGTGCGCCCGAGAGTTCATGACGGTGCACTAAGCCCAACTCTCCCACTCGAAGCGGAAGGTCTCGGTAACTGCGAAGTCTTGTCTTGTACATAATCATACCACCTGGACAATTCATAGGCTTTACAGCATAATCCTGGTCATCAATTTCAGTGAAATACATGTTTTCTTTATAATGATCCCAATGCCCAGATTGCTCCCACATCGAACGATTAAGGATGATCGGGGTCTTAATCTCCTGATATCCGTGTCTGCGGTGTTCCAGTCGCCAAAAATCCTCCAGTGCATTACGTAAAATCATGCCTTTAGGATGAAAGAATGGAAATCCGGGCCCCTCCTCGTGTAGGCTAAAGAGGTCAAGTTCTAAGCCGAGCTTACGATGGTCACGCCGCTTAGCTTCTTCTAACTTAAATAAGTGATCTTCCAAATCTGAGGCTTTAGCAAAGACTGTTCCGTAGATACGTTGGAGCATTTTATTCTTCTCGCTCCCCCGCCAGTAAGCGCCCGCCAAAGTCATGAGTTTAAAGGCTTTTATGCCTGCCGTCGAAGGGAGATGTGGCCCTGCACAAAGGTCTGTAAAATTACCTTGAGTGTACAGTGAAATTGTAGCATCCTCTGGAAGTCCCTCGATGAGTTCAACCTTATATTTCTCACCTAATTGACTAAAATGAGTTAGTGCGTCTGCGCGAGAGACTTCCTTCCGTTCGAAGGACTGCTTTTCCTTCACAAGACGTCTCATTTCTTTCTCTATGCTTGCCAAGTCCTCTGGAGTAAAGACATGCTCAGAGTCAAAGTCATAGTAATAGCCTTTAGCAATCGACGGTCCTATCCCAAATTTCGTCCCCGGAAATAGATTCCCTACCGCTTGAGCCATCAAATGTGCAGCAGAGTGCCTTAATACGTTTAATCCTTCATCGCTATCGATCGTTACGATCTCCACGTCCGCATCTTCAGTCAAAGGACAGGATAGATCCGTCATTTTATCATTGACTTTCCCTGCTACTGCTACCTTGGCCAATCCCCTAGATATGGTGGATGCAAGTGCCGCTAACGTAGTTCCTGACTCAACCTCTCGAACTGAGCCGTCTTTTAAGGTGACCTGAATCATTAAAATCACTCCTTATAAATTATAAAAACTCTCGTCCCTAGTAGGGACGAGAGTTGACTCCCGTGGTTCCACCCAATTAAAAGGTCATAAGCATAACCTTTCGCTCGATATCCCTTAACGCGGGGTACGGTTAAGCTTACTCATTTCAGCCCAACACTCAAGGGTGGTCTTCTCCTGTACATACGTGAGAAATGCTTTCAGCCATGGCACTTCATCTCTTGCACGACGAATCAGGATACTTTCCCTTTCAACGATTTACAACTTAATATAACCTTATGATATTCAATAATCTTACATTTGTCAAAACTTTTCACATAAAGTACACCCTGGACAGTCACGCACTCTATCCCCAAAGACACTCCGAATAGTCTTTAACGTATCTTTATAACCCTCATAACGAATATGCAATGTAATTTGACGGGGTGCAACGGAAATCAAAGCACTGACTAATAGATCTTCATAGCCTAACTCATGGACGTTGTCGAGTTGGTAATCCTCAAGGAATTGATGTGTCACTTTGACCCCTTCATTGTTATACAGATGGAACTTTCCATGTCGAGTCATCCCGACGTGTAGATATTCTAATTGAGGTTTTTGGCTATCTACGAAGCTTTTCAGTAGCAGAATGAATTCCGTGTATTCTTTTTCAATAACATACTCATCTAGGGCGTACTCTACGGCTCTATTTACTTCACTTTTATAGCCCTGAGCACGAAATCGTAAAAAACCCTCTATGTCAAAAACGGAATTATGATCTAAGCAGCCTAAGATTTGGGTAACAAGACTTGCTTTGTGGTTCACGCTGCAGCCTCGTACCTGTCCTAGTCCTTTATTCAAATATTCCAAGGCCTTGTCAACCACCATCTGCGAATTTTCTTTTATTAAATTTTGCTTTTTTCGAATTATCTTGCGAACATATTCTTTCTCCCAATGTCGTAAAATTGTTTCTGCCAAGGCATTCGCCAAATAATAACGATGAATTTTTTGAACCACATTTATATTTTTTGTTGCCTCGAGCGATGGGTCATGAAAATTACACTGAATAAGCCAGCGTTTTCCCTGCCGCTGTTCAACAATTTGTAATGGAAGTTGCTCTTGCTCACGTAGTTCGCGTAAGCATTCACAGATACTCTCCCGGTAATCCTGTGTTCCTAATTGCACGGAATGTTCCACTAGCATCCCTCCATACTAGAGTATATGACCTGGTTTAAGTCATAGTTCAATTGGGCCAATCTCTAAGCATGTTTCTTTCGATTTTATTTTTAAAAGCCTACTGATATATCTTAATATCTCCATTTATATGGAAATTTAATCCTTTTATAACTAATCGTTTAGATATAAAAGGCCCAAAAATTTAAAAAAATTAACCCACTGACTAGTTCAGTGGGTTATTGCAAGGTCCAGACATATGATTATGTGGCACTTATTCTTCGGCATTCACTAGAAGCTCCTTAACGTAGTTAGGAAGAGCAAAGCATCCTTTATGAATATCAGTGTTGTAATATTTTGTTTTCAGTCCCAGACTGTTCCAAGCTTGCTCGTCAATGTCGGTCAAGGGATTATACTTCTTGGAGGCAAAGCCAAACAACCAGTGACCCGACGGGTAAGTTGGAATGTGAGCTTGATATACCCTGCAAACTGGAAAAAATTCTTTAATTCTCTTATGTGCTCTCTGCATGGATTTTGCATATTCCACATAATAGGGACTTTCATGCTGATTGACGAGGATGCCGTCGTCCAGCAGAGCTTTAAAGCAATTGCCGTAGAACTCCCTTGTAAACAGACCCTCTCCGGGCCCGAAAGGGTCGGTGGAATCAACAATGATCAGATCATACGCGTTTTCTTTGGAACGTACAAATCTCAATCCGTCTTCAAAGTACAACCGTACTCTAGGATCATCTAGCTTGCAGGCGGTCTGTGGTAAATATTCTCGACACACATCCACAACCATTTTATCAATCTCCACCATGTCGATGTGTTCAATGGTATTGTATCGCGTTAGCTCTCTTACTGTTCCGCCATCCCCTGCGCCAATCACTAATACCTTCTTAATCTTAGAGTTGGTTGCCATAGGCACATGAACAATCATATCATGATAAATAAATTCGTCCTTTTCAGTGACCATCATTAAGCCGTCCAGAGTAAAAACATTGCCAAATTCATGAGAGTTGAAAACGTCAATTCTTTGAAATTCACTCTGCCCCGAATAAAGTGGCTTATCCACCTTGATGGAAAAACGTACGTTTTTTGTGTGTTGTTCTGTATACCATAATTCCATGTTATGATTCCTCCACTATTTTGATATTTTCAACAGCCATATCCTCTGTGCCTGTTAAGAAACAACCCTTAGCCTTGGAATAGGTAATATAATCAATGATTTCCTTAGTTATTCGTTCTCCTGGAGCTAAAATAGGAATACCCGGTGGGTAAGACATGACAAATTCTCCACATACATACCCGATGCTCTCTTTGATAGCAACGGTGTGCTGATCGGAATAGAAGGCTTGCTGCGGCGTCATCACGACATTGGGATTAATATACTCATGATCAAGCATTCCCGCTTTATCCTTAGTATATAGTCTTTTTATCTCAGATAAAGATGACACAAGACGCTCTAAAGCAAGTTCGCGATCCCCAACGGAGATGATGGCTAGGATATTACCTATATCACCCAACTCAATCTGAATTCCATAATCATCACGAAGAATATCATAAACCTCAATGCCTGCCAGCCCTATATCTCTAGTATAGACAGAAAGCTTAGTGTGGTCAAAATCAAACACCGAATCACCATTGATAAGTTCTTTAGAAAAAGCGTAGTATCCACCGATTTTATTGATTTCTTCTCTCGCATAGTTGGCCAGAGAAGAGACTTTATTGAAGATATTCTTGCCATCCATTGCAAGGTTGCGTCTGGAAATATCCAGAGAAGACAACAGTAGATAGGAACCGCTAGTAGTTTGAGTCAGGTTAATTGTTTGGCGCACATGACCTGTGGTAAGGCGACCACTTTTCAGCAAGAAAGAACTTTGGGTCAGCGACCCGCCTGTTTTATGCATGCTAACTGCCGCCATATCCGCTCCCGCGGCCATCGCACTGACGGGCATATTCTCACCGAAATAGAAGTGAGTACCATGCGCCTCATCCACAAGAACACACATGTTATGGAGATGAGCGAGTTCTGTGATGGACCTCAAATCGGAACATACTCCATAATAGGTGGGATTGTTCACGAAAATTGCTTTAGCATCCGGATTCTCCTCGATAGCGTTCTTCACCTCTGCAACAGACATTCCTAGCGGTATCCCCAATAGTTTATTAACCCCGGGATTAACATAAACCGGAATTGCTCCGCTGATTATAAGTGCGTTAATTGCACTTCTGTGGACGTTACGGGGCATAATGATTTTGTCTCCCTGTTTGCAGACGCTCATAATCATAGCCTGAACAGCGGCTGTGGTGCCGTTGACCATGAAAAACGCATGCTGGGCACCGAAAGCATCTGCTGCCAGCTCCTCCGCCTCCTTGATCACGGAGACGGGATGAACAAGATTGTCTAAGGGCTTCATAGAATTAACATCCACTGAAAGGCACTTCTGTCCTAAAAATTCTGTCAACTCAGGGTTTCCTCTACCTTGCTTATGACCGGGCACGTCAAACGGAACCACCCGCATAGATTTATATCTTTCGAGTGCTTCATAAATGGGCGCCTTGTCTTGCCTATGTAAATGCATAAAAGCACCCCTTTCAATAACCATAATCAGTCGACATTTTTGCCACCTTATCTTGCAATGATCTCCTCGCAGTGACCATTCCTTATGGGCATGTCTCAAGAAAATAACATAATTACTATATTAGACTATCCAAAAAATATCAATAAAATTGGATTTCCAAGAAACCCAAACTACGTATTTCTCATTAACCTTTTGCAATTTGGATATTTCGTTGTTGCAGTGCCACCAGTACACTCTGTACTATACCACTGTCTCGCTCAGAATGAGCCACCTTGTTGCTAGTTGAACCACTAGGTGAATATTATAGTCGATTGTTCATGAATGTTTGATTTCTCATTAATTTGCGAAAAATTGACGGCAAAGTAAACTCAATGTATGTGCGAGTGTTAGGAATAGTTGACAAGCCCTTTTGTCTATGCTGGAAGGTGCAACAACCTAGGTTAAAGTATAATTTGCTATGGATAATGTGAAGTTCATTCGCTAGCATCAATAAATCTACTTCTCTTATCAAGCCTTTAATGCAACACCGATATAGCTCTTTTAAGCACTCCACGTGCCCTGTCCGCTTGAAAGAGCTATATTCATAAGACCTTAAAACAGTAATAGCAATGCACTAATCCCTTTTCTCTTTTAAGCTGTCTGACATCGATATAATCGATACCTTTTTCCTGTTTAAAGCCTTGGATAA
>DASRMA010000231.1:0-15343 GCA_035648155.1 Desulfosporosinus sp.
GGGTAATTTGGGCGGTATTTACAAGTTCTAAAAATGGACTCCGCATAGGGATTATCGTTACTAACTCGTGGGCGGCTTCTGGAAGGGGTGATGCCAAGCTGATATAAGGTTTCTAAGAGCGAGGCCCCTTTCATTGGACTACCATTATCTGAATGGAGAACCAAGGGTTTGAACGGTACGGTACGCTGTTCAGACATGACACCGCGTCGTACCAAATAACTGGCATTTTCAGCCGACTCCTCCAACCAAATCTCCCAGGCGATGATCTTCCGGCTGAATAGATCCAGGATCAAATATAGATAGAAATAGATGCCTTTGGCTGGTCCTGGGAGCCAGGTGATATCCCACATCCAAACCTGATTAGGCCCTGTGGCACAATGAGTTGAGATAGGTTTGCTGCTCGGACTCTTACTTCGACCTCGATGATGCTGCATATCATGCTTTCGTAAGACACGAAAAAATGAAGATTCTGAAGCCAGGTAGACTCCTTCATCTGCTAGAATAGGGACGATTTGACTAGGAGGAAGGCTCTTATATTCCGGTTGATTCGTAATCGTTATTATTTTCTGGATTTCATCCTCGCTTAGTTTATTTCGAGGAGTTGGGTGAACCGCGAGTGAACGTTGGTCTTCCATTGGCGTTGTATTACTTCGCCAGCGCTGTAAAGTACGTAAACTAATTCCCATCTCATTACAAACGATCTCTTCTCGGGCACCTGCCTGAGTTGCTTCTTTGATCAGCATGATAGCTCTTAAGCGATCTGAGGCGCTGATTAGGCGTCCTCGCCGTCCCCCCATATCGCATTGATCTTTTTTCTTAATACCAATAAAGCAGCAGTTTCCGCAAGTGCTGATTCTTTGCGGCGGAGCTCGTATTCCAACGTTTTAATCTGCCGGCCCATTTTACGCTTATCCTTCTGCAGCCGTGAGGCTTCCAGTGCAACGCCACCATTGGCTTGCATACAGGCATCACGCCATGAATGAACCTGTTCAACATAAAGTCCTTTGCTGCGACAGTATTCCGCTAATTCCACTTCACTAAGAACTGAGGTCTCAACCACGATCAGGAACTTATCCTGAGTACTCCAACGTTCTACTTCTTGTTCTCCGCCTGGAAGTGCTATTCCCTTAGCTCTAGCTTTTCTCCTCCATTGATGTAGCGTGGCTTCTGACAATCCTGTTTCTCGTGAAATGACACTTACCGCTTGATTATGAGGTGGCATCATTTTAGTCATGATTGAGTACTTAAATTCCTCACTGTACTTGGCCATATTTCTCCTCCTCTGAGTTCTAGTAACTCACTATACTTTTCTAGGAGTCCTATGACAACTATTCTGACACAGAGGGTTAGGGAGGAAGTTTTTGGTTTCTGCAACTGAAGGACATATGTAAAATGGCCATTTTGAGCATTCTTTCTTTATGTCAGGTTTTACTACAGTCTGAAGATAATTAAGCATTATCCACTTGCTCCTTATTTAATAAAGGCAGGGTGTAATTCCATAAATTACACCCTGCCTTTTGTCATTAATACCGACTACTATTGTTCTTTTACGTGCTTATAAACTTCGATATCGATGGCAAAGAAAAACCATTTGGCACCATTGCGCAAATTTCTGGGATCAGTGGGGTGATTTTCCCGCTACATCCACAATTTCCAATATCATCGGTAAATCAGAAGACAACTCTATGCGACGATCTAATTGGAGAACTTGATCCGCGCCGTACCTCAGGAGTAAGAAATTTAATTTTAGAGGAAACCAAAAATAAAGAAGGATAATATTAAAAGCCGTAGAATACATATGTATTGAATATATATGCACAGTGATAGTAATTGAAGTATGAACCTATGAACCTATGGACGAAGGTAGAGTAAGTCGATTTGAATTAGCTCTTTCCCCTTCCGTTGGGAAGTTGGTAAGTCAGGAGCAGGTAGGAAAACTATTTCGTTTTTGCTGCTGATCAACTAGTTATTGGCTATGATCGCTCTTCAAGGGGAGGCAAGGAGATTACTCAAGAAAATTGGATAGATATTTTACTTAACCCGCTCGTTAAGTTTGCCCGTTCAGATTAGCTAGGTAATTATTTAGGTAATTTATTTAGGAATTATTGTGAGGAGGAATTGTTATGCATTTTCCAGTTTCCGGTGTCGATGTTCTGCCTTTTATACCTCCACTTGTGGCCTTTCTAGTATCCTCATTGACGTCTTCAGCGGGTGTTTCTGGGGCATTCTTACTTATGCCCTTCCAAATGAGTGTATTGAATTTCACTAGCCCCGCCGTAAGTCCAACCAATATGATTTTCAACATCGTTGCCATTCCCGGTGCTCTGTACAGCTATATCAAAGAAGGCCGCATGGCCTGGCCCCTAACTTTGGCAATAATCATTGGCACCCTGCCAGGGGTATTTTTCGGAGCCTGGGTACGTATCCTGTATCTTCCCGATCCCCAGACATTCAAACTCTTTGTGGGTTTTGTACTTCTCTATTTAGGCTACCGACTGCTTTCGGAAGTGATGGGCTGGAATAAAAAAGTTAAAGCACGAAACAAAAACATGCAGGATAAGTTTGCCGGTCAGGTGGCAAAGTTAAAAGAAGAAAACTCGGGCCGGATAGCTGCAGGCCTGCCCGCTGAGGCCGTCGTAAAGACCAAATCGATTTCTTGGAATAAGGTTGAATATGACTTTTGGGGTGAAACCTATTCTTTCGGCACCTTGCCAATACTAATACTTTCTCTGGTGGTAGGTTTAATTGGGGGCATTTACGGTATCGGTGGAGGTGCCATTATTGCGCCGTTTTGTGTTGCTGTACTGGGATTACCCATTTATACCGTAGCTGGCGCAGCTATGGCAGGCACTTTTATTACCTCTATTGCCGGAGTTACTTACTATCACATCCTGGCTACTTCTAGTATTGCTGCTGGTGTCAACGTGTCTCCGGATTGGATGTTAGGTATTCTCTTTGGCGTAGGTGGCCTTTTGGGTACCTATGTAGGTGCTCGCCTCCAAAAATTCATGCCGGATAAACTGATTAAAGTGATCCTTACTACCCTAATCCTTTTCCTGTCCATTACCTACATTGGGCAATATTTCTTCTAAATAGAGTGTTTGCTTATCCCGCCTGCTGGGGTAACCTGGCGGGAGGGATTTCCTTAACTTTGGGGTATCATTAAATAAACAGGGTGTGATAGCATGGTTACCGGTGAAATAACTTTGGTTATTGTTGAAGAATACAAAAAAGGTCTGCAACAAATCCTAAGACAGTTAGTGGGTGTTTTACAATGCCAGCTACGGCACAGGGAAGCTACTATTATTTATGACTCCCAAAAGATATCCTATGATCAGATTTTAGAAACGGTCCTGCAGGCCAATTACCACATCAGCATGTTTTATGCGACTGAGGAAGAATGTTAGATATAGAAGGAAATTCGAGGTGTGAACTGTGAAAGAAGAAGCACAAAACCCTGCTTTTGCTTATATTGCCGGTCGAATTGATAAAATGCTGGTACCAACTCTGCTTTGCATTCTGGCTAATAAGCCCGCTCACGGGTACAGGTTAATTCAAATGGTTAACGAATCGGGCTTCTCGGAAATAGAGGCGGACCCTGCCACCATTTACCGCAATCTGCGCCGGATGGAAGAAGACGGGTTAGTCATTTCTCAGTGGGAAACTGAGAACACTGGTCCCGCCCGAAGAGCCTACCAGTTAAGCTGCGAAGGCCACCAGGCGTTAGACTACTGTGTGCAGTTAATTAACGACAAGGTAATCAGAATGCAAGCGTTTTTAGAGCAGTACCAACGGGAGGGGAAAGAGAGTTGAGTCATCAGCCAACCTTAAAAATATTACACGCTGGGGCGTTGCGTAAACCGGTCGTGGAATGCGCCAAGTTACTCAATGAAGCTCGTTCAGGGCTAGACATACAACTAGAATCCTGTGGTTCACGTGCCTGTGCAAGACAGGTGCGTGAGGGCAAGGTGGTGGATATCTTGGCTCTGGCAGATCCCATGCTCTTTGATGAGCTGCTTGGTCCTGAGTATGTCGATAAATACTACATTTTTGCCAATGACCAAATTGTACTAGCCTATAACGAATTTTCTAGAGGCAGTGGCGAAATCGACGCTAAGCATTGGTTTGATATTTTGCTACGAGAAGAAGTGACCTTTGGACGGTCTAACCAACATCTAGACCCCTGCGGCTATCGTACTCTGATGGTCTGGCAGTTGGCGGAGCAGTATTACGGACGACCTGGTCTCTTTGGACAACTAGATCAGAGGTGCAGGGGTGATTTGATTTATCCTAAATCGTATGATTTGGCCTCTGATGTGCTTGTAGGTAAATTAGACTACGCTTTTGAATATCTCTGTGTGGTCAATCAGTTTGGCCTAAGATACTTGACGCTGCCGGAAAAGGTAAACCTCTCAAACCCCGCCCATGCGGACTATTACAAACAGTCCTCCGTGAGTTTACAGGGTAGAAATTCTGGCGACATGATTACCATTCCTGGTGCACCCATAGAATTTGCGATTGCTATTCCAAAAAATGCTGAAAATCCGGTCTTGGCAAAGGAGTTCCTTGATTTGATGTTAAGCAAAAAAGGTCAGCAAATCTTAGAGGACTGTGGACTGATCCCTTACTAAATCTTTAAGCCCATTTAACTGGGCTCTTATTCATGATCATTTACCAGTTGAGACCAATCCGTCCAGTCCGACGCGGACCCACCAGATTTTCCTCAGTGCATAGAAGACAACAGCCGTTGGTCTCTAACGGATAAGAGACCAACGGCTGTTGTCTTCTTAAATTTTAACGAACTTTCCACTTTGAAGGCTTTTAGGAGTCACTGTTCGTTGTTTTTTAGATTGTGCCCCTTTGAGATGGAACAACTTATAGTTACTTGGTGTTCGTCTTTATCAGTTGAAACTCGTCTGAAGAAAGTTCGCCTTTAGCATACCGCTCTTTAAGAATATCTAAAGGAGATTTGTTTCTATTTCCTTTCAGTGCATCTCTTCTTTCAACATATTCACGAGAATCAATCTCACACTTTGCATACCGTTCTTTTAGTATCATCATTGTAGGATTATCTGAATCCAACCAGTATTCATCCTCAATAAGCATGCTTCTTTCATGATACTCATCGGCACTGATTTCGTTTATTGCATACTTCTCTTCCAGTATTTCCAAAAGCTTAGTGTGTCCAGGATGATTCTTTTTCCTGAACTGATCTCTGGTAAAAGCGATCAGCGCAATTACTGCAGTTACCAGTAAAAGTGAGACGATCATTGTGCCTCCGTTGGCCCAACCTGTGAAATAACCATGTTCTGTACCAAATCCGTGTCTCATATTAACCTCCATTCCGCCGATAACGCTGGCGGCACAAATAGTAATGAAAAAATGGTTTGTAGTTTAAAACACTTGGTTAAAATTATCTTGAGGAGAAGATATACTACAAAGCACGGTGAGGTAAGTCGTTATTGGGTTGAACTGTTCCCAGTGTTCATTCCTCTACCCATACCGCCACCACTATGTCGGCCCGCATCCATTCCCTGTCCAGAACCCATGCCATTTTTTTGGCCCATTTTAGCACTGCTGGTTCCATCGCAGGTTGCTTGATTAGCCTCTATCGATTTAACCATCGCATCCGCTTGCGCTTGAGGCATAGTACCATCCTTAACTCTTTGATCCAGCATCGCTTTTTTTCGCCCGAGATTCTCTGTTTTGAACTCATCCAACTTTCCGTCTTCTTGGGCAATGGTTCCATAGGTTGCTCCTGCAGCTCGTTCTGCCGTGACAGCTTCTACTGACTTGCCTGTTAAAGCGGATACAATTCCCGCAGGTGTCGTTGCACCGGTAGCATAGGAAGCACCGGCTACCCCCACTACTCCTAAGGTTCCGATGATTGTAGCAACTGCAATGAGTCTCTTAAAGTTTTTCATAAAATACACGCTCCTTTTCGATTAGGTGTTTAAACCTTACGGCTTTATAATAACCAAATATTGTGTCAAAAGTTTAACGAAATCTAAAATTACCGCCTTAAATTTAAAAAGTCATAATTATGTCACAAACATTATTCCCAAAAAGACTGCTTCACGGTTTGCAGAAATCGGCCAAAGTTTACATGTTCCCATTTAATAATTACGACAAAGGAGAAGATGGTGATCGATCACGCCGGTCCGGCCCAGAGGACCTACCATATTTTTTCAGTGCGTAGAAGACAACCGTTATCGCTCTCTGACGGAGAGGCTGATGACGGTTACCTATTTGCCACGTTCACATATTCGACCAGAGAAGGATCCGACGGGTCTATCCAGATGGTTACGACACTTCCTGCCTTGATACTACTGATACTGCCATCTTCTACCGTCGGATTCTTTGAGTCCGAAACTCGTACCTTAACCGGAATTCCCACAGGAATCGTCATAGTGACATTCTTGCCTGTCATAATTTCTTGGGAGCCTAAAAGCTTCTTACGGTCTTCATCGCTTAAGGACTGCATCTGCTGTTGCCTCGCAGCCTTGTCCGCATCACTCAATTGAGCACCAGTCTGTACCCGCTCCATTTCGGCTATAATGGCCACGTTTCCTTGGATGGACTTCACCTTACCGTATAGTTTCGCTACTCGGTTGGGCTGATCCTTGTCGATCGAGGAACCCTTTTGCACAGAACTGCTGCTACCGCCTGATTGGCTGCTCTGCGCTGCCGGGGCATTTGCCACAGATGCTGAAGAACAACCTGTAAGACTAACCACTAACAAACCTATGACCACTAGCTGGGCTAACTGTTTAATTTTTGACATAATCTCCACCCTTTCTTATACAAATGTCAACCTATTGACATGCTTAGCCAGGTCTCCGTCAAAGTCAGAACACAAAGATATCCAATTGCTCAACTTATTTTTTAAACGAATCAGACCTACATGCCGCTATACGGCACTACCGATGAATGAAATAATTATTATTTCAGATAGAAAGTATAAGTTTAGGGTATCATTTTACTTGGGTGGTCTTACTTTCTTTACTGGCAGGAGACTTCGCTTTAGCACCGCTCATCCAGGCGCTCGTGGACCAAACTAACGTTCAATCGCCTAATGAAGGAGCGCGGGGTTCCCGCCAATTCGCCATCCTTGGCTCAGTGGCGGCTTCGCACATCGTGTGCTCAGCCCCGCTTATGCATGTCGCGCTTTCACAAAGTTTGGTAGCCACTCGCTAAAAGGATTCGCTAACGCTAAAGCGAAGTCTCTGGCAGGGAAGATGTGTGAAAAAGGCCGAGGCACGAGATTTTTCTTAAAAACGTCTCCGTTCTAACCAAAAACTATAAGAGTGTTTGTCATCGAAAAGGACCTTCATAAACCATCTAAAGATTATAGACCAAGATAAGCTAGGGCTCGTTCTACATTCCGACCACACTGCCTTAAAGTTTGAGCAATATTTTGCTTATTGTTTAACCGAAATAGACTAATCACCAAATTTCGGAGGGTAGCCATAACCTGAGGACCTTTTAAAACACGAATCTGTGAACGGTCTTCGTCAAATGTAACATCTCTTACCCAATGCAAACGGTTTTCTATGCACCAGTGTCCTCGATTTAGAGTTAACAATCTTTGAGGATCAGCTTTCTCGACAGATAGGCTGGTAACTCCATAAACCATTTCTTGATGAATTAATTTCCCCTGTAAATCGGATGTGATGCGCTCAATTCGAAAAACCTGAGCAACATGAGGAAACTTAACATAATTATTTAAGACAGTGCTCGTTTGGATTTTTCGCACTTCAATACGTCCATGACCTTTCTCAGTGGTTACATACTTAGGGGGAAAAATCTTCATCGGCCAAGTCCTCAATGGCTTCTTCCAAGTTGCCTTGATTCCCTTTAACAGTGAAGAGATAATCTGCTTTTTTTGTTTCAACAAGATAGTTGGCATGCGCTACTTGCGTATGCAGTGCATCAGCGGTAACGACCTTTCCTTTTAGATCTAAATTATCTAAAAGTGATTGAAACTCAGTAATTTCATTGGTTTTTTCGCCCACTGATTTCTGAGCAATCACCACTCCTTCTTTATGGACTAAAGCAGCTAACAAATGGACTGCTTTCCCTCCGGCTTTCTTTGCACCTCTTAGCGTTTTACCGTCCACTGCTATCGCTTCTGGGTCGCTCTGCTCAACAAGCCATTCGTTGACGATGCGATCGAGGTCATTAGCATCTATGCTCTGCAAGTGCCTCCGGAGGGTTGGTTCACTTGGGGCAATATACTTTCGCTTTTCAGGATGGAATCGACAACCCAAACGCCTCAGAAGTTCCTGGGATAAGTCATTAGCCCATTCACCAATCGCTACAAAACTCCGCGATCCCGATAAAATGGCACAAATGGCCACGGCTAGCGTCGAGGTAACGTTGTGTCGAATTCCACGAGGTTTGCGTGGGTCTTTTAATCGTTCAAGCCGTTTCATTAAGTTATCGGTTTGCTCAAGGTTCATAGCGTTCAAATCCACCATGGGTTGTCGGCCTCCATTCAGTTCCGGTGCCAAAAATGGAGCGGATAGCAGTTCTCGTGTTTTTCGTTGCATCGGATAAACGTAGATGGTTTTGGGGGTCCCGTGATAGTAGTATCGGCCGGCATTTCGGCCATAGCCACTTGTTTGCCCCAAAGGTGTCCATCCAGCTGCTCGATAACACGTGCCTGCAAATCGGGATTGATCCACAAATGTTTCAGCCAAAACAACGGAATGTCCAAAGAGCGCTTGCCAGTCCTTGGATAACCTTTTTAGATTCATTGCTAGAACCTTCGAAGCTAGATTTGGAATGCGAATCTCTGGAAGAACTAGAAACCGTAGATTGTTGGCAATAAACACTAATCGTTTCCACTGTTGCTCTCTAGACCAGCCTATCCATTCATCTCGGGAACTGCACTTAAAGGCAGCTGTACCCCATCCTAAGAGAGCAACCCACTGCTGCCCAATCTCCGCGATATACTTGATAGATTCACCCACCAACTTCTTAAAACCCAAGTAATGATAGGTTGACATCAACCGATTCCATTCTGCCTCTTCCTGGGAAAGTATGGGCCTCACGACTAGCTCTTTCAACTCAATTTGTGTCCCCACGATATGCTCCTTTATGGACCGTATGATTTCTTTAACTCTATTTTACCAGTCCATAAAGAAAAAAGCCACTATTATTTCGTAGATCGCGCGGTGTCTGGGTTAGGTATGACTTTGACGGGGCCCTGCATGCTTAGCACGGTCATTTTTTGCTCTGCTGTTAGGCATATTCAGACCACTTATTCATATCTTAGCGCTTCGATCGGATTAGAATCGGCTGCTTTGCGGGCTGGATAGAACCCGAAGAAAATCCCGACAATTCCCGAAAAGGCGAACGAGATGAGGATCCCTTGAAAACTTCGGACACTCTCAACATCAAAATACTTTAAGACGGGAATAACCGTTTCACCCAGACCTACCCCGACGATCCCACCTAGAAAACTAATACCGATGGCTTCAAACAAAAACTGGCGTAAAATATCCTTCTTGCGTGCCCCTAAGGCCCGCCTCGTACCGATTTCTTTGATCCTTTCTCGTACTGATACGAGCATGACATTCATAATCCCGATTCCACCAACGACAAGGACAATCGCGGCAACAGCAATTAGCAAGATGGACATCGTGTGGGCTGTTCCCTGCGCCGCTGCCAGGTTACTTCCGGCATCCTTGACCATAAAATCATCGCTCATGGAGGAGCGGAGCTTATGGGCCTCCCGCAAGGTTGTGGTTACTTCGGCCATCGCTCTCGAGACGCTTTCCAGATCCTTGGCCTCGAGGATTAGCCTTGGTGTCGTAAGCGTACCTAAAATGTAGGCTTGGGCTGTAGTATATGGAATAAAGGCGCTGTTATCAATGTCCGTATTTCCAACGGTTGATCCCTTTCTCTCAATGATCCCGACGACCGTAAACTTTTGCCGCTTAATATTGATGATCTGCCCGACATAGTCTCCTCCTGCATTGCCAAAGAGATCCACAGCAATATCCGCTCCCAAGACCACCACCTTTTCTTTGTTATCGAGGCTGTCTTGGCTAAAGTAAGCACCTGAACTGAATTTAAGTTTGGTCAGATTTCGGTACTCTTCGTTCACTCCTGAAATGCTGGCTTGTAGGGTCGTAGTTCCTGAACTAATCGCTTGATTCCCGGTGATTTGGGGAGCCACAGCCGCCACTGAGGGAGTCTTTTCTTTGATAGCATCCACATCCCGAATACTGAGCTTTGACGGAATTGGGTTGCTTTGCTTATTAGGCATAACATAAATTGTCGTTACACTCATTTGGGAAAATTGATTATTGACGCTTTGCGAACTGCCCGTGCCCACAGCCATGACTAGAATGATCGTTGCCGTACCGATAATTATTCCGAGCATGGTCAGCAATGAGCGCATTTTATTGAACCAGATCCCTTCGCTAGCCAGCTTAATGGTTTCCAATA
Source organism: Desulfosporosinus sp. (assembly GCA_035648155.1). Lineage (GTDB taxonomy): Bacteria > Bacillota > Desulfitobacteriia > Desulfitobacteriales > Desulfitobacteriaceae > Desulfosporosinus. Next base: position 10,459 of record DASRMA010000231.1, read on the forward strand.
ACCCCATGATCGATCCTTCCATCCAGAAACCGAATAATTCGTTGAGCGATCGCCCCTATGTTGGGATCATGCGTAACCATCACAATGGTTTTACCTTCAGCATGCAGTTCTTTAAAGATCTCCATCACCTGGGCACCCGATTTACTATCCAAAGCGCCCGTCGGCTCATCAGCTAAAATAAGATCAGGATTGGTACTTAAAGCCCGAGCGATGGCAATCCGTTGTTTCTCTCCCCCAGACATTTCTGCCGGTTTATGCTTAATTCTGTGACCTAGTCCTACACACTCTAAAAGTTCTTTGGCAAGCGCACCCCGGTCTGGACGGTTTTGATAAGAAAGGGCCATTTCTACATTTTTTTGCGCTGTATAATAGGAAATGAGATTAAAGTTCTGAAACGCAAACCCTATTTTACGGTTCCGAATGCGTGATAATTCATCATCATTCAAATCATTGATTCTCTCACTGTCCAGGAGATAAGAGCCGGACGATGGCTTATCAAGGCAACCAATAATGTTCAGCAGCGTCGATTTTCCTGACCCAGAAGCCCCCATGATTGCTACGAATTCTCCCCGTGAAATGTGCAAATTTACATCTTTCAAGATGTGCACCTTGCTTTTCCCCATCATGAATTCTTTATTAATGTCATTCAATTCGATAAGATGTTCGGTCAACCCGTTCCCTTCTTTCTCTACTAAGTCTTCACTTGATTTTGATCAAAACTTTATCTCCCCCATTGAGTCCGTTTTTCACTTCCACAATCTTCCCATCCGTAAGGCCTGTTTTTACCGTCACATAGCCACTCGTTCCATCCGGGTGCTGCACCTCCACACTGGGTGCACCATTGACTCGCACGACAGCTTCTACAGGAATGGTCAGCACACCCTTGACCTGTTGAGCAATGAACGAAACGCTTCCTGTCATACCGCTTCGGATCGTGTTTTCAGGATTTGCCAAACTGGCGCTCACTTCATAGGTGACGATGCCGCTTGGGTCAATAACCGGGTTGGGGGAAATGGACGTTACCTTGCCGGTGAAGGTTGTGTCCTGCTGGGCATTAAAGCCGACTTCGACCTCCTGCCCCAAGGTGATCTTGCCGATATCATCCTCAATAACGTTCGCTATTATTTTTATAGTCTGGTTGTCAGCCAAGACAATAAAGCCAGTGCCAGCTGAAGCGTCACTTCCACTGACAGCTGAAGTAATAAGTTCGCCTACGCTGCCGTTCACAGCCATCACCAATCCATCTGCTGGGGCAATCAATGAAGTGTCTGTAAGATTTTTCCTAGCAATGCCTAAACTGGCTGCCAGCTGATTGACCGTTTCTTGGGCAGCAGCGAGATCATATTGATTCGGAGGGGTTAGCTGAGCTAACTGAGCCTTAGCTGTTTCCAGCTGGGCTTTAGACGCCTTAAGTTTAATCTCTTCGGCTAAAATATCTCCGTCTGTGGTTTTGCCATTGAGCTCGATGGAAGACGATTCAATTTCAAATTTACGGTCGTTTTTTCTCCGATAATCAGTGTGGAATCTGCGTCAGATACAAACGTAAGGCTTCTCAAGGTCGTGTAATTGTCAGTAGATGCATCCTCATCATCCACAGCAGCGATAGACACCCCCGGAATCATAGCAATCAGTAAAAACACCATCATCAGCACACCTAAGATTGTCTGAGCCTGTTTCTTTTTTTCCACGGTACTTTTTCTCCTCTCTAACTTGCGACTATCCTCACAAACATGTCTACATGATTTCCCCCTTATGCTTTCTCCTCCCTTTCTTGCTAGAGATTTCAGTTTATCCCACGGTATGATTTTTATTATAAAAAAAGATTGTGTCATAAGTTTAACGAAAGTTTAAAATAAGTTCATCATTTTCGAAAGACACAAATATGACACAAACATTATTTAGTTAAATGCTATGATTTGGATAAGAAAAAGAAAAAAAGATGGGAGAGATCGATTTGAACAAGAATATTCTCATAGCAGATGACAATGATGCTATCCTCGAAATATTACATAGATATGTTACCAAAGAGGGCTATTCTCCAATCATGGCCCATGATGGTGAAGAAGCAATGATGAACTTCTTTGAATTTGCGCCAGTGCTTTTGCTCTTGGACGTTATGATGCCTAAGAAAGATGGTTTCGAAGTTTGCAAGGAAATTCGCAGAAGTTCAAATGTGCCCATCATTATGATTACTGCCAAAGGGGATGATGGCAACCGTATCATGGGTCTGAACATTGGAGCCGATGACTACATCGTAAAACCCTTTAGCCCAGGGGAAGTGATGGCTCGAATCCGCGCAGTTTTAAGACGCCTTGATATTTCTGAGGAACAGAGAAAAGATATTGTCCGTCACCCCGGTCTAGAAATCAACCTTTCAGATTATGAAGTTACGACAAACGGGCAGCCTGTTAATCTTACAAAGAAGGAAATTGAAATATTTTGGCTTTTGGCATCCAACCCAGGCAAGGTTTACTCAAGGGATAACCTCTTAAGCAGTGTGTGGGGGTATGAGTATTTTGGCGATGCTCGTACGGTAGACACCCATATTCAAAGGCTCAGGGCAAAATTATCGATTTTTGAACCGTTTAACTGGGATATAAAAACCATCTGGGGCGTAGGCTATAAATTTGAGGTGAAGCATGTTTAAGGGTAGGATTGCTTTCAAGTTAACTGCAGGCTTTGTCGTAATCGTGCTCATCTCCATGCTTGCCATAGGCCTAGTATTTATTCAGATGTTCCAGCAATACACTTTTGACAGCCGGGAACAAACTATGTTGTCACGTGCACGAAGCATTGCGGAGGTCATGGCCGAGAACTCGCAAAGTACTGGTCAGATTCGAGGTTTCGCAGGATCCATGCGCTTTCTAGATACGATAGCCGAGGCAAAGGTATGGATTACAGACAGCAAAGGCAACCCCTCCTCGGTGTCAGGAATGGGTATGGGTATGGGGCAGAATTTCGGGTTTAGACCAGGTATGGGGCAAGGTCACACGTATAACTCTGAGCCGCTTCCACCGGAGGCTGAAAAAGTTATTCAGGAGGTTCTAAATGGTACGGAATCGGTCAGTGAAAATTTCAGCAGCGTCTATAACGAAGCTACTCTTACTGTGGGAGTACCTATTGTCAATTCGGATCATCAAGTAATTGGCTCGGTGCTTCTCCATTCTCCTGTAACAGGGATTACAGCAACCTTGAATAAAGCAGTTAATATTTTGGTGATCAGCCTTCTTATAGCACTCATTCTAGCCATTGGCTTAGGTATTTTTTTCTCCCTGATCTTTACCCGTCCTTTGAAAGCAATGAACCTCACAGCCCTAGAAATAACGCGGGGGAATTATTCCGCAAGAACAGGTGTTAACCGCAAAGATGAATTGGGACAGCTTGGAAATTCCCTTGACCTTCTGGCCTCTAAGCTAGGCTATACGATCAATCAGCTATTTCAGGAGAAAGGAAAACTCAAGGATATAATATCGAGTATCTCAGAAGGAATCGTGGCCTTTGACAAGAGCCTTAACCTGATTAGTGTCAATTCCGCGCTTTCGGAAATTATGGATAGACCCCAACCCTATTTGAACGAAGACGTGGAAAAAGACCTCAATGATTTAGAAATTGAGGCCCAGCTTACGAAAGTCATGCAAGAGAAAAAGCCCTCGCAAATACTCAAAGATTGGTTGGGTAAAAAGCTTATGTTTACTTTTTCACCTATTGTGGACAACTTCGGAATGGTTACAGGAACCGTCGCGTTGGTTCAGGATATCAGTAAAAGCGAGCGTCTTGAACAACTACGACGCGATTTTGTGGCTAATGTGTCTCATGAATTTCGTACTCCACTGACTGTCATCCGTGGTTCTGTTGAAGCAATGGTGGATGGCACAGTCGAAAACAGCGAGGAGATTAAACGTTACCACCAAAGAATACTTTCTGAAACGCGCGGCTTGGAACGTTTAGTAGAAGACCTTTTGGAGCTTTCTCGCCTTCAATCTGGCAAAATCAAAATGAATAAAGAAACGCTTCATATTCCAAACCTGCTTGAGGACGCTGTAAAGAGTCTTCGGACAATCGCAGAGAAGAAAGATGTTAAAATCGAGTATTATTCTAAGCAAGACATTCTTCCAGTTTTGGGGGATTACGATCGCTTGCGCCAATTGTTTGTAATATTCTTGGACAATGCCGTTAAATATTCGCCTGAGAACACCAAAGTGACCGTTGAAATAAGCTTATTTGAGATTAATAAGCTTTCGATCCTAATTCGCGATCAAGGTTTTGGTATTGCTGCAGATGAGCTAACACACATCTGGGACCGTTTTTACAAAATTGATCAATCTAGAAGCGGCATAGGTACAGGGCTTGGCCTTGCTATTGCAAAGCACTTGATAGAGCTTCATGACGCCTTGGTTTCAGTGCAAAGTGAGCTTGGGAAGGGTACTGTAATAGAGATAAAACTGCCGTTAACTTATTCAACGTCTTAAGGTCGTTTGAGAACGTTAAGGCTCTACGCGTGAATATCAACTGTTCGGGCAGCTTCAATATAATAGTAACTCCAATGATCTAGGAACTTTTGCTTTTGCACTTTTTGCTATTGACAAAAAATAAATATGATGATACGAAAGCATTTTTTTATATAAGGAGGTTTTATAAATGTGTAAACATTCTGGTGATTTCACGGGAAAGGAGCGGGAAACGGACATGACGGCTGCGGTTGCCACGGGGGAAACGAAAAAGAAGCTATTAGTAAAATCTCTACTAACACTACAGCGTGATTTTAAAAAATGCTAGACACAACGAATCTTTTGTGTTAAATTGGTGATGAGGACTCGGAGGTTGAACAGAACAGAACACACGACAGGGATACCTCTGTCTCCAAAACCGAAAGGATTCGTTGTCA
>DASRMA010000232.1:0-7237 GCA_035648155.1 Desulfosporosinus sp.
GGGGCATCACAACAGTTTGCAATGATTCCCATGAACCTAATGAAAAACAAAGTAGCAGATCACATTAACACAGGACAATGGGCGAAAAAGGCGATCTCAGAGGGTAAACAATACGGAAGGATCAATGTCATTGCCTCTTCAGAAGATAAGACGTTCACATATATTCCAGACCTAAAGGGCTTAAATATATCTGATGATGCTGATTATGTCTATATATGCCATAACAATACAATCTATGGGACCAAATTTAACGAATTGCCAGATATCGGCGAGAAGATACTTGTCGCTGATATGTCGTCGGATATCCTGTCTGAACCCGTAGATGTAACGAAGTATGGACTTATTTTTGCTGGCGTACAAAAAAACATTGGACCAGCAGGTGTGGTTGTGGTAATAATTCGTGAAGATCTAATTACGGATGATGTATTATTCGGTACTCCAACTATGTTGAAATATAAAACCCATTCGGATAACAAGTCACTTTATAACACCCCACCGGCCTATGGTATTTATATCTGTGGTAAAGTGTTCAAATGGTTAAAAAAATTAGGTGGCCTAGAAGCAATGAAGGAAATCAATGAAGAAAAAGCTGCTGTGTTATACGATTACCTTGACTCAAGCAAAATGTTTAGAGGAACCGTGGTGAAGAAAGATCGTTCGTTAATGAACGTACCCTTTATCACAGGTTCAGATGAGTTAGATGCTAAATTTATAAAAGAAACTAAAGTAGCCGGATTTGAGAACTTGAAGGGACACCGAACGGTAGGGGGTATGAGAGCAAGTATTTACAATGCCATGCCGATCCAAGGGGTGAAATATTTAGTGGAATTTATGAAGAAATTTGAAGCGGACAATCACTAAAAGCAAATCAAAAATAAGGAGTGGACGTAATAATGTTTAAGATAAACTGTTTGAATCCTATAGCCGGTGTGGGAATGGAATTATTGACGGAGGGCTATCAAAAAGTAGATTGTTGCGCTGAAGCATGTGCCTTGCTAGTGAGAAGTGCAAGTGTTCATGATTTGGAATTACCAAGTGGATTAGAGGCTATTGCTAGAGCCGGTGCTGGGGTTAATAATATTCCTCTAGATAAATGTACTGAGAGCGGCGTGGTAGTCTTCAATACTCCTGGTGCTAATGCGAACGGAGTAAAAGAAATTGTCGTCGCAGCATTATTGATGATTTCTCGTAACCTTTTAGAAGGGATTAATTGGGTGAAATCTGTTAAAGAAGATCCAGAACTTGCTCAACTCGTTGAAAAAAGGAAATCAAAATTTGTGGGGACGGAAATTACAGGAAAAAAACTCGGCGTCATAGGACTTGGAGCTATCGGAGTTTTAGTTGCTAATGCTGCTAATAAACTAGAGATGGAAGTGTTCGGATATGATCCATTCATTTCTGTCGATACAGCCTGGAAGCTTTCGAAATATATTAAGCATAGTAAGTCGATAGATGAAATCTTTAGAGAATGTGATTTTATTACGGTTCATGTACCATTAACCGATCAAACAAAAGGAATGTTCAATAATGAAACCTTTGCTATTATGAAGGATGGCGTTAATATCTTAAACTTTTCAAGAAATACGCTAGTCAATGATGAAGATATGATCGAAGCCTTGAAATCAGGCAAAGTAAATAGATATGTTACGGATTTTCCCAATCCAAAGTTAGCGGCTATGGATGAAGTCATTGCAATTCCGCACTTAGGAGCGTCCACGAAGGAATCAGAGGACAACTGTGCAGTCATGAGTGTTAAGCAATTGAAAGAATACCTAGAAAATGGGAATATACAAAACTCAGTGAACTATCCAAACTGTGACATGGGGGTATGTACCCATACTGGACGCATCACAATTAATCATAGAAATATCCCGAATATGCTCAGCCAATTCACCTCTGCTTTTGCTGTAGAAGGTATTAATATTTCCGAGATGACTAATAAAAGTAAAGGCCAGTATTCCTATGCCATACTGGATATTGACTCCCCTTCGACGCCTGAAATAGCAAAGAAGCTCAGAGAAATTGACGGAGTGCTAAAAGTTAGAATTATTAAGTGAACTCGTTGAGCTAAGCTAAACATCAATTAGATGAATGGACATAGGAAAATAACTAAATTGCTTGGAGGTAGGTATCCTTGGCTACTATAAGACCTTTTAGATCCGTGAGACCTATAGAAAATTTAGCCAGTAGAGTGGCAGCCCTGCCCTATGATGTTTATAATCGGGAAGAAGCCTTAGAAGAAGTAATAAAGGAACCTCTATCGTTTTTAAAAGTTGATAGAGCCGAGACACAATTTGCTGCAGACTTCAACCCCTATGATGCAAAAGTCTATGAGAAAGCAAGGGATATCCTCCAGGAAATGCTGAATAAAGGACTATTAATCAAAGAAGATCAACGCTGTTACTATGTCTATGAGCTGACGATGGATGGGCGTTCCCAGACGGGTATAGTCGGATGTGCTGCAATTGAAGACTACCTAAATAACGTCATAAAAAAGCATGAGAAAACCAGAGAGGACAAGGAAATTGATAGAACAACTCATGTTGATATTTGTAATGCTCAAACTGGACCTATATTTTTAGCGTATCGCTCTCAAAAAGAAATTAATGATGTTGTGGAAGTAATTAAAAAGGCAACTCCTTTATACGATTTTGTAGCTTCGGATGGAGTGGGTCATACGGTGTGGAAAATAGATAATGCCCTGGACATAGAGACGATCTATGAAGGATTTAAGAATGTGGAAAGTATCTATATAGCAGATGGGCATCATAGAACAGCTTCGGCAGTTAAGGTTGGATTAAAAAGAAGAGAAGAAAATCCAGGGTACACTGGAGAAGAGGAATTTAATTTTTTCCTTTCTGTACTTTTCCCCCATGACCAATTGATGATTTTAGACTATAACCGTGTGGTAAAAGATTTAAATGGTTTGAATAAAGAAGAATTCTTAAGTGAAGTAGCTAAAGCATTTTTAGTTGAAGAAAAGGGATCAGAACCCTATAAACCTTCCGAAAAAGCTACCTTTGGGATGTACTTAGAAGGGGTATGGTATAAGTTAAGGGCAAAACCTGAAATGCGTTCCGAGGATCCAGTTGGGGGTCTAGATATTGCATTTCTTCAAAATCATTTATTTGTGTCAGTTCTAAATATCAAAGATATAAGAACTGATAGAAGAATAGATTTTGTCGCTGGAATAAGAGGGCTTAAAGAACTTGAAAAAAGAGTCAATCATGATATGAAAGTTGCTTTTTCATTGTATCCAACTTCTATAAGCGAGCTGTTTGATGTATCTGATGCAGATAAATTGATGCCACCAAAGTCTACTTGGTTTGAGCCCAAGCTAAGAAGTGGATTGTTCATTCATGAGTTAGAGTGAAAGGGAATTGGGAGATTAGGAACAAGTATATATTGCCCTATAGTAGCAGATCGTCTTTGGATGGTCTGCTACAGGCCTTGAAACAGGGGCGAAGGTTTTATGAAGCAGGATATAAGGCATATGAAAGAAAATAACAAGTCAAAGATGCCAAGGATATTTTGTGTCAGACAAGGAGGTAGGTTTACCTCATAGCGGGCTATTAGGTGAACCTACCAACGCAGTATGATGCATTTTAGACTGGCATACTGACTTGTTATTTTTTTGAATGTGCCTAAATGAATTAGTGTGCTTCAAACTGTTGAAATAGTTTTATAAAGTGAACCAGGGGTTGAGACAATTTGCTGGAAATTGCTTAACTCTTGGTTCTTTTTTGACTTTGATTATCAAGGGATCAGGAACAGTATTAATAAAAATAATAAATGTAAAATATATTTGTTGACGGATTATGGTAGGTGGCATATAGTGACAGACATCGAGTCAATAAAAATGTCGAAATAAAGTTAACTCATCCTGCCTTAGTGATAATAAGCACAGAATAATTACGGGTGTATATGATATTTTAATGGGGGTGCATTTATATGCGCGTTGTGATTGTGGGGGCAGGTAAATTAGGTTTTAGCCTCGCCGAACGTTTAGCCGCAGAGGAGCACGAAGTGATCGTCATTGAACAAGAGGAAGAACGACGATTGATCGTGCAAAATAATTTGGATGTCATGGCTATAGTCGGAAATGGAGCAAACCCACAATTTCTAGCCAACTCAGTGGCCAAAAAAGCTGATCTATTAATCGCCGTCACAGCTAGTGATGAGGTTAATATGATTGCTTGCATGGCTGCCAAAAAAATAGGAATACCACAGACTATTGCAAGGGTTCGAAGCCAGGAATATGTTGCTGCGGATAAATTTAAATTCAATGAGTCCTTGGGTATTGATTTGTCAATTAATCCTGAGATGACAACAGCAGTCGAAATCAGCAGAATCCTCCTAACACCTGCAGCTTTAGCAGTGGAGGATTTTGCTGATGGGAAGGTTCGCTTATTGGAAGTCAAAATTAGCCCGGAATCAAAGCTGGTAAATATTCCCTTACTCAAACTAACTCTCCCCCCGCATATTCTGGTCGCGGGTATTTTACGCCAAAATATAATGATCGTTCCCCATGGTGAAGATTTCTTGCTTCCCCAGGATAACGTATTCTTTGTCGGGGACTCTACAGCTATAGAAAATTTCGGGAAAGGGTTTGCCGATACAAAATCAAAGATAGAGCGAGTTATGATCATCGGTGCTGGCAGAATAGGTCGTCACTTAGCCAAAATATTGGTCAAGGCGGGTTTGTCTGTAAAAGTTATTGACAAGAATCGAGATCGCTGTCGAGATTTGGCAGACTGTTTGGGTAAGGGGCTGGTCCTATGCGGAGAAGGGACCGATGTCGATCTTCTAGTTGAAGAAGGAGTTGGCGAGGCTGATGCCTTTGTTTGCCTCACTGCTGATGATAAACTTAATTTACTCTTGGCCCTTCTAGCTAAAAATTTGGGTGCTCAGAAAACAGTTGTACGGGTGGGGCGGTCCGACTATATGGCCTTGATGGGCAAAGTAGGAGTGGATGTTGTCCTATCCCCAAGACTTCTAACGGCAGGTGTCATTTTGCGCCAAGTGCGCCGTGGTAACGTTGTCGCTGTCGCGCTCCTAGAAGGAGCTAAAGCAGAGGCTATGGAAATTAACGTTTCCGCCAACAGCCAAATTGCCGGTAAAAAACTCAAGAACATTAAATTTCCTCGTAATTCCTTGGTGGGAGCCTTAATTCATGAGGAAGAAGTCAGTGTTCCTAATGGCGAAACCATCCTCCATGAGGGCGACAAGGTCGTTGTCTTTACTCTTCCGGACATTGTCAAGAAAATGGGAAAATACTTTGAGAGTAGGACCTATAAATGAACTTTCGGTTGATAGAGAGGGTATTAGGATGGCTGGTGTTGGTTTACGCGGCAATAATGGGTATTCCCTTTTTTTGCGCACTCTTATGGAAAGAGTCTAGCGGTATGCCCTTTCTTTTTACGATTGCACTGACAGGTGTCGTAGGCTTTGTTCTGACCGGTCATGGACGTAGAGAAGGTCGCATGGGGATTCGAGAAGGGTTTGCCATTGTAGCTGGGGCTTGGATTTTGACTTCTCTTGCTGGTGCCCTTCCCTTTTATCTATCCCATGCTGTTCCTTCTTACATAGATGGGTTATTCGAGGCCGTTTCTGGCCTGACTACCACGGGCGCAAGTGTCATTGACAATGTTGAGTTCCTCCCTAAGAGCTTATTACTGTGGCGCAGTCTAACCCACTGGCTTGGTGGCATGGGTATCATTGTTTTATTCATCGTTTTTTTGCCTAAATTTGGTGCACGTGCAGTACATCTATTCAACGCTGAAGTCCCTGGCCCAATGGCGGAAAGAGTATTGCCACGAATTAGAGATAACGCATCAAAGCTCTGGCAGATTTATGTAGGGTTTACCCTATTACAAATAGTGTTGTTGGTGGTTGCAGGTATGTCATGGTTTGATGCTATTAACCATTCCTTCGCCACAATGGCGACTGGCGGTTTCTCAACTAAGAATTCCAGTATTATGGATTACAATAATATTGGAATTGAATTAATCATTGTAGTGTTTATGATTATTGCTGGAGGAAACTTTGGATTGTATTTCCTAGCTTGGAGTCGAGGCTTGAAACACATATGGCAGGATACAGAATTTCGCATTTACTTGGCGATCATTGCAGGCTCCACCCTAGTGATCGCGCTGACCTTATGGCTTGCGGGAGGGAATGAGATCGTTTCCTCTTTGAGACTATCCCTGTTTCAGGTGACCTCTATTATGACGACCACGGGGTTTGCTACAGCGAATTTTGACAAGTGGCCTTCCCTGGCGAAAATGGTCCTCTTCTTATTAATGTTTCTTGGTGGGAGTGCCGGATCAACAGCCGGTGGCATTAAGGTAGCCCGACTTATCTTGTTAATGAAACTCGGGTGGGCTGAACTAAGGAGGGCTGTCCACCCCCGCGCCGTGGTGAGTATTAATTATGGAGGGAAACATGTCGATCCGCTTATGCTTAATACTGTGGCTGTTTTTTTCTTCCTCTTTATGAGCATTTTTGCTGTGGCAACCATTCTCCTGTCTTCCACCGGCTTAGAACCATTTGATGCGATGAGTGCAGTAGCGGCTACCCTCGGTAATGTTGGCCCAGGATTTGGGGTCGTCGGCCCGTCAACCACTTATTCCTCGATTAATGCTTTTGGCGAAGTGATTTTGATCCTTTGTATGCTGCTTGGCCGCTTGGAACTGTTCACACTGCTGGTTGTACTCCAACCGGAGTTCTGGCGTTCCCGTAAAAGCTGGTAAGTATTAGACAGGCAGCGTTACATTATAGCTGAAGAGTTATTGAAACTGAACGATCAGTTGAATAGAACAAATCTGTGAATTTGTGAACGATCTCCCCTATACTGATGAAGTGTAGGGGAGATCGTTCACAAATTCCTTCTTTCCATGCTTTGAAGCTATTTATACGTACCTATAGTATCAAGCAGTTAAAGCCGATCGGACTGAATAAAGATTGAGCAGGCAGACATATTCACTTAAGTTGAAACGCAAGAAACTAGCTTTATTATTTTCTATGACAAAGTAGGGATTGAATTCAATTACGAAAATAATGTTAAGTATGATATTATTGTGGTTGTTTAGAATTAAGGCATATGAAAGAAAATAACAAGTCAAAGATGCAATGGATATTTTGCGTCAGATAAAGAAAACTGGGCTAGCGTCAAGCGCTGGCCATGGATGGCCGAGTGTCCCTGAAGCCATGGACGGCGAGAAGGGACCCCTCAGGC
>DASRMA010000233.1:0-12241 GCA_035648155.1 Desulfosporosinus sp.
TGCAAAATATCCAAATCTTCAAGACTATGACAGCAAAGTTCAGGGTAAGTATAGGTAGCCTTAGGAGCTGGACCCCTCTCTCCAACGATTAATTCACCCTCGTTAATACAAATTTCTTTATGTTTCAATATATAGTTAAACGCCAAAGCACGCTGGGCAGGAACGGAAGAACTCCTAGTCAAGCGATAGAATTCCGTCAGCAACTCTGCTCTTTCAGCGGAGATATAAGCTACTGTGTCTAGGCTTCGTTGCCTAAGCCTTGTTACTCTCTCGTTCATTCTCACTTACTCCTTACACTGCTAGAGTTTGAATCTTAGTTAACTTTACTCTTAGTTTATTTTTATTCTAAGGTGTAATCTAATTATACCTTAGAATGGTCTTCTCTGTTAGTATAATGATAATTATACTCTTGACTAATATAGATCTTTTTCATGTACCTTAGCCTCCTATTTTCACCCTTAGACTAAACCGCTCCAACTTCCTTGCGATCTTGTCCATTCTCTCCTTATCGGGCGACTGTAATTCTGGTAGACAATAACTACGGCCAAGGCGCTGATACTTATCCACCCCAGCCTTATGATAAGGTAAAATATGAATCTCCATCCCTTGTTTTAAGGATGCAATAAATTCCCCAGTTTTACAAAGATTGTCCTCGTCATCATTAATTCCTGGAATAATCGCTAGCCGAACAATAACCCTGGGATGATGCTCTGCAAGCCACTGTAGATTGCTTAATATTCTTTCATTAGGCACCCCTGTCACGTCTTGGTGTTTGTTACTATCGATCAGTTTTAAATCATACAGGAATAAATCGACGTAGTCGCTCATCAATTTTAAGGAGTCGTGGTTAACAAATCCGCAGGTCTCTACCGCAGTGTGGATTTCCTTCTTCCGGCAACTTTTGAGAAGTTCCAACAGAAATTCAGGCTGCATAAGGGCTTCTCCTCCAGAAAATGTTACACCGCCTCCCGATTCGTCATAGAAGATCACGTCCTTCTCGATCTCAGTCATAACTTCGCTCAAGGACATTGCCTTAGCTACAAGTGCTCTGACTCCGGCAGGACAAGCCTTACAGCATTCTCCACAAGCTGTACATTGTTCTCTAAGGTACTGCATTCTCCCCTCAGTGGAAATGATGGCACCGTTTGGGCAAACTTCCAGACATTGACCGCAAGCGATACACCTGTCTGGCCAATACATCAGCTCTTGGTCAAATTCTTGGCTTTCAGGGTTATGACACCACTGGCAGTTCAGAGGGCAGCCTTTGAAAAAGACAGTTGTCCTGATCCCTGGCCCATCGTGGATGGAATACTTCATTATGTTAACAACATTGCCGTTTACCAAGTCCTTATCACTCCTACTCCTGCATGTGAAGGTGCGCCTATAACTTTGATCCTATTAAACTAACCTCATAAATCCCAGGTTGATTCCTTTGTTATTCTATTGACACATCAAAATACCTCTTTTAAACTATGTTGGGACATGATATAGTCTAGATAATGTATGTCATGACGTGATATGTCATGGTGAAACTAGTGGTTATTCAAAGGAGCGTATAAATTTGGATAAAGTCTTAAAAGCCTTTATACCTATGACTGAAACCGCCTACTATATTTTGCTTTCTTTAGCAGAACCTAGACATGGCTACGGAATCATATTGCATGTTACGGATATAACGCAGGGAAGAATTAAGCTCGGTTCAGGAACGGTCTATGGAACGCTCAATAAACTGCAGAATAAAGGGGTCATCTCTATTTATTCTGATGAGCAGCGGCGTACTGTTTATGAGATTACGGATATTGGGAAGCAATTAATTCTCACGGAGATAGAAAGGATTAAGGAATTATACACGAATGCCTTAAGATTTGAGGGGGATTTTCATGGTTAAGAAGGTATTTAGACCCTTTTGGAGCCTTGATGTTATGAAGACTGAAAAATGGCTCGGTGAAATGGCCTACGACGGGTATCAATTAGAAAAAATAGACTTTGTAACCAGAGCGTTTGTCTTTGAGTATGATGAACGAAAAATAATCCAATACAGAATTTGCCGTCACAAAGATAGAGTGAGCGCTAATTCACCTTCCTTGATCAAGAGTCAATGGTATGATGTTTTTACAAAAGGAAAATGGAGTATATTAGCGAATGAAAATGAAGCGTCCGAACTAAAAATATTTCCCTCCAGAGAAAGCATCTTGAAGAGAAATCGCATCATCAAATATTCCATAGGAATATTATTAGCCTACCAATCGTTTGGGGTTCTACTAATGTTAATAACATTATACTTAGCATTCTTCTCTGATAATTTTTCTTCACATTTCGAACCAGGCTCCAGTATATCATTAACGGCCATGTTCCTAATTCTATCCACATTACTCTACATATTAATAAGACTTATTCAATCAGATAAAAAACTGCGTCGGGAAAGTGGCTCTGATATAGCCCTCTCTAAACGCAGGTTAGATCGCAAGACTGAAAAAGCTCTACGAAGAGAAGGAAAGCTCATAAAGAAGCGCAAACTAGCTTGGATGTATGCGCCTGATAAAATTGAGACATGGCTTGAAGCTAAGGAAAAGCAAGGCTATAACCTTTACAGAATGAGTCGAAGTGGTAATATTTTTTATTTCATGAAGGGTGAACCCCGTACTATTAAGTATTGTGTAGATTATCAAAACCTTGTAAATGATAGTTATTTTGATATTCATAAGTCTAGCGGTTGGGAAGTGATCTTCACTAGTAAGTTCACTTACATGAAATATACAATATGGAGAAAAGAATATACTGATGACAGACCCCAGATCTATTCAGACAAAAAGCATAGACTAAAACACGCAAGAAAACAATGTCTGTTATATTGCATGTTTTATATATTTCTTATTGTTACGGCCGTTGCACTAATAGTGTCAACTGTAAGCATCTCTATAGTGTCTCCAGATAGGCCATTGTTTTGGCCAACACCTATAATATTCACATTACTGATCATTGAATATGGATACTTTACTATACAATCTATAGGATATTATCTAAGGACTAAAAAGAAGTTAGATAACTAATTGTTTATAATAAGTGAATCTAATACAACGAATACTCTATTTTACGGCTTATAAAATAAGGTGTTTGAGATTACATTATCTCCCACCCCAGAGGATCCGCGATCACATGCTCCAACGCCTTTGCAATCATCTTAGCCGAGTTATCTTGAATCCGCTATCCTAAAGCAGGGTACCCGGCAACTGGACACGGATGTCCAATTTGCCGGGTACCCTGCCCGTTCTCGCGAACCTTCACTATTTGAACTTAGCCAACGCATCTGCCAAAGCCGTGTTGAGCAAATTCCCTTCATTTTGGTGTTGCATGAAGGAGCTAACTTCCCTCTTATTAATATTGCCCTTTTCTGCCTCTCTTCGTTTCGTAAAGGCCGAAAGTTTCTCGCGATGCCCACAAACGCAGGAGAACATTTTATTATCTCCGTCCCCCTTCAGCTCCAGCTTCTTGTGGCACTCCGGGCATCTTGCATTTGACGTCTGTGAAATACCTTTTCTGTAACCGCATTCACGATCTTGACAGACGAACATCTCACCTTTCTTGCCTTTTACTTGAAGCAGGAACTTTCCGCACTCTGGACATTTATTTCTGGTTAAATTATCATGTTTAAAGGTTTGGGAGCTACCATTAACTGTTGATACAAGATGAGTGGCATAACCCCTGATGCCAGTCAGAAACGTTTGACTGGGTAGTCGTCCTTTGCTAATCTCTGTCAATTGTTGTTGTATTTTTCATCATAGGATTCGGGGTCTGCGAGCGTTACCAAGTGCCCTAGTGCCCAAACAACAATATATCTTGGCCCTACGAAACATCCGTTACCCTTTTGATTGCAATTGAGTATCTTCGCTACCTCACGTCCTACGGAGGGTTTTTCGGTTAATACTAATGTCTTTCCCATGTCAACCTCCAATCTTTTTAGGCTTTTCTTGGGTAGTTCACTATGATTACCCCCAGTGCCACTAGGGCTAATGCGATAAACATATTCAGTGTCAGATGTTCTCCAGGAATGAACAACGCAGACAACATCGCTCCAGAGACGGGAGTCATAAACTTATAGACACTAATCTCTCCTGCTTTATTATATTTCAAAATAGCATACCAGAGGGAGAATGCAGTTGCCGAGAGAAATGCGGAATATAACAGGAGCAGCAAGGCTTTGTTGGTAAAGACCATGGCATGAGGTTCTAAGCTAGGTAGTCCCACAACGATCAGGACTAGCGACCCTAAAAGCATCTGCCATGCCGTTAGAACAAAAGGATGAACCTCTTTAGAAATCCGTTTAGCTAAGACTGTCCCAAAGGCACTAACGAGACCCGATAAAATCATAAAGCCTTCGCCCTGCCAGGAGAAATCAAAGGTGAAGTTTTTTCCAGAATTAATTAAGATGATCCCAGCAAAGCCTGCTATTAAGCCGAGGATTTTACGCCACCCCAGCCGATCATCAAGATAAACGAAGTGGGCAAGGACAACGACAAAAAAGATACCAGCTGAGGATAAAATAGCTCCTTTCATCCCGGTAGTATGAGCCAGGCCATTGTAGAAAAAGAAATACATCAAACTAATTTGCAACAAGCCCAATAAAAATAGCTGAGGTAACATTTTGCGCTTAACCTTTGGTGACTGCTTGATTCCTACAACAAGTAGAAGGAAGATAAGTAAGGAAGCAATGAAAAATCGCATTCCAGCAAGGACAATAATTGCGTAGCGATCATCCGGTGCTATCCCAAGCTCAGCATAGCTTACTTTCAAGACTGGGAAGGCGCTTCCCCAGAGAACTGCGCAAAACAGCGCAATGAAAATAACCCAATATTTGTTGGTTAAGTAATGTCTTATGCCACGTTCTTTTTCTTGTAATTTCAAGTGCTTTGTCAGTTCCCTTCAAACAACGTTTCTTTATCCTTAGTAATACTAATGCTTATAAGGGAAATGGTCAAATTGGGAATTTATTTGCAATCATCCTGACCGATAAGCAAACTTCCCAAGGTACACTCCTCTTTCTTGGCTAGGTACGAATTCGTGAAAAACCCATCGTGCACTTCATCTTTCACTTCTAGAAACGCATTAACAACCTTGGGATCAAAGTGTGTTCCCCGACAGCGAACTAATTCAACTACGGCTTCATCAATTGACCATCCCTGTTTATAGGAACGAGTCGAAAGCATGGTATCTAAGGCATCACACAGCGCAATAATTCGGGCTTCGATCAATATCTCTTCTTCACGAAGGTGATTAGGATATCCATTTCCGCTGTATTGCTCATGATGCTGTAAAACGACTGTCGCTACCTTTTCCATCCCCTTAATGTTTTCCAGAATCTTCTCTCCAATAAGAGAGTGATTCTTTACAGTCTTAAATTCTTCGTCCGTAAGCTTTCCAGGCTTTTGCAATATTGTTTCACTTATTCCAAGCTTCCCTATATCATGCAGCATGGCGCTTCGCTTCAAATCATACACTTGATCTTGTGTAAAATTCATCCGCCCCGCTATGACAGTAGCATATTTAGCCACAGTCACCGAGTGTCCTAACAAACTATTCTCACGAGCATCTATGATTTGTGACAAGGTCAAAATAAGCTGTTTATTATTATCTTTTAATAATAAGTTGAAATCTAGTAATTGCGTGACTTGGGATTCCTTGTTTTTAACAAAAAGATACATATTATATCGCATGAGTAGTAGGGGGAGAACAAATCCCAATAGCCCGAATAGATAGAATTTCATATACACTTCTGCTAGTATCCAACCTATGAAAGCCACAAGAGCATAACTGACACTTATCCATTCAAACGACTCGCTCAATATTACGATAACCCTTGTTTTAGAAGCAATAGAAACTATAATGGTAACAGACAATAGATCGACTACTCCAAATACCGCCATTGTCGCAAGAAAAGGCAAGATATTATCCGTACTTAATAATAGCTCATTTTTCATATGCAGTGAATTCCAGACTAAGAAAGTGACAAAAGTAACGTTAATAGTTTGTGAAATATTAAATATAATCTTAGAAGGCGAAAGGATGGGAAATATTATCATGGAAAGACCATAACAAAATGCAAATAAGATGATTTCAAATGGGTTAAACAGCATAACTGCTGCAAGGATAATTGCTGATCCAGCAGAAATATTGAGCCTTTGATCATTAATACCAAATGCATTCAAACGGAGAATCTCAAACATACTCCCAAAAATGATAAATGGGATTACCGTAGAGTAGGATATACTATAAGGAGGGTTTGAAAACACATAATAAAGTATAATACAAGTAACAAGAACATGGAAGGCTATATAAAATTTGGCCATTGCATTTAATTTGTTCAGTTTAAATTCCCCCAACGTAGTAAGAAGCAGTCCTTCAGACTGCTTCTTACTCGTATTTAATGGCCTGTTTACTTATCCTCATTAGAATTTTACCCAGCTACGTTTCCCCACGAGAACTTAGACCAATCAATGTTTCCCCATGAAAACTTTTCCCAACCCGCGTTCCCCCATGAGAATTTTGACCAATCCATCGTAGTTCCCGAATCCACCATATAGGAAGATAGAGGCCACGTGTTCTCATATCTAGGAAGTTCTGCAAACTTCCTCTTATCTTTGGCTATTTCTACCGCTCTTCTAGCATTAATGACCCCAGAAGTATCCGATATATTTTTATACGGGACGTCTGTACCGAGCAAAATAGACTTAATATCATTAGGCGTTAATGAAGGGTTTGCCTCCAGCATGAGAGCAATCGTACCGCTAACCATAGGTGCAGCCATAGACGAACCACTCATTTGAAAATAGTTTCCGTTAATAACTGCCTCAGGATGCTCTATGGCTAAAAGGGAATCTCTCCTAGGCAGGAGGGAAATAATGTCGACTCCTGGTGCGGTTATCTCCGGTTTGAGAACTCCTTGGGGGGTGATCCCGTGCTTAGACCACTCAGCAAGTTCGGACTCACTAGCCATCTCTTGTCCTTTGCCATCAACTGCACCAACGGTAATAATATAAGGATCGTTTGCTGGAGTATAATCAATATCCGTGGGATTTATCCGATCGTTCCCTGCTGCAGCTACAACAGTAACTCCACTTAACCAAAGTTGCTCAACTGCTGCACTCAAGGGACTTTCTATATATGACCCAGGAGTATCAGAGGAAACGGAGAGGTTAACAACCTTTATATTATAATCGTCTTTAAAATCATACACCCACTGTAACCCTAGCAATAAATCTATTTCTGATAGATTACCTTGATCGTCGCCTAGTTTAACATTAATCAGATTGGCTTCATGAGCTATCCCTGTAACCTCTTTAGTTCCTTTACCATTTATGATACCTGCCACATGGGTTCCGTGGCCATACAAATCGTCTGTTGTTGTCACCTCGGGATTAATAGCTATAGAACGAACTACATTAAGGCTATTTTTGCTATAGGAATCTGATCCAACTCCACTGTCCAAAACAGCGATGGTTACACCCTTTCCCTTTTCTCTGACGTCGTCCGCTTCTACGATCTCTCTGTAATCGTTGTCTAATTTTTCAGAGCGCTTAAATTGGACGCCCTTGCCTATTTTCATTTTTCTCCCAAAGTCCCCTGTCAGGGCAATCGGATGACTTATGGAATAGCGTAACACACCCTCTTGTTGACCCAACTTTACCAAGGAGTCCTCCGAAACCTTTGCGACAAATCCGTTGATCATTGGGGTCTCTGCAACCAATATTCCTCCCACCGACTGTAGTATGGACAGGGAGTCACTTCCTTGGAGTTTTTGAACAATAACCTCAACAGTTTTTGGTTCAGTAGATTGACTCTCCGCATAGATTGCTTGAATATTAAATAATTTCGGATGACCAATGAGGGTAGCTAACAGGAGACAGGAGACAGCCGATAGCCACTATTACTTTCCTTTTGTGTTTCAAAGCACCTACACCTCCAAAAAAAATTTGCCCTCTTATAATACTTATATAATACTACTTTGGCACTAGCCTTGTATAGGCATTTACGAAAGTAGGGACAATCGGAACCCCAGAGGGGTATCAATTGTCTCTACTAAATATTCTGTTGATCTCTGTGTTTAGACTATTTCAGATTGGATGACGTCTATCCACTGTCCGTGGGTCAGTTCAAACAGATCATCAAGATTTAACTTCATTGCAGTATTGGGTGCACCTGCCGCCGGAAAAATATGCTTATACGATCGCAAGGAATAATCAAGATAGATGGGTATGGCTTTTATTAAGCCAAATGGACACACCCCACCTACTGGATGCCCAGTTGCCGCTACGACCTCTTTTGCTTCAGGCATCTTGGCCTTAGCCTTAAAGACGTCTTTAAACTTCCGATTATCTATACGCTTATCCCCAGCCATGAGAATCATGACAAAGTCATCTTTAATCTTAAACAACAATGATTTGGCAATTTCTCCAGGCGTTACTCCTAAAGCCTCTGCCGCTTTAGCAACCGTACTTGTATCTCCAAACGTTAAGATTGCAATGTCTTTTTTCTTTTCCTTCAAAAACGCTTCTACCGCTAGTACTGACACACTTCCACTTTCTTCCTACCTATAATCACTGGTTTATGTCTACTAGACATAGCTCTTCGTTCAAGGATATTATTGCCGTTTTATACATTTTTCGTTCAATAATAAATTGCATATTCACCTGTCTTAGAGACTGAGACACACATTTGATGTTGATATTATTTTTAGCTAAAGCATTCGCTGCTCGAGCTAATATCCTAGGCATAGCAATATTGGATCCGATGACACAGACGATCGCTGCCGCCTGTACTGTAACTGTCTGATAATTCTCTTCAAGTTCAGGCACTAAGTCGTCAATGAGATCCGATTCCCATATAACTAGCGAGATACTATTGGCGTTGGTGGTTTTCATGATGTAACTAATTTCATGACTAGCAAACGTATTCATAATTTCTAGATCAAATCCTGGTTCTCCCACCATTGATGTATCATGAATTTCGAGAACCACTATTTTATCAGAACCAGCAATTATTTCAATCTTTGCTTGGGGACCAATATAATCATTGGATATCACAGTTCCTGGGTGATCCGGTTCGAAGGTATTCTTAATACGAAGATTTATTCCAGCCATTTCTAACGGCTTCGATGCATTAGGGTGAATTGCTTCCATTCCAATGTCGGCAAGCTGATCAGCAACATCGTAATTGGTCCTACCTACTACAATCGTTTTATCCACTCCCACGATGTTAGGATCCGCGGAGGATAAGTGATATTCCTTGTGGATGATAGCTTCATCTGCGTCAAGATGGGTGGCAATTTTTGAGAAGGTAATATCGGAGTATCCCCTTTGATATTCCCTCATAATTCCTTCGATTCCTTTTGTATAGCCAGTGGCAACAAGAATCGCATCCTGCGGATTTACATTTCTGAAACATTTCTCGATACGTTCGCTGATCGAAAGCTGTTTCGCATCACGAAAACCCGTTAAATCAACTAACTCAGAAAGTATACCGTTGTTTCGAAGTATGTTGACAGTATTAAAGGCCGAGTGCGCCTCACCTATAGATGCCAGCAACTCCCTAGCTGCGGAGAATATACTTTCCCTCCCCACATATCCTGAGGCGAGAATATCTTCCATGCTATTTAGATAAGCCTTTGTTTGCATGATTCGTTCAACAAGAAATTCACGACATACTTTTCTATCCAAGCCAATATCGACGAAAGTTTCATTAATGTTTACGGCCTCGCTTAAAAGGTCATCGATGGCGGTTTCGTAATCTTCACCTTTGATAAAATGATGATAGATCCCTGGAGCTTTGGTTTTTTTATTTTCAAGGAGCATATTGGTTACTCCAGCATAGGCAGAGACAACAAAGACTCTCCCGTAACGAAATCGCGCTGAGCTCGGATATCCTATAATATCGTTAAGTACATTGTGAAATTGGGCCATTGAAGTTCCGCCAATTTTTTCAACTGTAAGCATAATTGAATCTGTACCCCTCTTCTAGCATTTTTCCCCTAGACTCTATATTCGGCGAAGTTCAGCAAATTCCTTCATTTCTATGGAATTCCATCGGTTTGTGTTCTCATATCAGGCACCTTTGTCTCTGGGTACAAGAAAGCAGGGCAGAAAGTACGTTGCCTTCAGCCCTACTTTATTCTCACAATCTCTTAGGTTAAACCGTGAATCTAGTTAATGACCTTTCTAACTCTTGGGCCATTTGAGTGAGCATTTGGGTGGCAGAAGCAATTTCCTCAATTGAAGCCGATTGTTCTTCCGTGGCAGCAGAAACTGTTTGAGTTTGATCTGCAATGGTTCTACTAATTCCATTAATTTCAGAGACAGCATCAATAATTTTATTACTTGCATTGGCTGTTTGTTGAATTTCAGTAGAAATTTCTCGCACTTGCGTTGAAACCGTATTGACCAAGTCATTAATTTCTTTAAAGGCTCGGTCTGCAGTGTTAACCACATCTGTTCCAATCGCTACTTCACGTGTTCCTGTATTCATAGCATTAACTGCTTGTTGGGTACCATTTTGGATTTCAGTAATTAGTGCTGCAATTTGTTTCGCTGCTTCGCTCGATTGTTCGGCAAGCTTACGGACTTCATCGGCTACGACCGCAAAGCCACGCCCCTGTTCTCCCGCACGCGCAGCTTCAATAGCGGCATTGAGAGCGAGAAGATTGGTTTGTGCGGCAATCCCCGAAATCGTATCTATTATTTGACTAATCTCATTGGATCGCTCCCCTAAACTGTCAATGACTTGAGCCGAGCTGTTCACCGTTTTTTCAATATTATTCATTTGGTTAATGGTTTTATCAATGGCCTTACTGCCTTCTAAGGCAGCTTCAGCTGCTTTTTCTGAAGTATTTGCGACTATTTTCGAGCTAGTGAGAATCTGGTCGATGCCTTTCAATATTTGGTTTACAATTAGGGTCATATTTTCAACTACTGTTAATTGTTTTTCTGTTTCACACGAAACCTGGGTGATGGCAACGGCAATTTGACTTGACGCTTGAGCAGATTGTTCTGCTCAAGAAGTAAGTTCCTGAGAAGTTGAGGCAACAAGTCCTGAAGATTGAGAAACTTTTTCAACTAAATCACGCAAATTATCGGTCATAGCGTTGAAAGCAGTTCCTAGCTGTCCAATATCGTCATTCGTCGTCACATTAATCTTCAGTATATCAAGTTTTCCACCAGCAACTAATTGAGCAGATTCTGCCATAGGAGCAATTTGTTTGGAAATCCTACGATTAATCATCAAAGCGAATCCGACAGCAATGACAATTGACGCAAACGTTCCCAAAACTGAAGATCCAATTGCTATGCGCAGATCCCTATCAACGACTGCTTGACGAGTCGCTATAACCTTATCTATATCATCAATATAGTTTCCTGTCCCAATAACCCACTTCCAGGGCTTAAATTCTAAAGCGTAACCGCGCTTGGGGTATTCTGTCTTATCGTTAGGGTCAGCTTTGGGAAACCAATAATTAGTATAACCTCCACCACTCGCAGCAACTTTAAGAATTTCTTGAATCATAAAATTCCCTTTAGAGTCAACAGTATTGCTTCGATCTGTGCCAGGAGCTTTTGGATTTGTACCATGGAAAACACATATCCCCGCCGTCGTATCTCCCCAGTAATATCCGTTCCCATCATCGCCATATCTAAGTTTAGTCATGCTAGCAGCTCCCTCTGCCTTGGCCTGTTCTTCTGTAAGGCTTCCGTCCTTCTGGAGTTGATAAATATTATCCAAAGTACTTATAGCTTGCTGAGTTACGAATCGAATGTTCTGGTCATAATTAGCATTTAAGGTTGCTTTATATAAATCTGAGTTTACTTTTGAGCTGGCTATCATACCATTAATATTTAAGGCTCCAATTCCAACTGAAATAATAATTGAAGCTATAATTAAAGCTAAGATACTACGGTTAATTTTTTGCTTTGTTGCCACGTTTCCATCATCCTCCAAAATATAACATATAAGTTTAAATCGATCTCTTCCCTACCATTGAGAAACACTTTAGCGATTTAATATACTGTCTAATTTAGCTTCTTGAACAGTATTTTTTTACACCTCATAACTATTAATTTTTTTCCATCTGATCCATTATATATGTTATATATTAAAGTGAAGTTACAAAAATGTAAAGTTTATGTTAATATTCACAAGCTTATATCGAACACAGATCAGTGGCGCTATGTTACTCTATAAAAGTGTAAAAAAATAG
>DASRMA010000234.1:0-3427 GCA_035648155.1 Desulfosporosinus sp.
ACGAAGGAAATCAAGTTTGTCTTTGTGGTGGATATCTATAATGAAGGGATCGATATTCCCGAGGTAAACACGGTTCTTTTCCTTCGCCCTACAGAAAGCTTGACCGTCTTTTTGCAACAGTTGGGACGTGGCTTAAGGTTAGGCGAGGGGAAAGAAGCCCTGACGGTATTGGATTTCGTGGGACAAGCTCACAAGAAGTATTCGTTTGAAGACCAGTTCAAAGCGTTGTTATCGAGGACTCGGAAAACGGTTGAGCATGAAATTAAGAATGGTTTTGCTAATGTACCGAGAGGCTGCTCTATTCAATTGGAAAAGCAAGCTCAGGACTATATTTTGGCGAACATTCGCAATGCAGTGAATAATAAGCGAAATCTGATCGGCAAGCTCCATGATTTCCTGGAAATTAAAGGACAGCTTAATGTCCGGGAGTTTTTTGAGGGCTACCATGTCACTCCACAAGATGTCTATAGCAAGAAAGTGACCGTGGTGGGATTGGCAGCTCAGGCCGGATTACTTAAGGGATATAGCGTGGATCAGGAGAGGGAGCACTTGCTAGCCTTAGCGCTGGGACGGCTGTCTTTCATAAATTCCAGGCGATGGATTCGTTTTATCCAGACGATCCTACCCCAGATCCAGATGAGCAAAGGCATCTTGTTGCAATCTTTGTCAGCGGTGGAAAGAACCATGCTCACTATGCTTTACTATACTGTGTGGGGAAAGGGCTTGGAGGATCTGGGAAAACGTTTTGTTTCTATTGAAGAGGCCATCTATTGGGTGATTGACGATTCCTTATTATATGGCGAACTCATGGACTTGCTGGAATACCAGTATGTGAAAATAGATTTTGTGGACAAGTCACTGGAGGAACTCGGCAATGAAAGCCCGCTGGATTTATACTGCGCGTATACGTTGGACCAGATTTTAGTGGCGCTGGGGAAACATACGGAGAAAAAGAAGAGCTCGTTCAGGGAAGGTGTACTCTACCTGGCGGAGAAGAATCTGGATGTATTTTTCGTGACCTTGAACAAGTCAGAGAAAAATTATTCCCCTTCGACGATGTATCAGGATTATTCCATTAATGAGGAGCTATTTCATTGGCAATCCCAGAGTCGAACGACCGAGGAATCCATCACCGGGCAGAGGTATCTTCACAAATCAACCAATGGTGGAAATGTGTTGTTTTTTGTCAGGGAGTATAAAGAGGAGACGAAGTTCACCTTACCTTATACCTGTATTGGATTTGCAGACTTTCAGAGTCATTATGGCTCGGCGCCGATTAGTATTGTTTGGAAGATGAAGGAGTCATTGCCGGGGTTTGTGATGAAGAAGACGGTAAAGGTCTAGCTAGTTCAGGACGACATAAATCCGTCCAATGTGTCCTTTAGTATCTTTAAAATACTTTTCTTAGGGTTGAACGCCTGATCAAAGGTCTTGATTTGCTGGGCAGAAGTTAAGCGCTTAACTCGGTTATCATCTTTACTAAACTGCTTTATAATGCTCATTACCTGACCAGTAAGACGCCCTGAATTACCGATCTTTAATCCCGCCGTATAATAAAGGTGGTATTTTGCTTTCAGTGGATATTTCTAATCGTTCTATTTCGTTTAATGTCTTTGTCACAGTATTGTCTGTAATATATTCTTCCGGTATGTTTAGGTCATAGGTGTAACTGCTTTTTATTTCACTCATTGTCATAAACGATTCCTTAACAATGCGCTGCCTACTGACTCCTAATGCTTCGAGTCGGAGTAGCAATTGCTTTTTGTTATCTTTTGGGTTATCTCCTTTGGGGTAAAATCTACTTAATACTTTAAGGTGCATATCTTCGACTGTGCCAGATTTCTCGACAATGCATGGTGCTTGATTCCAGCCCTCAAGATTTTGAAGATATTTGTATTTATCGAATCCGCTCACTAATATATAACTATCTTTGTTTGGTACCTTTTCAACGGCGAGAAGTAAATCATAAGTTGTAATGAAGGGTTTATCTTGCGCATTCGTTCTAAAAAAACGTTTGACACGCGAGCTTCGAATAAAGGATTAATCTTATCAATAGGAATCCATTGAATTTGTTGCTTCTGCATATACACCCCTCCGTTGGAATGTATATGCAGTAAGAAATTTGTCCTATTCTTGGCGAGCTTGTCAACGAATAGTCCAAGATTGAACTTCTTTGGGCCTTAACTCTTCTAACTATCCAATATGATTGGCTATCCTTGTGCTAAATGCAAGGCGGCAGTTATCGCATAGCAACGGACACTTCAAGCACTCTCAACAGGCGTTAATACAAAACCACAATGAGATCGGGTGGACAAGTTATACAATAATCATATGCATTTCGAGTATTTGTTCCACATAATGCTCGAGGGAAGGCCTCCCATGGTCAGCCTCCCTCCAGGGGACGAACCCAACAAAATTGGAAACTATTCTAAAAATTAGAAGAGCGCCTGAGATTATGTACTAGGCGGAGCGTTTTATCGTTCCACAAAAATTTCAGGAATCTCTTCTTTATTCAGAAATACGCATCTGAAGGTCTTGCCACATTAAAGCATTAGAATACCTAAAGGATTGAACATTATGAAAGAAGTAACAGCTGCAATTATTCTAAAAGAAAATAATGTCCTGATCGCCCAACGGGCACCAGGCGAAAATCAGGCAGGCAAATGGGAGTTCCCCGGTGGCAAGATAGAATTTGGAGAGACTCCTCAGGAATGCCTAAGAAGAGAAATAAGAGAAGAATTGGAGGTTGATATAGAAGTTCTGGATTTCTTCGGTGAAAGCATCTATAAGTATCATAGCGGAACCATCAAGCTGATGGCTTACTGGTGCAAGTGGATCTCAGGTGAATTCACCTTAAGTGTTCACAGTAACTTGGCGTGGGTTAATCGCCATGAGTTAGACTTATATGACTTTGCCCCGGCAGATATTCCACTAGTGGACAAGCTAAAATCAGTGCTGAGTTAGAGGTGTAACATGTCTGAAATTATATATGGCCTGTATGAGCAAATCATTAATGGGATCATTAACGAAAACCTTAATAAAGTTGCAAATTGAGAGTGGAATGGGAAGTCCATCACTCGTTCAAGAATCTGGTCTTGGCTGCCACGGGGACCGGAAAGACGGTTCTCTTGTGTCAAGTTAAAGTTAGACTGCATAGTCTAGCTAAAAAATATAAAAAGGGTATTGACACTTAATAATTTAAACAGCAGTACCATTTTTCTTTGATATATTATAAAAAGTCAAAATCCTTATTGAAAAGTAACGACAAAAGCGTTACAATAATATCAAAAGGAGATGATTAACATGGAAAAAACTACGACTTTAAATTTAAGAGTTAATCCTGACGTAAAAAGAAGGGCTGAGGAAGTCCTTTCACAACTGGGCATCCCTATGTCTACTGCGATAGATATTTATCTGAAACAGATTT
>DASRMA010000235.1:0-21005 GCA_035648155.1 Desulfosporosinus sp.
GGAGGCGCAGGGGGACATAACGGCATTAAATCCATTTTAACTGAATTGGGATCAGAAAAATTCTGGCGACTAAAACTAGGTGTGGGCCGACCTCGTGGTTCGATATTAGATAATCGTGGTTCGAACCACGAACCACGAACCACGACCATTGATCATGTCCTTTCACCCTTTGCAGATGATGAGACTACGCAGTTAGATGAGGTGTTAGGACGGGCAGAAAAGGTGGCTGATTTATGGATTAAAGGGGAAAGCGATAAGGCCATGAATTTATATCATCGTTAACAAGGCGTATAACCTTCCTTGCTAGGGGTAATTCTACTAGCTAGGGAGTGATTTTGAGTATGAAGATATTAAAGTTATGTCATGCCTGTGATCGAATTATTGGAGAGATTGAGTTAGATGACTTGACCAACGATAACGCCGACCCTATAATGGATATTGTTGGAAATGTAGCATACGCACTTTGTCCAGGTTGCCTACATGAAATGGAAATAGAGCCTAGGATTGTTTATCATTAGTACGGGCAAAAGGGACGGTGTTGTAGGGGCGATGCTTCGAGCCCCTACCTTGGCGCAGTATGTTGAAGAAATAACATTGGGTTTCAGCAATGCTATAAGGGCACGATGCATTGTGCCTTTACCATATTAGGGGCAAAAAATCGTAATGCGAAGTTCGAGAATCGTGGTTCCAAGCTTGGGTTTATAATCCTTAAATCGAACATCGAACATCGCTATGGGGGTCCTATACGGACGTTCATCTTTTTTGCTACCCGAAAGGATGCGCGGTTTGAATACAATACATGACTATCTACGACAGGGACTTGATATTAAAGAGATCGATCAAGCATTAAGCCAGGGCGAATGGCCCCAAATGATTTGCGATCTAACAGGAAGCCAAAAAGCAGCCTTTGTCGCTCAGCTATTACAACGATCTAGAACCGGATTGATTCTAACTTATTCGGAAGATCAAGCTCAGAAGTGGGCTAACGATTTGCGGACCTGGTGTCCTCAAGAAACAATACTGCATTTTCCCACAACAGAATGGCTTCCTTTTGAAGCGTTGGGTAGAAGTAAAGAAACGACCTCAGACCGAATTCGGGTCATGAATCGATTGGCGCAGGATAATAAGTGTACTGTCGTTGCTTCTGTCCTTGCCTTGGAACGGCGCGTATTCCCTCAGGAACGCTGGACAGATTATACATTAACATTCGAAGTGGGGAAAGAATATAGTCTGGCCGAGGTTCTTAATGGGTTAATCTCTGGTGGATACGAACGGATAGAGACAGTTCAAGGGAAAGGGCAGTTCGCCTTAAGAGGCGGGATCCTGGACATAGCACCTTTAGACGAAGAGGCGGTACGTATTGAGTTTTACGATACTGAAATCGACTCCATCCGGACGTTTGATCTTGGCACCCAAAAATCTATTGCTCCTATTAAAAAAGTGCGTGTTTCGCCTGTAATGGAATATGTTATCACTAGGGAGGAGCTGGGACGACTCCGATTTGCAATACGTGCTGAAGCTCGTAAAGCCACCGGTCGTCTTACACGCGTTGGAAAGAAAGAGGCAGCTGACCGTTTACAAAATAAAGTTAATTTTTTAGATGAACGGCTTGAACAGGGAATATTAGATGAAAATATTTATTCCTTTTTAAGCTTAGTCGATATGCCGCTCGTCCCCTTTTTCTCTTATCTACCTAAGGATCATATTATTATTCTGGATGAGCCTCTACGTTTAAAAGAGCAGCTAGAGTTTCAAGCTAATGAGCGTTTATTAGAATTCACTCATCAACTGGAACACGGTGAGGGGTTTGTTCATCCTGAAACTCAGTTTATTAACTACAATGATCTACTAAGCCACGGAGAGAGACATCCTTTGATCAATCTTTCAACGCTTTTAAGGCAGGCACCAGGTCTCTCACCAAAGCGAATTTTTAATTTAAATGCCCGCCCATTGACAGGTTTCATGGGAAAAACAAGTAAGTTAGTGGAGGAGATAGAGCATCGAAAGGATTCAGGAAATGTAGTGGCGCTGTTTGTCGGCGATGAGGAGCATGTTGAGCGGTTGATTCAGGGCTTAAAAGATCGAGGATTGACTGCGAGCCGCAAAGAACTAAAGGATCCTGTTGAAGAAGGACATGTTTATGTTTATCCGTATTCCCTCGACCATGGCTTTGAGTTACCGCTGGGAAAATTAGTCATTCTAACTGAAGCTGAAATCTATAAAAGGGAGAGCAAGGCGGCTGGCAAGAAACCTAGCACACCTGCTCAAAAGAGCATATTCATTTCGGACCTTAAACCAGGGGACTATGTTGTGCATGCTCAACACGGGATCGGTCAATTTACTGGCATTGAGAGGTTAGAGGTTGGAGGTATCGTCAAGGACTATTTTGGGCTCCGCTATGCTGGAGAAGATCGACTTTATGTTCCGTTGGATCAACTGCATCTCTTACAAAAATATTTGGGAAGTGCTGCGGAAACCCTGCCCAAACTGTACAAACTTGGGGGGACTGAGTGGTACAAGGTAAAGAGTAAAACACGCAGTGCCGTCAAAGAAATGGCAATTGATCTTGTGAAACTTTATGCCAAGCGGGAGGCAATCAAAGGATTTGCTTTTTCTCAAGATAATGCGTGGCAAAACGAATTTGAGGACAAGTTCCCTTATGTGGAGACCCCAGATCAACTCCAGAGCATTGTGGATGTAAAACTTGATATGATGCGACCACGTCCGATGGACCGCTTACTTTGCGGAGATGTGGGATATGGCAAAACAGAAGTTGCCCTTCGCGCAGCGTTTAAAGCGGTGTTGGACAGCAAACAAGTAGCAGTCCTCGTTCCCACTACTATTTTGGCCCAACAGCATTTTAATACGTTTCGGGAACGGTTTATAGGATATCCGATTACAATCGAAATGCTGAGCCGTTTTAGGTCTCAGAAGGAACAAAAGGAAATACTTGCAGGTCTCAAGGTTGGCCGAATTGATGTCATTGTGGGAACGCATCGCATTCTCGCTGATGCCGTTGAATTTAAAGATTTAGGTTTATTAGTCATTGATGAAGAGCAGCGTTTCGGGGTTGCCCACAAGGAGAAGCTTAAAACCTTAAAGGGTAACGTCGATGTGCTGACCTTGTCGGCAACCCCAATCCCAAGGACCTTACATATGTCGCTGGTAGGAGTTAGGGACATGAGCGTGATTGAGACGCCACCTGAAGGCCGGTATCCAGTTCAGACGTATGTTACGGAATTTCGGGCTGATGTGGTACGCGATGCCATAAGGCGTGAGATTCAACGGGGCGGACAAGTATTCTATGTGCATAATCGAGTTGAGGATATGGACAAAGTGACTCATTTCTTGAGTGACTTGGTTCCCGAAGCACGATTTGGTGTTGCCCACGGTCAGATGCGCGAAACACAGTTGGAACGTGTCATGCTGGACTTTCTAGAGCAGGAAATTGATGTCTTGGTTTCTACAACCATTATCGAGACCGGACTGGATATGCCCAATGTAAACACGCTTATTATCGATGAGTCCGATCGTTTTGGGTTATCCCAACTTTATCAGTTGCGGGGACGTGTGGGGCGGTCCAATCGTAAGGCGTTTGCCTACCTTTTGTATAAACCGCAGAAGGTTCTTACGGAAATTGCCGAAAAACGTCTGGCTGCGATCCGTGAGTTTACGGAATTTGGAGCGGGATTTAAAATTGCCATGCGAGACTTGGAAATTAGAGGTGCAGGTAACTTGATTGGTGCTCAGCAACATGGGCATTTAGCAGCGGTGGGTTTTGAAATGTACAGCCAGATGCTTAAAGAAGCGGTTCAGGAGTTGCGTGGGGAAAAGGTGGAAGAAATCATTGAGCCAAGCATTGAGCTCCAGGTAGATGCCTTTTTACCGGACAACTATGTTGGAGATAGCCAAGCTAAGGCGTCGTTGTACCAACGACTGGCCATGGTTCGGGATGAGGAACAACTTAGCGATATGGTCGATGAATTGGTGGATCGCTTCGGAACTCCGACTCGTGAAGTTGAACACTTAATTGAAATAATCCGGATCAAAATACGGTCAAGCTCTTTGAAAGTCGAACAAATTCAACAAGGCAAACAAAATGTTAGTATTCGTTTTGCAGTAGATATGGGCATGTCTGGTGAGAACCTGATGGCCGTGGCCTCGAACTCCCCTTATCCCTTGTCCTTCAAGACAATGAGTGGTGGAAATCTTGAGTGCAAAATCCGTATCCGGACGCTGAACCAAGCAGAGGTAATTGAGGCGGTAGGTCGAGTGCTCGCGGCATTTTGCAATATTGCTTCAAGCACAACTCCTTGATATACTGTTCACAGGTTAAAGTGAACTCGTTCAGCTAAAGCTGAGGACGGAGACTTCGGGGTGGGAGTTTTGAAAGTGGATGAAAGGGTGTGTCTAAATGAGAAAGTCTCAAGTGGGGATGATTTTGGGAGTCATTGCATTGATCCTTATAACCACGGGGTGTTCTTCGTTGGTTGGCGGTAAATGGGCGGTAAAAGTTAATGGAGAGTCAATTTTGATTAAGGATTATGATGCGCGAGTTGCCGAGGCACAGAAGACTTATGAAAAACAAGGTTTGAAATTTGATACAGCGGACGGTAAAGCAGCCTTACCTCAGATTAAAAGCCAGCTTCTAGAACGAATGATTGAAGGGAAGCTTATCGCTCAAGAAGTGAAGAATCAGAAGCTTGATCCAGAGGATGCAAAAGTCAAGGAGCAGGAGGCAATCATTAAAAAAAGCATTGGGAATGATGTTAAATTTCAAGATACCCTAAAACAACAAGGGATGACGGAAGCTGAATTGAAGAATTTTTTGACCGTTTATGAGAAAGTAACCGCTGACGTTAAAGTTCTGAGTGCTGCTGAAGTTAAAACTTTTTTCGATCAAAACGTGGCTAAGTATACCCAGCCTGAAAGAGTAACAGCTAGTCACATTCTGGTTAAAACGGAAGATGAAGCTAAGGCAATAATTACGAAACTTAAAGCGGGGGCTGATTTTGCCAAGCTCGCTAAAGAGAATTCTACTGATACTCAAACAAAAGAGGCCGGTGGCGAGCTTGGAACGATTACTAAGGGGGGAAAAATGGTTCCTGAATTCGAGACAGCGGCATTTGCCCAAAAAGTAGGCGAATTTTCGGCAACTCCTGTGAAAACAGAATATGGTTATCATGTTATCTTGGTTACAAGTCACACGCCTTCGATAGCACCGGTTTTTGAAAAGTTGAAAGCTCAGGTGGAAAAGGATTCGCTAAATTCGGCGAAAGACGTGAAGTTTCAGACGTACTTTGACGATTTGCGGACGAAGGCTAAAATAGAATATGCTAAGGAATATAAACCTGCAAGTAAATAATTCAGGGCAAAAGAAGGCAAATTAATATTGCCTTCTTTTTTTATAGATTTAGCATTTAGAGTTACCTTTTTTTGTACCTCATTGAAAAAAAAAGAATAATTGTCAATCATTAGATATATACTATCATTGAATTTAAGGTTCAGAAATAACTGCTAAATTATTTTCGGGAACGACAAAAGGAGGAAAGTGCATTTATGAAAGCAACAGGTATAGTAAGAAGAATTGATGACCTCGGTCGTGTCGTTATTCCAAAGGAAATTCGTCGGACTCTTCGTATTCGGGAAGGAGATCCGTTAGAGATTTTTGTAGATCGGGAAGGGGAAGTAATTCTAAAAAAATATTCCCCCATCCGAGAATTGGGGGAGTTTGCCAAAGAATATGCTGATTCACTTTTCGAGACAACCGGGCATATTACTTGCATCTCAGATCGTGATACGATTATCGCAGTATCTGGAGCTTCAAAGAAAGAGTATTTGAATAAGGCGGTAGGACCTATCATCGAACAAGCCATGGAGGGAAGAAAAACTATTCATATCGGTGTTGCAGGGGAGCATACCTTATGTAAAGACTGTCCTGATAATGAAGATGCGGAAAAATGCAAGTATACAAGTGAAGTCATTGCACCGGTTATTTCACAAGGGGATCCTATAGGTGCGGTGATGCTTATGTCCAAAGAGCCTAATATGAAGATGGGGGAACTGGAGATTAAATTAGCCG
The DNA here is from genome assembly GCA_035648155.1 of Desulfosporosinus sp. GTDB lineage: Bacteria > Bacillota > Desulfitobacteriia > Desulfitobacteriales > Desulfitobacteriaceae > Desulfosporosinus. Next base: position 6,083 of record DASRMA010000235.1, read on the forward strand.
AGACTGCTGCTGGTTTTTTAGCAAAGCAGATGGAACAATAAGCGTAGCGATAAGGGGATGTCCTGTTCGAGTCATAGCTGATTAGACACTAGACACTCCTGAGTCCTCGATCTAGTAGCACTTATGTAATTAATTACTAAAAATAAAGCGGTTAACCGCTTTATTTTTTTACCATTTAGAAAGTTTATGATAAAATACTCCTAGGAGGTGAGAAAATGTCCTCGTGTCTTCATGTCATGGGCCTTGGCCCTTCTGGACTAGAACAGTTAACCCTTGGAAACTATCGCCGTATTTGCAACGCAAAGAAAATTTTTGCACGAACTGCAGAGCATCCCTGTGTTCAGGAATTGATGGCCGAGGGTATATGCGTAGAATCGTTTGATGAGGTTTATGCCAAGGAACCTTCCTTCGAGAAGGTGTATGAAAGCATTACCGAACAGTTACGTAAAGAGCTGGAAAAGAGCCCTGAGGTTATCTACGTGGTTCCGGGACATCCCATGGTTGCTGAGAAGACCGTACAACTTATTGGCGAAAAACTTGCGCAGGAATATGAAGTAGTGATCTATCCAGCCATGAGCTTCGTCGATGAAATATTTAGAGTCTTAAAGTTCGACCCTATTGACGGGGTGCTAATAAGGAATAATGATGCTTTAAAAGATGTAGGGCTGACGGGGAAAGAATGGCTGATAATTCCCCAAGTATATAATAAATTGGTGGCCTCAGAGGTCAAATTGGACCTTATGAGTTCTTACCCTGACGATGCATGGGTGTATATTACAAAAGCCCTTGGAACCTCTAGCGAACAGGTGGACAAGCGTCCACTCTACGAGATGGATCATGGGTCCTATGATCATTTGACTACCGTAGTTTTACCACCGAACTCAGAGGTTATCTCTTTTTCTAGGTTGACGAAAGTTATGGCAATCTTGCGTTCTGAAGAGGGGTGTGCCTGGGACCTTCAACAAACACATAGTACTTTAAAGCCCTGCCTTATTGAAGAAAGCTATGAAGTTCTTGATGCAATAGATAAAAAAGATATGTATAATTTATGCGAAGAGTTGGGAGACTTATTATTACAAGTTGTTTTTCATGCTCAGCTTGCTTCAGAAGATAGAGAGTTCGATATTCAAGATGTACTTCAGGGGATTATTGAAAAACTAATTCGCAGGCATCCCCATGTTTTCGGGGAGGAGAAGGTAGATACAGCCGATGATGTGATCCTGACTTGGGATAGAATCAAGCAGGAAGAGAAGAGCCGTGGTAATAATGAGTTAGCCTTCTTTAATGATCCGTTAGGGTTACCAGCACTCATGTGGGCTTCCTCAACACAACGTAGAGTAGCCAAGGTTGGGTTTAGCTGGTCAGAAGTAGATGGGCCTTGGGGGAAAGTCGAGGAGGAATTACAAGAGCTTAAAAGTGCTTTGTCCGAGGGAATAGGGGTACGTGAAGAATTAGGCGATTTAATGTTTTCAATAGTCAACTTATCTAGCTTTTTAAAGCTTGATGCAGAAGGAGTTCTTAGGGATGCCATACATAAGTTTCAACAACGTTTTCTGAAAATGGTTGATTTAACACGAAAAGACGGTTTGGATTTAGAACAATTAGCGCTTAATGATATGGATGTGTTTTGGGAAAAGGCTAAATCTCAAGAAAAAAGTGGTAAATCCAAGTAATATAAATAAAAAAAGCAGGAGATTGATTATTTATCGCGAAATATAAATTGTCGTGATAAGATCAGTTATTGGGAGGGTCTATTTTTGAATAAAGCTGAATTAGTTAGTGCTGTTGCTGAGAAAGCTGACATGTCTAAGAAAGATGCAGAAAAAGCTGTTAGTGCCGTTTTTGCTACAATCGAGCAGACCTTGGCACAAAGCGAAAAAGTTCAACTGGTTGGTTTTGGGACGTTCGAAGTAAAAGACCGTGCGGAACGAACGGGAAGGAATCCTCAAACAAAGGAAACTATCTTAATTCCAGCGGCTAAGGTTCCTGGCTTTAAGGCAGGGAAAGCTCTTAAAGACGCGGTCCAAAAATGAGTCCGGGGATAGTTTCACAAAATCAGGTTCCAGGTCTTTTCTGGAACCTGATTTTGTATATCAAAAAACATACTTTCAGTTAGGAGAAATGTAATGCGCATCGATAAATACCTAAAAGTATCTCGTCTGATCAAGCGACGCACGGTTGCAAAAGATGTCTGTATCGGAGAGAAAATCTCAATAAACGGACGGGTTGTTAAACCCTCAGCAGAAATCAAGATAGGGGACCGTATCCTGATAGAGATGGGGACTCATATTCTTGAAGTACAGGTCTTAGCTACACCGAAAAGTATAAAGGCCAATGAAGCACAAACCCTTTATGAATTGATTCGTGATGAACGGAAGGCAGAGTCTTAAGACTCTGCCTTCCGTTTTACATAATTCTACTTAGAAATTATGAGACAACTATTCTTATCGCTTATTGCTTATTGCCTGGCTATCACAAGCGTGCTAGGGTGGTTGAGACGTAGCAAATACGCTTTGCGTGCTTTAGTGCATGTAAAGCGTATTTGCGTCCAAAATACAAACTGCGCCATATGGCCCCAGATTGCACCTAAGGCACCAAAACCTAGCACCCGTCCTTTGTGACCTGAAAGGAGACTATATTAGCTTAGAAAGCACACAAACGTCTCTGCGCCATAGGACTAACGACAAGGCACTGTTCCAGATAACGAATAGATAAACTTTCTCCTTCTAAAGGGCAGGCGATGTGAATAGTATGTTAAGAAGAAAAAGTGTTAGGGGGATGGGGCATGGTGGACAAAATTGGCAAGGGACATCGCCTTGTCATGGAAAATCGAGAACAAATTGCGCTGACAGGAGTACAGAAGGTGCAGTCCTTTGACCCCAAAGAAATTATTCTTGAAACTGAGCTGGGTATATTAAGTATCAAAGGAGAGCAACTTGGCATTAAATTGCTTAATCTTGAGGAAGGCCTCATTGACCTTCAGGGGCATGTCAGTGCTTTGATCTATCATCGAAATACGAGTGGTGGCTCACGTCAAGGATTAATGAATCGAATTTTTCGTTAATAAGCCTCCCTAGTCATTAGAAAGGAGGAAGAACAATCTCAGAATTCGTGACGTTTTTTTGGGTCATTGTGGCTGGATCAGCAGTTGGATTAGTGTTTGACTTTTATCGCTCTTTTCGTCGTTGGCAAGGCTGGGGGCAAGTTTTGACCTTTATAGGTGATGTACTCTTTTCATTAGTTGCTTTGTTTATTCTTTTCTACTTTTTCAAAAAGGCTAATGCCCTAGCCTTTCGTTCTTATATTATTTGGGGTAGCATGCTGGGGTTGATCCTATATTTAAGATTATTGAGCCGTTTTTCTGTCCGCTTCTTTTTTGGACTCTATCGGGTAATGAATTACCTTTCTGGACTTATCCACAGAGGGATAAAGATTCCGATTAGAGGGCTTGTTCTTATCATGAGACCTCCCTATGCAATTTTGAAATGGTTTAGTATGCTTCTCTATCGGATAGGAGAACTTTTTCTCCTTGAACTAATCACTCCTATTAAAAAAAGGGTAAAGGGGTGCTGGAGAAGACTTCTGCCACCAAGGATTACTAAGTAAATTTTTATATAGGGATTGATTACTTAATAGAGAGTGGCTATAATGGAGCTATATTAGCATTGTAAATGATTTGTAGACTATTTGTAAATGATTTGTAAACCATTTGTCCACATCTTATCCACACTTGTGGATAACTATTCAGCAGGGGTGTGCCACAGTGCAAATAGAAATTCGAGGTTTGGAAAAACTAAGCTTTCGGGAACGCCAGGCGGTGATCCTCAAAGAAAGTGGGAAATCTTTAGAAACCATCGCCAAACAACTCCAGCTCAGTCAGAGTTCTGTGGCAACTTTATTAACGCGTGCCAGAAGCAAAGGTTATGAGATTGTTTGTATTATTCCGGCAGGGGAACTTGGCTTAGGGGGGGAGGAACTGGATGAAGAGGGCTAATCAGAAAATTCAACCGCGAAATAAGCCTAGGTTTCAACTCCGTTTCAGTACTATTTTTGTTCTATGCATTATGGTCGCTGTCGTCGGAAGTTCCTCATGGCAAATATGGCAACTTCGTTCTCAAGTAGAGGGGAAATTAGCTCATTTAAATCAGGAAAAAAGAACATTACTTCAACAAGAAAAAGTACTTCGCGATGAGATTGCGCTATTGAACACTGACCGTTATATCGAAAAATTAGCCCGAGAGAAGTTAGGACTTGTAAAACGAGGCGAAATTCTCATTTCTCCTAAGAATTAGTAATTAACGTTGATCTTCTTAACCTTGACAGTTGTAAGTGTTGCATATAACATAGAGTAGATATAGATAGATCATCACAAGGAGGAGTTTACTTCGTATGGCCATTGACGTTGGCAGTATTGTTGAAGGAGTCGTTACAGGGATCACGAATTTCGGAGCATTTATTGAGTTGCCGGATCGAGTAACCGGACTCGTACATATTTCGGAAGTCGCAGATGCTTACGTAAAGGACGTCCGAGATTACTTAAAAGAACAAGATCATGTCAAAGTAAAAGTCATTCATGTGGATGAAAAAGGAAAGATTGGACTTTCAATTAAACAAGCAAATCCCACTGTTCGTAACGTGGGTCGTGAACGCCGTCTTCCGCCAACCGTGTGCTTTGAGGATAAGTTGGCTAAGTTTATAAAAGACAGCGATGAGCGTCAGACAGAATTTCGTCGTGCTACAGATTCTAAGCGTGGAGGCAGAGGTTCAAGTAGATAATAGTTGTAACCGCCGGAAGGCGGTTTTTTCTTTGTAAGAGTCCCTTCGTGAAAATGCTGGAGTTTTGAGAAAGTCGTAGGGTTAATACTACAGTATATAAAGAATAATTATGAACCACGTCGAAAGTTGTTGCGCATGGGTGCCTTTACTAGACAAGCTTTGCCATCTTATTAGGTTATAATGTTACCATAAAATGGTTAAGAGGTGACATTATGGCAGAATGGACAACGCTGAAATTAAATCAAGGCCTGCGTAGTAGGATTTCAATCGAAAGTACGTTCTTTCCACTGTTATTGGGAGCGTTGTTAGCGCGGGGTAGCATTTTGGGCTTTCATCCTTTCGCAGTTGCCTTCGGGGCGGCCTTGCTCATGCGAGGAGAAAGTGGGGTCTTATTCGGAATTCTCGGTATTGCCATCGGTGTGCTTTCGCTCGGTGACGTATCCTTTGCACTGCAAGTTGTGGTTATGTTAGCAGCTTTGAAATTGATTATTCCTGCTCTGCGCAAAAAAAAGCACGAGGGAATATATCTGGTTACCTTAACAGGCCTACTGGTAGCCCTAGTTTCTTCTCTAGCTATAAGCTTTGAAAAGCCTGATTTTTATGCATTTTTCTCAGTGGGCCTTTATGGTGTGCTTGCTGGAGGATTTGCGATAATCTTTTGGTATGCAATGTGTCATCAGGAGGCGATCTGGAGGGGAGAATTCCAGCGTGAACAAGGAATTGCCTGGCTTTTTATTCTTATAGGCGTGATGAGTGGTTTGCAAGGTGTACAGGTGATGGGACTTAATTTCTCCGTCGTCTTATTGAGTTTCTTTATGTTATTCGTTTCGGAGCGGTACGGAGCAGGAACAGCTGCGGGTGTTGGAGCCTTACTGGGCTTTATGCCTCAATTAAACACTATAAACACCCAAAATTTAATGGATGCTGGGATTTACGGTTTAGCCGGTTTTTGTACGGGTGCATTTCGCCGGTTTGGTAAATTAGGGATAGGTACGGCGTTCATTGCTGTTATGTTGATGCTAACAGTCTTTTTGAGACAAGAGGCAATATATACACAACTTATTTCCTCTACAGTCGGTTTATTACTCTTTCTTCTACTGCCCGGAGCAGCTCATCAAAAAGATTTTCTAAAACCTAAGGCGATTCCAGAGGTGGAGACTACTGTTTCTAAGGTAAAGGCCTTAGCAGAAATATTTGATCAAATTGCTTTGAGTTATCAAGCTGCAGAGGCTGAATCTTTTGAGATGCGCCCAGAAGTTCCTGAACTCATGAATGTTTTAGTTGAGCGTGTGTGTCATTCATGCCCGACCATGGATGCTTGTTGGAATCGAGAATTCTATAAAACTTACCATATTTTCTTTGAGCTTTTTGGCTTGGTAGAGAATGAAACAGATGTTAAATTGCAAACATTACCAATCGAGTGGAAACGACATTGTGGACGACTCAAGGAAATGTTGTTGGGAGTGCAATTTATCATTGAACAAGAGAAGAGCCAGGAGACCTGGCGTCGTCGTCTCCTCCTCAATCAAGAGGCTTTGTCTCGGCAGTTTCTCAACGTTTCGCAGGTCATAGGGAATCTTGCCAAAGAGCTTCATACACAGCATAACTGGGAAGTAGTAAAACCATCAAATCTGGCTCGCCGCCGCCGTCACTTTCTTGATGTGGGAATCACTACATTCACAAAAACTGGAAACGGCATGAGCGGAGATAATTACGCTTCAATACCATTTTCAACGACTCAACATGCCTTTATTTTAAGCGATGGAATGGGTGTGGGTGAAAATGCATCCAAGATGAGTGCTACTGCGTTGACCCTCCTTGAACAACTTCTTACGACGGGGTTTGAACCGGAAGGCGCGATCCAAGCACTAAACTCTATTCTAGTACTCCGCTCTCCGGAAGAAAGTTTCGTAACAATTGATATGGCAGTTCTAGATTTAGAATCTGCCAATGTAAAGTTAGTTAAAGTGGGAGCTTCTGCATCGTATTTGATCGGTCATGATGGCGTGAAGTCTATTGCATCGTCTAGCCTTCCAGCGGGCATCTTAAATCAAATAGATATACCTGTTATTGATGTGGAGATGCAGAGTGGGGAAACGTTGATTTTATTGACGGATGGGGTGCAAGATGTATTAAAAGAAGGTACAGATTGGATTTCGGATTTTCTGGAAAAAACTACAATTGACAAATCACAGGATATCGCTGACCTTATTGGACAAGAAGCCCGCCGTTTAAGCGGGGGAGCTTTAGATGATGATGGGATTATATTGGTGATACGAAAGAATTATTGGAACGAGTGATACTGATTATGACGGATGTTGGTGATCTTGTCCTGTTAGCGGGACAAATAATTTTAGAGAATGGTGGGGAAACATCTCGTGTGGAAGAGACGATAGTGCGAATGGCTCTTGCCGCAGGGAGACATAAGGTAGACGTCTTTGCCATTCCACAAGGCATATTTTGTACTATTTACGAAGGGCATCAGACGTATACCCGCATTGTTCGAATTCATAATCGTGGCTTAAATCTTGCCAAGGTACTTGAAGTGAACCGGATTTCACGGCAACTATCGGCAGGAAACTTAACGGCAGAGACTGCCTATAATGAGCTGCTGAAAGTGGATGTATTGCCGAGGAGATATCCAACGGTGATTCGACTTCTAGCTGGAGCAATCGGTAGTGGTTGTTTCGGTTATTTATTAGGAGCCCATGTGGGCTCTGTTTTTGTAGCGGGAATGACGGGGTTACTAGTCATGTTGGTGATGGAATTTCTCCAAAAAAGAGAGGTGTTGTACTTTATCTCGCTGGCCATCGCAGGTTTTATGACTGCTGTTGTGAATCTCGCTGTAAAATGGTATTGGCCGGCTATCGAATTTGATTTGGCAATTATTGGGTCGATTATGGTACTTGCCCCAGGTTTGTCGATTACCACGTCAGTCCGGGATGCCTTATTTGGAGACCTCGTTTCGGCCTCGATCCGCGGGGTGGAAGCCTTTGGAGTTGCTCTTTCTATCGCGTCAGGAGTCGGGTCGGCTTTGACGCTCTATATGTGGATCGGGGGAACTATACCCTGAAGCGGAGCAAGGTAAGAAGGGGTACTTTAATATTTAAGCAGGAAAACAGAAATAGGTGTCGAATAGAACTATTATGCCTCTAATTAGGTTGCCCTACCTTTAAGTTTGAAAAACTGAATTTTCAAAATCAAGTGTAGAAATATGCTGACCGCGGAAGTGATTTTTATTAGATACTTCTGTGGATATACTAATCACCTAAAAGACCTACACTTTTTTTGATATGCAGGGAGGATAACCGAGGTGCCAAGGGCGGGAGGCTACGTGTGGTCTGTTTTTGGGATAAGACTGTAAATTTACTTAAGGGAGTGGATTAAATGGCTTGGGATGCTACTGTACTGAAGGATTGGGAAATTGCCGAAGAAGCTGAGAAAAACATGCCTACGGTTGATGAATTAATTAAAACACTGTCACTCGAAAAAGACGAACTGATTCCTTACGGAAAAACGCCGAAAGTGGACTTTCTGAAAATGATGAACCGACTCAAAGATAAACCGGATGGAAAATATATTGAAGTTACTGCTATTACACCGACACCATTAGGTGAAGGGAAAACAACGACTACCATAGGTCTAATTGAAGGACTTGCCAAGAGAGGCATGAATGCCGGAGGTGCAATACGACAACCATCCGGTGGCCCAACTATGAATATCAAGGGTACTGCTGCTGGCGGTGGTAATGCACTATTAATACCTATGACCGAGTTTTCCTTAGGATTAACTGGAGATATTAATGATATTATGAACGCCCACAACCTCGCTATGGTTGCCCTTAATGCTAGGATGCAGCATGAGGCTAACTATACTGATGAGTTTTTAGCTACACGTGGCTTGAAACGTTTGGACATAGACCCCAAGAATGTAGAAATGGGCTGGATCATGGATTTCGCGGTTCAAGGTTTGAGAAATATTATCATGGGTATTGGCGGTAAAAAAGACGGTTTCCAAATGCAATCAAAGTTTGGTATTGCAGTTGGTTCAGAGTTAATGGCTATTTTGGCTATTGCCAAAGATCTTCCCGACTTAAGAGAACGAATTGGTAATATCATTGTTGCCTATAGTAAAACAGGTAAGCCGGTTACTACCCACGACTTAGAAGTAGACGGAGCCATGACTGCTTGGATGCGTAACACGATTAATCCAACGATTTGTTACACCGCTGAAGGACAACCAGTCATGGTCCATGCTGGCCCATTTGCTAACATAGCGATTGGTCAATCATCAGTTATTGCTGACCGCCTTGGCCTGAAGATGTTCGATTATCATGTTACAGAAAGTGGATTTGCTGCAGATATTGGTTTTGAAAAGTTCTGGAACGTTAAAGCTCGTTTGGGCAATCTTAAGCCAGATGTTTCTGTTCTAGTGGCAACAATCCGGGCCTTGAAAATGCATGGAGGCGGACCAGCTGTATTACCTGGGCGCGAGCTACCCGAGGAGTACATTAAAGAAAATCTTGAACTCGTGGAAAAAGGGTGCGAAAATCTACTTCACCACCTTAAAACGGTTAAGAAATCTGGGATTATCCCGGTTGTATGTATTAATGGCTTCTATACTGATACCCAAGCAGAGATTGACTTGGTTAAGAAAATTGTTAGAGCAGCAGGAGCTCGTTGTGCTCACTCTACTCACTGGCTTGATGGCGGAGATGGTGCGCTGGAATTAGCGGATACCGTTATGGATGCTTGCAAAGAACCTGTCGATTTCAAATTCCTGTATCCGTTGGACATGCCTCTGCGTCAACGTGTCGAACTCATCGCAAAAGAGGTTTACGGTGCAGATGGTGTAGATTGGTCTCCGGAAGCAGAAGCTAAGGCTGTAAAGTTTGAAGGGGATTCGCATTATGACGATTTCTCCACAATGATGGTCAAAACTCATTTAAGCTTATCTCATGATCCTGCGTTAAAAGGAGTGCCAAAGGGCTGGAGATTACCAATTCGTGACATCTTAGTTTATGGTGGAGCAAAATTCCTTTGTCCAATGGCTGGTACAATTACGTTGATGCCTGGTACAGGTTCCGACCCTGGCTTTAGAAGAATTGACGTTGATACTAAAACTGGTAAAGTTAGTGGCTTGTTCTAGAATCTAGTTAAGTGAAATGAAAGATTAGTAGGAGCTGCCTCTTCATAGAAATCAAATTTCTATGAAGAGGTAGCTCCTTTCTATTAGCTACTATGAACCTATAATTGTTGGTTTCTGATTTATTGGTAGTGGCCATTTATGAATTCTCTGCACGTATGCTGTTGTGTTTAAATGGAGAGAATGTTAAGGTTATAAATAATGTTAAGTAAAACGCAATGGAGATATAATGAATGTTTATCGAACTGACTGTGGCCTTTATCTCTACGCTCGCTTTTGCAGTTGTTTTTAATGTCCCTGTACGTTACGTAGTACCTGGCGCTTTGGCAGGGGCAATAGGATGGCTGATTTTCAGGTCTTTCGGAAGTGCCAATACGGCCATTTTTTTTGGTTCTGTGGGAATTGGGCTTTTAGCCGAAGGGGGAGCTCGTATGTTTCGCGTTCCTGTCTTGATCATCGCGGTGCCTGGAATTATTCCCTTGGTACCTGGAGCAGGAGCTTATTCTACAATGTTAGCTTTGGTTAAAGGCGATTTCATTGGAGCGGTGACTCATGGGACGGAGACGTTGTTCGCCGCCGGTGCAATTGCTGTTGGGATAGCTTTAGCGACAGTTCCTTTGCGCTTGGTTCGGAAAGGGGGCGAAAGACATATACGAAAAACTGCGCGCATACGTATTACCTCAGCTGATTCCAGCAAACGCTAAAGTCATGGTCGCGGTATCTGGAGGTCCGGACTCAATGGCTTTAAGTCATATTATTTGGCGATATGTACGGGAAGAACCGTTAAGAGGGAATTCCTTAGTTCTAACGCATGTTCATCACGGCGTTCGGAAAGAATCTGATGATGAAGTACACCTGGTTCAGACTATGGCCACAAAGTGGGAGACTCCTTGCATTGTGCATCGTTTCGATGCGAAGCAATATGCCAAAACTACTGGTCAATCGTTCCAGGAGGCTGCCAGAGAGTGGCGTTACGCTCGTTGGAAAGAGGATATGTGCAAGGAGGGTTGCACTCTTCTTGCTACAGCCCACCACTTGGGCGACCAAGCTGAGACCATTCTTTATAGATTACTTAGAGGGAGCGGGACGGCGGGATTAGCTGGAATATATCCAGTCAAGGACTCGATAATACGTCCCCTGCTGAGGGTTGGGAAAGAGGATATTTTGAATTACTGTGCACAGGAAGCTCTGCCCTATGCGCTTGATCGTTCGAATGAAGAGCCAGTATACATCCGTAACCGCATCCGCTTAGAGTTATTACCTGAATTAGAGAGGGGTTATAATCCTCGAATTAGAGAAGCTCTGGGCCGTACGGGTGAACTTCTTCGCTGGGATGAAGACTATTTGACCCAGCAAGTTGAGGCGGTGTGGAAACATTACCATATTAAAGACTCTGCAGGTACAATCGGCTTAAGCCGCGATGTCTTTAGTGAACCTGCAGCAATTCTTTCTCGCTTGTTGCGTAGAGCGGCAATGCTGGTCACCCAAGAACCCAGAGGGTTAGGTTTTACTTATGTTTCAAAAATTATGGGCTCTGAGGGAAAGCCAGGTTGGATGCAGGATTTACCGGGTATGATGGTTAAAATTACAGATCAGGGTATTTGGTTTTATAGTTATGCAGCCCCTAAAGGAGAACCGAAAAACGCCATAAATAGGGATGACCAACTGAGAGTGATTCCACCCTTTACAGAGATTCCCTTAAACATGGGATATTGGTCAGAGATTCCAAGTTTGAAGTTAGATGTAGGATTATTGCAGGAATGGAACCTTACCTCAGCGAATGGAAATTTCGATAATAACAAAAACAAGAACAAGGTGGCAGTTTTTAGTCGCCATCTCTTAGACCAGTCTTGTGACCCACTGGTATGTCGTACTCGGAGGCCTGGAGACAAAATGTGGTTTCGGGGTGTTGGGCATAAGACTTTGAAAAAGGTTTTTCAAGAAGATGATATTTCTGTAAAAATAAGAAATAGACTACCTCTAATCGCATTAGGAACAGAGGTACTTTGGGTTCCGGGTGTTCGCCAAAGTGGCCTGTGTCAGGCTGATCAGAGCACAGAAAGAGTTTATTGTGTTCTCAAACCGCACGCTTTGGATTCTAATTTGGATTCATTGTAAAACCCAATACTGCGTGGTATAATAGGAGGAATTGCTTCTTAAGGAGGCGTTACGCTCACTATAGAGGAGGACCATAGTTGAAACTTTTTAAAAATGCGACAATTTATATATTGATAATTCTTATGGCTATTGTGTTAATTAGATGGTCAACTCCTCCCGTTAGTACAGAGGTAGGAATGGATTACAACGCTTTCAAAAGAGCTGTTGCTGAGGATCAGGTTAAAGATGTATTGGCGGTAATGGAAGACAATACCACTAAGTATACTGTCACAATGAAAGATGATAAAAAGCACGAGGTGGTTGGACCTGCGTCGGATTCACAACTTTCAGCTGATCTGTTTTCCCATGGTCTGCCTTACCTCGTCGAACCGCCTCCAAAACCCCAATGGTGGGTGGGACTACTGACAACAATGCTTCCCATTCTCATCATAGTTATCTTTTTCTTCTTTATTATGCAACAAAGCCAGGGTGGTGGCAATAGGGTGATGCAGTTTGGGAAGAGCAAAGCCAAACTTATTGGAGAAGATAAGAAGAAGGTAACCTTTGAGGATGTTGCTGGTGCGGACGAAGTAAAAGAGGAGCTTCAGGAAGTTGTTGAATTCTTGAAGTTTCCAAAGAAATTTCAAGAATTGGGGGCAAAGATCCCCACGGGGGTTCTGCTTTTTGGGCCTCCTGGCACAGGTAAAACTTTACTTGCCCGTGCTGTTTCTGGAGAAGCTGGAGTTCCATTTTTTAGCATCAGTGGGTCGGATTTTGTGGAAATGTTTGTTGGAGTCGGGGCTTCACGGGTACGAGATCTGTTTGAACAGGCTAAGAAAAGCGCTCCATGCATCGTATTTATTGATGAAATTGATGCAGTTGGAAGACAACGGGGTGCTGGGTTAGGTGGTGGACATGATGAACGTGAACAAACGCTGAACCAACTTCTTGTGGAGATGGATGGATTTAACGGAAATGATGGAGTTATAGTTATCGCTGCTACAAATAGGGCAGATGTCCTTGACCCAGCCCTCTTACGACCAGGTCGTTTTGACAGGCAAGTAGTTGTAGATGTACCGGATGTTAAAGGACGTGAAGAGATCCTTAAAGTTCATATTAAAGGGATGCCGTTAGCAGACGATGTTGATCTTGAGGTTATTGCTCGACGCACTTCCGGTTTTACTGGTGCAGACCTGGCCAACTTGATTAACGAAGCGGCACTTCTTTCTGCTCGTCGAAGTGAGACTCAGATTAGACAGCAGGCGATGGAAGATTCAATAGAACGGGTTATTGCAGGACCTGAGAAGAAGAGTCGGATGATCAGTCCTTTCGAAAGAAAACTTGTTTCGTATCATGAAGCTGGGCATGCCTTATTGGGAGAACTCCTCGCTCATACGGATCCGTTACACAAGGTTTCGATTATTCCTCGCGGAAGAGCAGGGGGCTATACGCTTCTTCTTCCGAAAGAAGATCGTAATTATATGACCAAATCCCAACTGCTAGACCAGGTGACTATGTTGCTAGGCGGTCGGGTGTCAGAGGCTTTAGTACTTCAAGAAATCAGTACCGGTGCCTCAAATGATCTAGAGCGGGCCACTGGGATAGTGCGTAAAATGATTACTGAGTTAGGAATGTCAGAACTTGGCCCACTCACTTATGGGCATAAGGAAGAGCAAGTATTCCTCGGTCGAGATATTTCACGTGACCGTAGTTACAGCGATGCTATCGCTTATGAAATTGACAAAGAGGCACGCAGGACTATCGATGAGTGTTACTTGAAAGCTCAAAATCTCATCAAGGAAAATATCGATAAATTACATGCTATTGCCGAAGCATTGATGGAAAAAGAAACGCTGGATGTGAGAAGTTTTGCCGCTCTCATGGCCAAGTTTGACGTCCAGTCTGATGCAGGCGACGCTGCAAAAGTTTCGATTAACCTAGATAAAATTGCGGAAAATTCGCTTGATATTGTGAAAACTGAAATTCAACAAGATGAAAATCAAGCAGTAGAAGGCGAATTCGATAAAAGCTAGTTTTTTTGCTTTAAGGAGAGTTGAGGATGGAAAAAACATTTGTTATGTTGAAACCAGATGCAGTTCAGCGAGGGTTGGTTGGAGAAATAATTGCTCGTTTTGAGAAAAAAGGTTTCAAACTTGCTGGAATGAAATTCCTTCAAGTGGATCGAGCTTTGGCAGAAGCTCATTACGCAGAACATCGGGGTAAAGGGTTCTTTGAGCCGACAGTCACTTACATTATGTCTTCACCGGTTGTTGCCATGGTATGGCAAGGGAGAAATGCAGTGGCGTTGGCTCGAAGGCTTATGGGATCAACGAAACCAGGAGAAGCAGATCCTGGGTCCATCCGTGGGATGTATGGTATTGATGTTAGCCGTAATATTATTCATGGCTCGGACTCACTTACAAGTGCTGAACGTGAGATTGCACTTTATTTCAACCCTGAAGAACTTATAGACTATCCCAAAATGGGTGATGAATGGTTGAGTGAATAAATAAGGGACGCCCGTAGGGGTGTCCTTTTTTCAGAACTAACGGTATGGAGGTGTGAACATTGAAGATGGATAAGAAAGAAAGAGCTTTATTGGGAATAGCTTCTATTTTGCTCGGATTTCTATTTGTAATTCTGCTAAAAACTCAGGGGGTTGCCGGCAGTCAGCTGGCACTGCAGAAAACTGCTGTACCTAATCTGATACAAACAGAACAGGAAAATCAGCAACTTTCTGACGACAATGAAAAGATACAGCTTGAATTGGCGAAATATGCTCTAGGCCAGAGTGCAACAGTTTTGGCAAACCAGCAAGTTCATGAGGCAAAGATGAATGCTGGGTTAATTGGGGTTGAAGGACCGGGCTTGCGAATTACACTGGATGATTCCAAGCGGGAAGCCA
>DASRMA010000236.1:0-4339 GCA_035648155.1 Desulfosporosinus sp.
TGGAAAGTAAATCTTAATGAAGGAATCACTGAGATATGGCGGAATAAAGGAACGAATAAAGAATCTTATGAGAACTCTATAAAACATAGACTGATTTTAGAATACAAAGGAGGGAGTAAGGATTTAGAAGAAAATGAGGAAATAGAGTACAATTATAAAAACTCGGTTGGAGATTTTTCAGGAAAAATGAAGGTAAAATTGGATAAAAAATATAATAAAATGATGGGTACGGGTGATAATTTTTCAAAGAATACCACAATTACTTCACTTGATGACCAATTTATTCTAACAATTAAATGGAAAGGTCTCGAAGAAACCCTTAGATTAAAGCTGAAGAGCGAGAGTACTTAATGTATCCTGAGCTTTCGAACCCAATGAACTAGCCCAATTCAACATAAAATAGAGACGAAAAAACATGAAAATCCTCATGAACAACCGGTTTTGGTATAATAAGATGCTTAACCAAATCAACCAAAAAGAGGTGTTATCATGCGGAAACCTGTCAAAGAAATTGAAAACGTGCTCCAAAATCACATGGTTACTCTATTAACAACATTATATGTGATGTTATGAAGACCTTCAAGCTTATATCACTATGCTTGGCATTGTGTTCACGGTCAAGATTTGAAGGATTAGCAAATGCAAATTATTATTGATCGTAGGATATCCTGAATAATCTTAAATTCGAAGTTATCCATAAACTACATACACTTCTAACAATGACTATGGTAAGCTTGTTGAAGATTGTAGGAAAAGAGGAGAAGATATTGATAGAAGCTAATTATTCTGAACCTATGCTTGCCGTGCGAAATATTTCCAAGAAATTTGGCAAGCACATGGCACTTGATCAATTGGACTTTTTACTTCATAGTGGGGAAGTTGTGGGCTTATTGGGTCCCAATGGTGCAGGAAAAAGCACACTAATCAAATGCATTGTCGGGCTGTTGCGACCGACTAATGGAGAAATACGCATCAATGGACATATGCGCGGATCTCGGGCGGCAAGGCAAACGAGTGCTTACGTTCCGGAGATTCCCCAGCTATACGACATGCTGACCGTGTGGCAGCATCTTCAATTTATCACAGGTGCCTATGAGGTCAAGCAATGGGAGGAGAAAGCAGAAGCACTCTTAAAGATGTTTGAGATTTGGGACAAGAAGGATGAACTTACAAAAACCCTTTCTAAAGGAATGCGACAGAAGCTTTCACTTTGCTGTGGGGTGGTTTCAAATGCACAGCTGCTCTTTTTGGATGAACCTATGGTTGGATTAGACCCGAAGGCGATCAAGAACTTAAAGGATCTGATTCACCAGTGGAAAGACGAGGGGAAAACTTTATTCATTAGTACGCATTTGCTCGATCCAATCGAGGCGGTCTGTAACAGAGTTATTGTACTCAAGAAAGGGAAAATTATTGCCCAAGGTAGCTTGGAGGATTTGCGTCATCAATTAGGGGACGAAAATGCCTCACTTGAGGAAGTCTTCCTAGAGGTGACGGCGGATGTCTGATTATTTGCTGATGTTAAGGTTTGACATTCGGAAGCTCGTCAATTATTTTGTGGAAATTCGACGAACACCGAAAAAATTGATCAGCTATTTTTTATTTTTTGCTTGGATTTGCTTACTGCTAATTCCCCGATTTTTGGACAATGAAAAAAGTTCTTCGGCACTGCAGATGAATCCAGTAATCGTTCACGTCATCTTTAGTATATATATCCTGTTAATAAGTGGAGTGATTTTTAGTACCCTGTTTTCCTCTCTAAAGAAGTTATATTATACGTTTAGTATGGGCGATGTGAATTTACTTTTCCCTTCCCCTCTTGAACCTCAACGTATTCTATTTTGGAGTATGTTGAAGAAAATTCCAGCGACTCTTATCAAAACTGTGTTGCCCGTGTTATTTCTCACTCCCACCCTTTTCGGGTTAGGAATTGGAACTCAAGGTGTCTTTTTCATCTATGTTTCATTTGTCTCATTAGCCCTAATCTTATCTCCTTTGGCCTTTTTAGTCTTCTTACTTTCCGTGCGTTATCAAAAGGAAGCATGGGTGCGGAGTATTTTGATATGCTCTGTCTTATGGCTGGTGGGCAGTTGGCTTTGGCAGGTTAGAGGAAGCAACAGCGCTCAAGACTTGCTAACGGGATATCAGGCGGTAGGGATATGGCAGTTTCCGGTCGTGGGATGGATATTGAGGCTTGCTTACGCTGGCTTTAATGGAGCCAGCAGTGATACCTATTGGGGTCTGTTGGGAATCTTCTTGACTTTAGGCTTGGTGAATGTAGCTGTGTATCGGTTGGCCAAGGACTACTATGAAGATGTGCTCGGTCACGCTGAAAAAATGTATGAAGCCCGGAAGCGTGCTAAGAGCGGACGCCCACAATTCTCAGAAGTGTTTGCAAAATTCGGCAGGAAAAATAAGGTTGCAGTTAAGGGAACGTATGAAGGAAGTCGAGCTTTTTTATTCAAACAGATTGTGAATTATCGTTCTACAGGTTTTAATGAGTACGTAGGTACGCTTGCACCCCTAGCTTTAATGGCGGGGTTGGTAGTTGGGTTTTTAATTAGCTTTAAAAGTATGATGGATCCATCAAGTGGACTTTTTACGATTAATGGAATTATTGCGTATATGCTTATCTTTACAAGTTCTTCCAGTCCGATTAGCGCAGAACTTGCATTACCCTATATATATGTCCTACCGGGTACTTTTTACAAAAAGGTTTTAGCTCTCAATTTTTTGCCAGTTCTGCGTTTTGCAATTAATATCTTTCTTATCAACCTGTCTTATACGCTTATGGTTAAGGGAGATAATAAGGACTGGGTGATGGCAGTTATAATATCGTTAATTGTGATAACGGTTTATTTCGAATTGGGCAATTCCGTGATATTAGGGAACGTACTTCTTCCATCAGCGTTAGATCGTAAAATATTCTATCCATTAATGTTGATGATACAAATCTTAGTCATAGTAATTCCAGCAGGTGTTATCGGGGGGGGGCTCTATCTGATCTTCCGGAGCGAATTAGCTTTAGAGCTGGGAATTATTGTGGCTAACGTTGGGATTGGCTTCCTGTTGTTAAGGTTCTCCGGAACGTTGTTTTCTTATATTGAAATGCGGGAGTTTAGCGATTCGTAGAGAAGACTCCGAAATTGTTATAACACGATTCCCATCGGAAAGCTTATTTTCTAACAAAATCATTCCTAATGACTGTATTGCAATAGGTGATGTACTTCAAATATTCCTCTATTTGAGTAGTGCAGGTTCAACGTTTGTGGGGTGGCAGATAACCCCAATGAAAATTTCATTGGGGTTATCTTTTAGAGAAATATCTAAATAGTATTGCTAAGGAACAAAATAATGGAATGGTGTCAAAGTCAGAAATTTAATATCTAATTCTTCTTATACTGTGACTCATTCGTAGGAAATATAGCAGTAAAGATTATTCATTTCTTACAGTTATTAAGGAGGAAAAAATATTGTCCAAAAATGAGGTTGATTCATTTTTCCCTGATAAAAATCGCAGTAATCTGCTACCTGACTGCGAAAACTGTTTTGGTTTATGCTGCGTTGCTCTATATTTTTCTGCTTCAGAAGGGTTCCCAATAAATAAAAATGCAGGTGAACCTTGCCCTAACCTGAAACAAGACTTTCACTGTTATATTCACAATAATCTTCTAGAACATGGACTTAAAGGCTGCCTTGCATTTGAGTGCTTTGGGGCGGGCCAGAAGGTTGCCAAAGTCAGTTTCGTTGGACACGACTGGCGGAAAGTCCCAGAATCCTCAAGCCCTACGGGGTCAGACCCCCACACAATTTGAACACTATTCTGACAATTCACAATAAGCTCTGGGAGACTGAAATATCAGAATATCAGTCGTTCCAGAGCTTATTAAATGTAACAAAGTGCCTTTGTGTTGCATTCGTGGAGAGTTTCTCTAAGTCTCAGCATACTTTCTCAACGTGAAACCTCCGATTTCATTTGAAGACACTTTTGATTCCATTGTGAGGAAATTATGCTTAGAATCAAAAATTCATAGGAAAAATGGAAGGTCGTGGCGAATAACTAAAAAAAAGGAAGATAAGTGGGGGAGGGGAAGCATTGGCGAGGAAGCTGAGGGTATGGTGGCCGGGCGCAGGCTATCATATTATGTGCAGAGGCAACCATCGGTTGGAAATCTTCCGAGATGATGAATTCCCTCCAGGGTCTGACCGAGCGCCAAGCTAAGGGTACATCACATAGTGGGTGGGAATCCCATTAGAAAAGGTTTAGCCAAACCATTCTATAGCGAGTCTTGGGAGGCACGGGGTGATCCGTGTCTCTAAGCGTAGACAGCGAACAAGC
>DASRMA010000237.1:0-5460 GCA_035648155.1 Desulfosporosinus sp.
TCTGACGCAAACTATCCATGGCATCTTTGACTTGTTATTTTCTTTCATATGCCTTATTGACACATTACCGCAACCTCATAGACCGAATAAGACACTATCTCTTCAGCTTGCCCACCAAACCTTCCAGGTGCGCTTAGTTGGAAGAAATTGAGAATTATACTGTATCAGCATGTCTTGTCTCCCCTAACTCATTAGAAATTACTGGTGGGATAAAATATTTTACATCCAATAAGCCCATGTGAAATCATATTACTTTCCATGGGTGTGGACTCTGCTTAAGGTTTAAATCTCATTCCAATAGTGTAAGCCTGTCCGATCTGATCCCCTTACGATAATACAATAGCTATCGGTATTAATGTCACAAGTATCACCATTATAACGAAGCGCACTGTAGCTATAGTTGGATTTTTACTAACCTTATAAAATACAAGCATATCCGTTATTGTTACCTGCGATGCCTACAACCTTCTGTGAAAATTCTTGATAGTCCTTTCGATTATTGAATTGTCAAGGTATCGTTGGTCTTTGTGGAAAGTGTCCTATCCCCAAACCAGAGACTATAGACTACCGGAATTATCACTAGGGTCAAGAGCGTTGAGCCAGTTAAGCCGCACATAATCGCCACCGACAATGGTTCGAAAAGGTCACTACCTGAAAGAGCTAACGGAACCAGACCGATGACCGTTGTCATCGCGCTTAGGAAAATAGGACGGTAACGTCTGGTGACGGCATCGAAACAGGCGTCAATGACCGACATACCCCCTTGGCGGGCCCAATTGATATATTCAATTAACAGAATGGCGTTCTTAATCACGACTCCCATCAGACTAACGACTCCGACCATAGCAGTAAAGGATAAGGGTTGGCCGAAAGCAAATAGGCCAATAATCACCCCGATGAGGGATAAGGGAATCGTGATGAAGATGACGAAGGGCTGCAAGAAAGAGCGAAACTGAAGCATAAGAATTAGATAGATGACAAAGAGGGCAAACAACGCGGCTGTGCCTAAATCGCCGAAATTATCCTTGATATTTTTGGCTTCCCCTTTATAAGAGATGATGGCCCCTTTTAACTCGTCGGGGTGTTGGGCTAGTATTTGTTTGAGACTATTTTCCAGCGTAACGGCACTGTACCCGGGTTTAACTTGGGAGGAGACCGTAATGGCTTGCTCGCGATCGTATTTACGGATTGTGGGGATAGATGCTTCCAGTTTGAGGGTCGCTAATTGTTTGAGCAGAGCTTTCTGGCTGGAGACGGAGGATTTAATGACTAGGTTTTCTAGGGATTCTTTGGACTGAATATCGCTCGAGACCACAATCGGATATTCATTGCCGGCTTTGCGGAAAACTGACGCTTCCGCTCCTCTTAAAGCAATATTGATCTGGCGCTCAATATCATATCGAGTGATACCAAGCTGAGTCGCTTTGTCATTATGGACATCGACCGTAAATTGGTATTCGGCACTGTCTAGATCGTCTTCCACATTCAGAGTACCCGGGATAGCTGCCAACTGATCATGAATATAAGTCACAGACTTGTACAGAGTCTGAGGATCATTACTATTGACTTGAATACTTAAAGGATTTCCAGGAAACGCCTTTTCCAACAACTTGACCCGAGCAGTTCCCCCGATCAAGTGTTTGTTCAATAAATCTTGCAAATAGACAGCCATTTCCTGGTTGGACTTAAACCTACCTCCTTTGGACAAGTCCACTTTCAGCAGAACTTGGGCAAAATCTTGCGACTGAGAGGATTGGGCTACTGTTAAATAGAATTTGGGAAGTCCTTCCCCTACTGAGGTGTCATACTTAAGGATTTCTTGCTGAGCAGAGATGAGCTTTTCTACCTGTTGGGCCACACGATCGGTATTGTCGAGATCAGATGAAGTTTCGGCAAGGATATCAATATAAAACATGTTAATGTCCGCTTTGGGAAAGAACATGACCGGTAGCTTAGTGGCCGTAAACAGGGTAAGGGCACATACAGAGAGGGCTAAGAAAAGGGTCAATTTTTTATGCTTCATGCCAATCGCCAGAAAGCCCAGATAGAAGTTTTTCACTGGGGAGCGCTTCGCCATCTTTTCCGGTTTGAGTTTATCGAAAAAAATATAGGCGAGACCCGGGGTAACCAAGATGGCTACTATAAACGAGGCAGAAACTGCCAGAATGACAACCTGCGGCAAGGAATGTAGAAACTCTCCAGCCGGACCCGGTACGAATAGCATGGGGGCAAAAGCAGCTGCAGTGGTTAATGTCGCCGTGAATACAGGTAGCAAAGCACGCTTTGTGCCGCGTACACAGGCGGTCATTTTATCCACTCCCTCATCGAGCAGAACCTGGATCGAGTCAATAATGACGATGGCATCATCTACCAGCATGCCTAAAGCGATGATTAGGGCGGCGATAGAGATCTCATGTACTCGTATTTTAAGTAGATACATGGCACTGAACGTCAGCAAAATAGAGATGGGTACGGCCGCAGAAGCGACAATGGCGTTCTTCAGACCCATCCCTAGGAAAACGACCACCAAGACCAGGGCGATTCCTTCTAGCAAATTTTCAAAGAAGTTCGTCACACTATGATCAACATTAGCTGGTTGGTAGGTGACCTCTTCGACATTTAAGCCCGGGGGTATTTGTTGTTTTAGCTGATTCAGTTTCGTCTGCACGTCGTGGCCAATTAGGACGATATTATTATTGTCGGAAAAATATGCGCTCAACAAAATTGCCTTATGTCCGTTCTCTCGGATGCGGCTTGTGGAATCTGCCAACTTCCAGGATACCGTGGCGATATCGTTTAAATGCACAAGAGCGCCAGTAGTTTTAGAGACCGACACGACGCAATTTTCGATGTCTTGAAGGGAGTTAAAACTACCCGGAATACTGACATTGATCTTGGACGTCCCATTACTCAGCGAACTCGAGGGAATGTTAACATTTTGTATTTTTAGGGCATTAACAATGTCCTCCAAGGATAGGGCATATTGATTCAGGCGGGCAGTGTTTACTTCTACCTGGGCCTCCCGTTTTTGCACCCCATTTACTTTAAAGCGCGAAATACCTTTGACCTTGCTTAATTCATTTTTATACTGATCGGCGAAGTCGGAAAGCTGTTCATAAGAGTACTGATCACCCGAAAGGCTGAGGATCATACCCGGAGTACCTGCTAAATCGGTATCGACCTCAATTGTTTGGCATTCAGGCGGCAGTTTACTTTGGAGATCGCTCATATAGCGCCGTAAATTGGTCCAGGCTTTATAGACATCGGTACCATTTTGCAGTTCCAAAACAACAATGGAAATGCTGTTACGAGAAAAAGAGGAGGATGTTTTATAACCTGGGACTTCGATGGTCTTATCTTCGACCGCTTTGGTTACCAGCTTTTCCACATCGACGGGTTCAGCTCCCGGATAAATGGTTTTAATAACAGCAAACGGAGCATTCACATTAGGGCTTTCCTGCTTGGGCAAAATGTAATAACTGTAGAGTCCGAGTAGTAGAGCGATAAAGGTGAAAAAAAGGGTAAATCGGCGATTGCGAATGACTTGATAAATCACACCTTTCATCATTGTCCCCCTGCGATTGGAGCGATCGTCACTTTCATACCCTCATTTAACTGATTCATGCCCGAAGTAACCAGGTTGTCGCCCGAATTAAGCCCTTCGACCCGGACATTAAAATTCTGGGTATTTTTTAAGCTGATATTTTTTTTCACAGCACGGTCGTTTTGGACAATAAACACATAATCGTCTCCGCCATTCATCACCGCAGCTATCGGTATCCAGATGCCTTTCTCAGCGCCGTTAGCCAGGGAAACGCCCACTGAAGCGCCAATCAAATAAGCCTCGTTTGGAATTTCTTTGGTTAGTTTAATCTCTGTGTTATAGGTACGAGTTTCCGCATCCGGCACTTGATCAATGCGAGTTACATCTCCCGCCCCGGTAAAGCTGCCGACTTTAACCTTAACTTGAGTCCCGAGCTTAATCTTCGCGACATCAGTCTGATCCAGGCCTACATTGACCACTTGCTTCTTGCTTCGAACGACGATGACAGGATAACCGGCCGCTAGATTTTCTCCTTCCTTAAAGAGGATATCAGTCACATAGCCCTCCATATCGGAATAAAGCAACGCATCGTTCAAAGCATTTTGTTTGGCTTCAACATCGACTTGAGTCTTCTTAATAGGTCGACTCCTTAACATCCCTATCCAGCTTGGCTTTATCCAGATCAGTCTGAGCCATAGCTCCAGCCTCAAACAGTTTCTGATACGTATCACATTGGGTTTTGGCATCCAGATACATTTGCTTAGCCTGGGAAAGGTTAAGCTGTGAATTGCGTAAAGCTAAGGAAATGTCTTTTTGATCTAGGTCAGCGAGCAGTTTCCCCGGATGGATGGCCTCCCCTTTTTGCACCTTAAGGTGAGCCAGTTTCCCCGGAAGTTTAAAACTGTATTTCTTTAATTCACCCGAGCCTATGACGCCTAGGTACTCCAACTGAACCGACTGGGACTGCTCGGTAATCGGCGAAACCGTTACCATTCGAGTAATTTCAACAGGGATAGTGTCTGCCGGTTGGGAACTGCAGCCAGTTAAAACGGCGGACGACAGAAGCAAGGTCATCAAGGTAATAACTAGCTGGTTTCTTTTCATCATAATTTTGAAATTATCCTCCTCAACGATTTAGGATGCCGTAAAACAGGAGCGTTTTCATCTGTTCTAGGAGTTGGTGTATGGTTAGGTCCTTGGTATTTAAAATTTGATCTTCTACAGGTGACAGAACCGTCTTCGTAAACGTCAGCAACATAATAGCCGGATCAAGGTCATCCCGTATGTCACCTTTGGCTATGCCCTCCTCTAAAGCAGTCATAGCCATCTGTTCTCGAAACCGACGTATCTCCTCGATAGTCTTCTGTTCATCAGGAAAATAACGCTGCAATTCATTGAGCACTCGGAAAGGAATGGCCGGATAGGAATAAACAGAAAGGATGGCGTTGAGCTTTTCAAGCCAAGTCGTGGAGCAATCGATTTCTTGCAGCACCCGTTGTTTTTCGAATTCAGCAGCCTTTTTCACAATCTCGGAGATCAGTTCGTTTTTGGAAGCAAAATATTTATAAAGAGTCTTTTTACTCATGCTTAGCTCTGCAGTGATGTCATCCAACGTAAAGCCTCGGAATCCGAATTGCTTAATTAACGAAGTAGCGGTCAGAATAATCCTCTCACGCATGATCTATCCTCCTAAGTCTTTCCTATTAACAACCCCAATTGTTAATGTTAAATTATTTTTAATTGTGTAGTTGAGTTTTATTGGTCCGTTGGAAACTATAGCAGTATCTTTAGTTTACTGTTAATATTTCTTGGGGTCAAGGGGTTGGTGTGAGTGTTAGCGAACTTCTTTACCTTCATTCCGATCCTCAAATCAAAAATAAAATGCGTTGGTAAGATTTTATATCCTCTCCACCAGC
>DASRMA010000238.1:0-7011 GCA_035648155.1 Desulfosporosinus sp.
GGTTCGTGGTTCGTGGTTCGAACCACGATTATCTAATATCGAACCACGAGGTCGGCCCACACCTAGTTTTAGTCGCCAGAATTTTTCTGATCCCAATTCAGTTAAAATGGATTTAATGCCGTTATGTCCCCCTGCGCCTCCTTGATCACGCAAACGGATTTTCCCAAGCGGCAAATCCAGGTCATCATGAACAATAAGTAAATCATTTCCAGGAATTTTATAGAAATTCATGAGTTCTCTCACTGAGCGGCCGCTTAAATTCATAAATGTTTGTGGCTTCAAGAGCAATATTCGCTCCCCGTGCACATTCCCTTCCGTCCATAATCCCTGGAACTTCGCGCGAAATTGGAGCGTATATACCTCTGCCAACAAGTCAACCAGTAAAAACCCGACATTATGGCGGGTCTCTGCATATTGAGGTCCTGGGTTTCCGAGACCGACAATAACCTTCATTTCTATCTCCTCCAAAGCATATTCAACTAATACTCCGAATACATTCTCTAAGTATAAGGAACTTATCTAACCAGTGAACCCGTTCAGCTAAGGTTGAACATCGAGCGCCCATTTATAGAAGTGGGAGTATTGAACGTAAATAAGGGGGGTGAACTTGTGAAACCCAGTAGAAAGTATTTATCTTTACCTATTATTTCTCTCCAAGAAGGACAACAAATTGGGTATGTAAAAAGCTTAATTCTTAATGCGAGTACCAAGTCTCTAGCCGCAATTGTAGTAGACACGAAGGGTTTTTTCAAAGATCAACGCATTATACCCTATTCTAAAGTAGTCAGTGTTGGTGAAGACGCGATCACCATTGACAAGGAGTCCCACGTGGAAAAAACCTCAAGTCTTCCTGAATTATTAGAACTAGTCAAAGAAAAATTGACCATCATAGGAACTAAGATGGTCACGGAAACAGGAAAGACACTTGGTATCGCTGACGAATATTATATCGATTCGAAAACAGGGACTATAACCCAGATAGAGATTTCAGGAGGTAAAATCGAAGGTTTCTTAAGCGGCAAGGCGTGGATCTCTGCAGAATACATCTCGACCATCGGACATGATGTGATCATTACTCAAAAAGGCAGTGAAAATTCTCTAACTGTCGCCGATAAAGGACTCAGCGATTCCTTCAAAAACCTTCTGCACTCAACCTCTAATCTGGCCTCAGAAACAACCCACACCATCGGTAGCTACTTTAAAAAGGGAAAATCGAATTCTGAAGTTCCCGACATCGCTTTGGATAAGGAACTGGTCATCTTTCCCGAAGCAGAAGATATCCCACCAGTCAACCAAACTGCTTCCGTAGCACCCATTACCAAAAACCCCCTGGGCTAATAACCCAGGGGCCTTTTTAACTAAAAAGTTTACTGACGGAGAGATCTTCGTGAATGCGGACAATGGCTTCACCCAGGAGTGGAGCAACAGACAATACCTTAATCTGAGGAATCATCTTCTCTATTGGAATTGTATTCGTGACAACGAGTTCACGAATAACGGACTTTTCCAAACGTTCAATAGCTGGTCCAGATAAAACTGGATGGGTACAGCACGCATAAACTTCCTTGGCACCCCGTTCCACGAGAGCAAGGGCACCCTGTGTAATTGTTCCGGCAGTATCGATAATGTCATCAATCATGATAACCGTCTTGCCTTTCAGTTCACCAATGACATTCATAATTTCAGAAACATTGGGTTCCGGCCGCCGTTTGTCAATAATTGCCAGAGAAGCACCGATTCGTTCAGCCAAATTACGCGCTCTTGTAACACCACCTAAGTCTGGAGATACGACGCAGAGGTTTTCAAGACCTTTCTCCTGGAAATACTCAGCCAAAATCGGGACCCCAGGCAAGTGGTCCAGTGGAATATCAAAGAATCCTTGAATAGCAGGAGCGTGTAAGTCCATGGTTACGACACGATCTGCTCCGGCTGTGGTAATCAAGTTCGCCATTAATTTAGCAGTAATCGGGTCACGTGCTCTTGACTTGCGCTCTTGGCGAGCATATCCATAGTATGGCATCACTGCGGTAATACGACGCGCCGAAGCCCGCTTCATTGCATCAATCATAATCAGTAATTCCATGATGTTATCATTTGTCGGATAACAAGTAGGCTGAACAACATAAATATCCGACCCACGCACGCTTTCCTCGATAGCAAGACAGATCTCCCCGTCTCCGAAACGTTGAATTTTAGCTTCACCAAGCGGAACCCCAAGATAGTCCACAATCTCCTGTGCCAACGGACGATTGGCATTTCCACAAAAAATCTTAAATTCTTTTGCCGCCATGCGTCTTTAGCCCCCTATTTCATCTTTTTGTTTATGCCAATGTTCCTTGATCACTTGAGGACCCCGTTCAACTGCCAAGGCCTCTGCCGGAACATTCTTCGTAATAGTAGACCCTGCGCCTGTAACGGCATAGTCTCCGACTTCAACCGGAGCAACCAAGTTTGTATTACTACCAATGAAGGCATAATCGCCAATTTTGGTGAGATGTTTGTTAACCCCGTCGTAGTTACAAGTAATCGTACCCGCGCCAATATTGGCAGATTTTCCGATATGTGTGTCTCCAATATAGCTCAAATGGGGCACTTTTGATCCTTTTCCAATCCAACTATTTTTGATTTCTACAAAGTCCCCCACTTTTACTTCCGCCTCTAGCTTCGTGCCCGGTCGTAAATAGGCGAATGGGCCAATGTGACAACGCGCTCCTATCACCGCATCTTTAGCCACAGTGTAGGTCACTTCTGAACCATACCCTACCGTGCAATTATCCAAGCTGGTCTGTGGTCCAATCACAGCATCCTCTTCTATCCGGGATTTACCCATTAAGCGGGTAAAGGGTAAAATTGTGACATCCTGTGAAAGTTCTACATCTGCATCGATAAAGGTCGATGCAGGGTCCACAATCGTAACCCCTTCAGACATCCAATGGTCAAGAATACGATTTCGCAAAATTGCTTCGGCCTCAGCCAATTGAGCCCGGCTATTAATGCCCAGTGCCTCATCGGAATCTAAAGTACGATACGCTAGCACCTTCTCTCCAAGTTTTAAGAGAATATCAAAGACTTCCGTCAGATAATATTCCCCCTGCGCATTTTGAGTGGTGATTTGGGCTAGAGCCTTCTTGAGTGCAGACCCCTTAAAACAATACGTTCCAGTGTTGACTTCTTGAATTTGACGTTGTTCAAATGTAGCATCTTTTTCTTCAGCAATTTTAACAACAAATTCTGCATTTTTAATCACTCGTCCATACCCAAACGGATGATCCATATTGGCTGTTAATACCGTGGCGCTCACCCCTTGAATTTCGTGCAATTCAATAAGGGCTCGTAATGTCTCGGTTTTAAGCAGTGGCTGATCCCCACTTAAGACTAGAACCGTGTGGGCTCCGTCCAAATAAGGTAGAGCTTGCATTACAGCATGTCCCGTTCCTAATTGTTCAGTTTGAACTACGATCTCCGCACGTTCAGAAATACGGGTCTCAATCTCCACTCGTCCATGCCCTACAATAACCAAGGGACGTTCAATCCCCACTTGGGTTACAGTGTCTAGTACATGTTCAATGAGAGCTTTGCCCGCTAATGAATGCATGACTTTTGGCAGCTTTGATTTCATTCTGGTCCCTTTTCCTGCAGCCATGATCACCGCTACCAAATTATGCATGATCTAATTCGCCTCCAGTATAACCTTCTACCTCTTTTTATATCCAAAAGTTCTTTATTCGTCAAAATGGGGCTAAAATCCTTTATTATAAATTTTTTATCCTGTATGGAAAAAGGAGACCCATCCGCAAGGTCCCCTTCAACATTTTAAATAACGACAATAAATGCCTTTAAATGGCCTCTTGATACGCTTTTAAGACAGCCGTCTGGATTACTTCCCTTGCCGCAGCAGAAATGGGGTGGGCGATATCACGAAAGTCTCCTTCAGGTGTTTTACGGCTAGGCATTGCTACAAAAATACCGTTCATACCTTCAACGACTTTAACATCATGGACGACGAAAGCATCATCGAAGGTCACGGAGACCACTGCCTTCATCTTTCCTTGCGTGTTAATCTTCCGAATCCGCACATCGGTAATATTCATTATGAATCACCACCCTTCAACTGTGTTCCAGGCTTGTCCATAATAATATTCTCTGTATGGTAAAAAAATCCTGCATTAAATCTAATAAAATTCAGAAATAATTATTATTACTGCCTTGTTAGAAGTTAGGCATATGAAAGAAAATAACAAGTCAAAGATGCCTTGGATAGTTTGCGTCAGACAAGGAGGTACGTCTCCAGGGGTCAGTTGACAGGGGTCAGAGATCAGAAAGGAATACCCCAATCTCATACCATCCGGTTTCTGACCTCTGACTTCTGGGTTTAAGTGAACATTCCGACGCGGTATGGCGCGAAATAGACCGGCATACTGACTGGTTATTTTCTTGAATGTGCCTAAGTCACCCCGCCACTGGAAGCACCTTCCATATCTGAGACTAAACAGCAACTAAGATTTCTGCTACATTTTGCAAGTCTGTGGAATAAATCTGTATAGCAGTGGACAGGTACTCTTATTTACCAATGGAATGACTATGGTTTCACTGTCTGACCTCTTTGTTCTGCAACTAAAATCTAAGATTTTTATATTTGAGTTAAGGGGGGTAGTGGCTTAGCTCCACCTGCTATGATACAAGGAATAAACTTCTAGCATAATGGAGGAGTTGGCATTGGTACTAGGACGTGACTATCCAAATACATACCGAGGATTCGTGGAAATGTTTCCCGATGACACTGCGTGTGCGACCTTTTTGGTACGGTTGCGCTTCCGTCACGGTATTGTAAACAACCGTCTTTCAGTTGAACTAAATAATTTGGCCAATTCAGCCTATTTCGCAACAAATATCTTGTCGCATAACAACTGGACCAATGGCTACGATTGAGGTTGGGGTTGGGGTTGCACTTGAAATGTAGAATGAGGTGGAGCTAACCGACTACCCCCTTTTGAGTTATTCATGATCTTCTTTATGTTTATTCAGTTTTGAACTTTCACTTTTCACCACCAAGTTAATCGCCATGCGTGCCGCATGACCAAAGGGCTCTAGCATAACTGCTAGAGCCCTTTGGCATCCTGGTAATTTTAAAACTATTATGAATCTATTTTACATTCCCGTAATTTCGGATCTAAATTAATCATCGTTAGATTATTATCCACTAAAATATCCTGAAGCGTTACCTTTGTCTCAATAGGTGCCTCCATCTTGTTTGGTAAATTTTCCATCGCAACAGAAAGCATCAGCTTTATGCGATTAAGTTGATTAACTTCACTCGCACCCGGATCATAGTCAATGGGTGCGATATTTGCCATAGGATATGAGCGTCTGATTTCTCTGAACATACCTTTACCCGTAATATGATTGGGTAAACAGGCAAAAGGTTGTAGGCAGACGATGTTATTTACACCGCTTCTAATCAACTCTACCATCTCTCCCGTAAGAAACCAACCTTCTCCCGACTGATTAGCCAGAGAGAGATGTTTTTCAGCATATTTTGCGATCTCTTCAATAGGTTTTGGGGCATGAAAGCGCTTACTGGCTCCTAAAGCCCTCTTCATTTCCTTACGATAGGATTCTATTTTATTAATTGAAAGGTAACTGGACACCATGCCCCAAAAACTACCTGATAGTTTCTCATATTTAACACGACTATCAAAAGCGCTGTATAAGAGAAAATCTGCAAGATCTGGAACAACTGCCTCAGCCCCTTCAGCTTCCAACAGCTGTACAATGTTGTTATTGGCGGTAGGGTGAAATTTGACTAAAATTTCACCTACAATACCAACCTTTGGCTTGATCAAATCATCGTAAAGTTCCAGCTTATCGAAATCCTTGACAATTTGACGAATATTTTCCGCGTGATCCTTTCTATTGCCTTTCTTTAAGGATTCTTGGCATCGATTAACCCAATGGTCATATAAGAGATTGGCGGAACCCGGAAATTTTTCATAGGGACGAACTCTATAAAGGACCCGCATTAAAAGATCCCCGTAGATGAGACCTCTCATTAGTTTATTAAACATAGGAATCGTGAATTTAAAACCGGGATTATTCTCCAGGTTGGATGAATTCCCCAGATTTAGGGCAATCACGGGCACACGTTCCATATCGGCGTCTTTGAGAGCCTTTCTGATGAACGCAATATAGTTCGTCGCTCGACATCCCCCACCGGTTTGAGTAATGATGACTGAGGTGTTGTTCAAATCATACTTCCCGGAGCTCAACGCTACCATTAATTGGCCAACTACGATTATTGCCGGATAACAAGCATCGTTATGAACATATCTTAGTCCTTCTTCAATCGCTAACTTATCAACAGAGGGCAAAAACTCGATATTATAGCCCGCATCTTCAAATCCAGGCTTAAAGAATTGAAAGTGAATTGGAGACATCTGAGGGGCCAAGATAGTATGCTTTTTCTTCATTTCCTTGGTGAATATGACTTGAGGGGGCTTATCGTAGAGTTTTTTAGGAATAAATTCTCTCCTGTCTCGCTCTTTGATTGCAGCGATTAAGGAACGCAAACGAATCCTCGCAGCCCCTAAGTTACTGATTTCGTCAATTTTCAATACTGTGTAGAGCTTGCCATAAGCCTCGAGAATCTCTTTGATCTGATCAGTGGTTACTGCATCAAGACCGCATCCGAACGAAGTAAGTTGAATTAATTCTAAGTCCTTTTGCTCGGAAACATAGCTGGCAGCACAATATTCCCGAGAGTGGTAAACCCATTGATCCACTACACGCAGTGGTCTTTCGACCTTTCCTAGTTGTTGGATAGCGTCTTCGGATATAATAGCGAATCCATAGGAACTGATCATCTCTGGAATACCGTGGTTAATTTCAGGATCAATATGATAAGGCCTTCCTACGAGCACAATTCCCTTTATTTTGTTTTCGCGAATATAGAGTAGGGTTTCTTCTCCCTTAAGTCTCACTTCTGCCTTATACCTGTCCAGTTCAGCATAAGCC
>DASRMA010000239.1:0-5015 GCA_035648155.1 Desulfosporosinus sp.
AATGAACGCTTCCGCTTTTTCTTCCATGGCTGTGGCGAGAAACAATGCATCCGGAGTTTTGAAACCATAACGAGCTCTAAGTTTAGCTGCTCTAATTGCAACATTTTGGTCGATTTCTCTTAGCCCGAGGTTTGGGAAGGTTCCAACAAACGCTAGATATTGGTCGACTAATCCTTTATTACCATCTTTAAGAGGTTTAGTAAGAACTTCTGTAACAAGTAGCATTGATGACACAGCATAAACTTTACCAATCTCAACATCATTAAATAGCTCCCTCCCTACATCAAAGTATTTGGGGTGTCTCTCCATCAGATATATGAAAGTATTTCAGATGGCAGAAGCACCACTTATTAAAACATTTCGTTCCGGAGCAACGGGACTCATGCACGGCACAATCCCTCCTCGCCAGTCGGAATTGTGTCGGGGTCTGACCCCAACACAAAGAGAAACGATTCTGACTATTAGGAAATTCTCGGGTCGGGAAAGGTCTTCGAAGTCCGTCTTCGGGGGTCGACTTTCCCTCCCAAGGTACCTGGTACTTCCCGCAATTTGTTGAATGGCTAATCTGCTCAAAGAATCCCTGGAAGTTAAAGGCATTCCAGGGATTATTCAATGCGACACAAGAGGATTGTGTTACATTCGTCAAAACTATAAACAACTTGTTCGAGTAGCCATAGGAGGTAGGCTATAGTATAATATTTACAAGGAGGCAAAGAAATGATTATAAGGGAAATGATTGCGGATGACATATCTGAACTTGCGCAGTTATATAGACAATTTTGGAATGAAGAATCTTGCGTTGAAACTATGCACAAGCAGTTTAATAAATTTCAAAAAAATGATTTACACATATTGATCAGTGCTATTGAAAATAACAAGTTAATTGGCTCTGTTATGGGAGTAATATGCGAGGAATTATATGGTGATTGTAAGCCTTTCTTAATTCTTGAAAACATGATAGTTGATAACAATTATAGGAACAAAGGAGTAGGAAAAGCACTAATCTCCATGCTTGAGGAAATTGCAACTAAAAGAAATTGTACTCAAGTGATACTTGTTACAGAAAGCAATAGGATTGATGCCTGTAAGTTCTATGGGTCGGTGGGATATAGCCCTCAAACGCATAAAGGGTTTAAAAAGAAGCTCAAATAATTGTAGGATGTCTATCACTTTTAGAAACAAAGGAGTACATTGTCGATGAAGGGTATCATAGACCGATTCGTTGGGGACTATGTTGTTGTAGAATTTGCAGGTAGAAGAATGGTTAAAATTCGCAAGAGAGACCTTCCTGCTGGACTAAAAGAAGGCGATGCCATTCGAGGTACTAATGGGGCATATGTCTTTGACGAATTAGAAACGGAGCTAATCAGGAAAGAGGCGAAGAGGATGTACGATAAGTTGTGGGAGTAGGGGGAAGTTTTTAGGTAAATACAGTGAAAGGCAAAGTAAATTAAACAAGGTGCTCCGCGCCAATGCGAAACACCTTGTTCTTTTATGTACTGACTGTAAGTTAGACCAAACCCAAGGTTTTGCAATACTCAATTCCAATAAAATTATCTGACCATTGCCAGGATTTTACCTTTGTAAAACCTGTCGCAAGTGCCCAATCATCCAACTGTTGGATGGACAATCGGTGGTCAAGCGGTGGTCCCATTTCAGTAGAAGCTTTGGCCCATTCGATTACCACCAATCTGCCACCCATTTGAAGAATCCTATTTAATTCACGTAAAAATTCCAGGGGCTGTTCCACTTCGTGTAAAACAAGAGAAGTTAGAATTCCGTCTACCAATTGGTCCGGTAAAGGAAAACGACTTTCTTCTGATTGAAGCACCTTTACATTGTCAATTAGTACTTGAGTAAGGCTTTCACTGAGATCGCTAAGCATCTCAGCGCGTATATCGAGAGCGTATACTTGCTTTACTACATTTGCAAGGGGTATCGTGAAATAACCTGTGCCACAACCAATATCAGCCCATACAGTGTGGACTCCAAGCCCGATGTCCGTTAAAACCTGAGCAGGGGGCAAAATTGCGAGTTTTTGTTTGCTATTAAGTTTTTTACGATTTTCAGGATCGAATTTATGCACTGACACCGTACACTCCTCCTTCTTGGCAGACATAGTCAATTTCATTATTCTTTACAACGGCACATATTAGTATGTATTATACCCATCTTAGTGTCGTTTTACAATGAGTAAGATGGGTCTGCTCTTTACCTCTTCGCTTCATTCGCCCAGTCGTTAAGTCCTTTCAATGTAGCCTCTTGGGTTTGTCTGCAGATTTCTGGCAATTCGCCGCCCCATGCTTTCTTGGCAGCCATGTAGCCTGCTTCTATGGCATCCCTCAATAACCCGATCTTGGCGGGATCGCCACCTGAAAGAGCTTTTGCAAAGTCTATTGCCCTTGTCGAAGTCTGCTTTATACCCCAAAAACCGTCTTCGGAAATTTCCTGTTGAGCTTTTAGGCTAGTTGACTCATCCACTTCTATATTTTCATAAAATTCCTTCAGTTTACCATCATATTTTTTCATAATTTGATCATAGTTCAGGCCTTTACTTGCGCCGGTTTTCAGACTCTGCATAGTTATAAGGTTTTCTACTATTCCCCGCAAATTACTTAGTTTCGCCTCAACCTGCTTACTAATTTCGCTCAGTGTTGCCGACTCCCTGGTATACATCATCTTAGTGTTGTCAGTCGTTTGTTTTTCCGATGTCTCATATACAGCAGCTTCTGTGACTGGGATTACTTGAGGCGTATCAGTGGCCGCCACTTTGGATGTATACTGATTAGTAATACCTTTTACCGTGCTAGTGACGCCACTTTGTACTGAAGTTGATACTGGAATAAGTGTCATGAAAATTCCTCCATCTCTCTCAAATACCCTTATTCTTATATATCGGCGTCTTTGACAAAAACTTAATACGACATTTAAAACGTGCTCTATCTCCAATCAGTCTGCAACGTTCTGTGCTTTATGACCCAGACTTTAGCGGAGGCCGAACTGGGTCTAAGACAGACTTGGCATCAAAAAGATTTTTCAGAATTGCCTCCTGGTTATTAAGTGCGATCCCGTCAATATGTCGCCTGTCCATCATCACATAATCGGTAGAATCTTTCAGATAGGGAGTGGGTCCCACTGAACAGAGAATATTGAACCCTTGATTGATTAGATACTGGAATTTGGGATTCCCAGGCAACACCGAGCTGCCAAAAGGATAAACATAGATATTGGTTGGGCCGATAAGTGATCCCACTTCTTTTTTCCAACGTAATGTGTCTTTCTCAAGGCTTTGATTTGATACCGCCCGGGCATCCAGATGGCTGTAGCCGTGTGAGGCAAACGTCCAGCCGGTGTCTTTAAGTCTTTTAATAATCGCTACCGCAGATTGCCGTTCTTTCGGATAGGAAGGGGAATCTAAGTCGTGGGTGTTATAACCTAAAATCCCATAATAACCGGTTAAAGCCAGAATCCCCTTGGCCCCCTGGAAGGAAAAGTTGGGATGCTCAGTGACAAAGTCATCCATAATTGGGATAACTTCATTATCATCGGAGATGACTTTTTCTCCGCTTGGGGATACGGAATAAGTCGCCACATTGCCATTAGTATCCAGGATTAGTTTGCTGATCGTCCCATTCGTTGATTTGTAAGCCGGATAATTAACATCATCGACTGACAGGATGAGTGGTTTCTTGTTGGGAGGAAGCTTTAGCTCTTTATGCACCAAGATTGTTTTCCTGCCCTCTACTTTCTCATCATATAAATCATTTATATTAATCAAAATATAATTATTGGCATAGATTTGCTCGAGAATCTTTTTAAATTCACTAACGGTCACAAAATACTGATTAAATCCATTGGAATC
The DNA here is from genome assembly GCA_035648155.1 of Desulfosporosinus sp. GTDB lineage: Bacteria > Bacillota > Desulfitobacteriia > Desulfitobacteriales > Desulfitobacteriaceae > Desulfosporosinus. Next base: position 3,863 of record DASRMA010000239.1, read on the forward strand.
CGCATCCCCATCAAACGTCAGGGACGGATACGCCAGCAGCGGATGGAAAAATAGATGCTCAATCGGTCCATCATAAGGAACCAATCTTTTCTCAGCTGCCTGAGATGCCTGATACTTTTGAAGATCGCTTTTTATTTGTTCATCATCAGGGTAATAAGGTGACATACCACTGTTCCGTTTAGCCTCATATTCCATCGCACTGGCTGCATCTTCAATTTGCGTATCCTTTATGGCTTGCTGAGTCTTTTGTTCCTGTAACTGCTGAGCATATAGTTCTGTCTGCGAACGAATTTGATTCTGTAGTTTGTGTTGGTGATACATAATTGGCACAGTAAAACCTGTTAATACAACAAATACCAGGAAAGCTATGATAACTGCCTTATGTGCGGGAAGCTCCAGTTTTGTTTGCAAGTTGATCATCCTTTTGGTCAAAATTAATCTGAGATATTTCTCTATTTTAGTATAAAATTCGACATAGAAGCGTTATCTCCTGTTATATAGACCAAAAATTAGGCCACCACTGTACTTTTGTTCCAAGACTCCTATCATTTGCTCAAAAGAATATTGGAAAAGTTATCAACTTGATTTTGAACATTCGCCATGTCTACAGGATCTATGTAAACTATTATTTTACTTTTTCTGTTTGGTTTTTGAATTGCAATAATATTCTCGGACATCGTCTGAATAATAATCGCAAATGTTACAAACGCTAACTAGCATTTCATTGTCTCCAGCAGTATAATAAAGCACAAAATCGAGGACAACTTTTGATGACTTAGTAGAGGAGGAAGTTAAACAAGGTGCTCCGCATCAACACACGAAACACCTTGTTTAACTATGTACTACAGCAGATAATTTCCAATATTATTATGCGCATATCTAAGAGATACTTTGCCGCTACTATATCTTACAAGCGAAATTAAGCATCCTCAACTCCCAGCAGATTCCAATGCTTTCTTCGCATCCTGCTCACTCAGTATTTATTTTAGAATAAATCATCCCGTACCTTACCAACTGAACAACCCTGCACTGAAGTACAGGGGTTCCCGATTGCGACTGGAAGTCGCGATTACGGCTGAAGCCGTTTAAAAAGTGCGGACTGGAAGTCCTTATAAAGACTTAAGTCTTCTGAAAGACCTATTGCTGAAAGCAA
>DASRMA010000240.1:0-7728 GCA_035648155.1 Desulfosporosinus sp.
TCACCAGTATCTTCATCTGCTCCGCTTGCCCCTCTGTGGCTTAAGTTTTCCAGTACAGTTAAAGCTTCATCTATAATGTCATGGGACTTCTCCCCTTTGATATTAACGACAAATCCCATACCGCATGCATCATGTTCTAATGCTGGATCATAAAGTCCCTGTTTCTTTGGTAAACCATAACTTTGCATAATACACACCCTTTACTGGAGTCTACATTTTTCTATGATAAAAATTGTAACATTTTTATAATTTTAACATATTAATGGATTTATAATAACTGGAAGTTTAAAAGTATTATGTATATTTCTACATAAATCTTTCAATATAGAAGAAGAGCTCACACTTATACATAATGTGACCTCCACTGGACAACTGAGAAAATCATAGTATTAGTTACTCCTCTATGGAGTCGATATATACTCGGGGTACTCGTTTGGAGATGCCACAGACCACTTCATAGCTGATAGTTCCGATCCACTCTGCCATTTCTGTCGCAGTAATTTGATCATTACTATCTTTGCCCAAAATTGTTACAACATCGCCCACCTGGACTCCCGGTATTTTAGTCACTTCAAGCATGGTCTGATCCATACAGACCCGCCCAATCATTGTGGAACGTCTCCCATGGATTAACATTTCGCCTTGATTGGAAAGTGCCCTTCGGAGACCATCCGCATACCCAACAGGGATAGTTGCCACACGCGTGGGGTAGGCTGCTTGAAATGTGCGGCCATAACTTACGCTTTCTCCAGTTTTTATACTTTTGACATGAGAAACTTTCGCTTTCCAAGACATTACTGGTTCCAACTCCACAGCCCCACTAATCTGAGAAGAAGGGGTAAAGCCATAAAGGCTAATTCCGGGGCGAACCAATTCAAAATGAGATTGCGGGAACTGGAGGATTGCCGCACTGTTTGCCGAATGACGAATCGGAATAGTTAGCCCGGCTTTTTTTAGCTTATTATAAATGGCTTGAAAGCGATTCAACTGCTCCCTAGCAAACGAGAGATCTCTTTGATCCGCAGTAGCAAGGTGAGTAAAAATCCCTTCAATAAAGAGATTTGGTAAAGCTGCAATCTTCATAATATCAGCGAAATCTTTCTCTGAAAATCCAATCCGGTTCATTCCTGTATCAATCTTTATATGTAACCTCGCCGTGCGATTTTGTTTCACGGCCGCCTCGGAGAGCGCTTGGGCCTGGACCAATTGGAAAATAGCGGGAATGATTTCTTCCTTCACTACTACATCCGAGTAGTCCGGATCAGTAGCCCCAATGACCATGACTGTAAGCCCCGGAAACATCTCTTTAATTTCTAACGCCTCTTCCAATAAAGCCACACCAAAACGCTTAGCTCCACAAGCCATCAGCGTTTTTACTACAGGGATCACTCCATGACCGTATGCATCAGCCTTGACAATTGGCATCATTTCACTTTTAGTATGAGTCTGAAGCTTAATGTAATTTTCTCTCAGCGTTTGAAGATTCACTTCAGCCCAAACATTTCGGAACCCCATTAACTCATCCCCTCTCTCCCTCTATTTGGCTTGAGTTCCAACTCACGCCGCACTTTGGGGAGCCTATCAGCCACTTCCGACGCAGTGTACCCCGACCACCCATACTCACCTGCTAAGACATCTGCAGATTTTCCATGCAAATAAACGCCCAAGCATGCCGCCTCAAGCGGTGCGACCCCTTGAGCTAACCAAGCCAGAATGCTGCCCGTGAGGACATCTCCCGTCCCACCGGTTCCAAGTCCTGGATTACCAGTGGGGTTAAAAAAAGCCCGACCATCTGGAGAAGCAATAATGGTCACCGACCCTTTTAAAACCACCACCGCTTCCCATTCAACTGCTTTCGCCACTGCAAGATCTAATCGGTTACGCTCAACGTCTTCGACACTACACCCACAAAGTCGCGCCATTTCACCCGGATGAGGGGTAAGAATCAGCGGACCTTTGCCATTTCTTGAACCCAGTAAACCTGGCACTAACGCAACCTGATTGAGAGCATCAGCATCCAACACCACCGGGCAACTTAGGCTTCTCAAAATTTCCCCTAAGACTGAAATAAACCCAGGATTTTGGGCTAAGCCCGGCCCGACAGCAAGGGCTTGCGCGCTCTGAGATTGTTCTAAAATCACTGGCCAAGCCTCTTCGTTTAGGCTCTCGTCACCTAGCGCAGACCAAATGGTCGCCTCCGTGATTACTGTATCAATTTCTTGCGCAATTCCCCGGGGAGTAACTATTTGCAACAGTCCGATCCCACTTCGCAAAGCTCCCCGGCCGGCTAGAACAGCTGCCCCACTCATCCCTTTGGACCCTGCCACCAAAACACCCTTGCCATGGGTTCCTTTATGCCCTTGAAGTTTGCGGATGGGAAGCATTATGCGCACCTGGTCGTCAGTTAAGACAAATGTGGAAATTCCTTCATCCTCAAAGTAGGAGGCAGGAATAGAAATAGGATCCACAACGACCCTACCACTATAGTCTGGTCCTTCACCGAGAAAAAGACCCCATTTGGGGAGTCCAAAGGTGACCGTAGTTTGGGCGTGAATAGCAGTACGGTAAACCTTACCAGTATTGGCCTCCACCCCACTGGGAATGTCGATAGAAACCACCCATCCCGGAGCACAGTTCACTTCATCCACATATTCTTCGACTAAACCAGGCAGCGCACCACGTAGCCCAATCCCAAATAGCGCATCCACAACGACGTCCGCTTGCGCCAGTGCTAAACGTGTCAAACGTCGTTGATTCTCTCCGTCAATCACAAAACATTTTCCTGTTGTCCCTTGAAAAAGGCGTAAATTTAAGGCTGCATCTCCTTTGAATTCCTTCATTTCAGCAAACAAGAAGGCCGTGACATCCATGCCTTGAAAAACTAAATGTCGAGCAACAGCTAAGCCATCTCCGCCATTATTACCCTTACCAACTAAGACCACTGCTTTTCGGCCGTTTAAATCTGCCTCCCCCTTGCAGAAACCACGTCGTATTTCTTCAACAACTGCCCAGGCCGCATTTTCCATCAGGAGTAAACTTGGAATGCCATAATGATGAATGGCTTTTTCCTCGATCTGCCGCATCTGTTCCGCATTGACCACACGCACTTTCCTCACCTCTTTTTAAGATAAAATCGCAAACGCCATCGCCTGCGTTCGATTATGAGATAAGCTGACTCGCACTCGCGACCCTCCGCGGGCTAAAACCAAATCCATGGCTCGACTACTGAGATAAACCAGGGGCTCTCCACTTGGATCACTTAGGATTTCTATATCATGCCAAGTCAAACCACGAAGACCTGTCCCTAAAGTTTTAAGAACAGCCTCTTTTCCGGCAAAACGGGCGGCATAACTCTGGAGACCTTTATTTCCTATGTTCTCCCGCTCTCGAGTCGTGAAAAGACGTTCATACAACTTGGGTTGCCGCTTAAATGCAAGAACCATTCGTTCTATCTCGATAATATCAAGTCCAGGGTACATTTTGCACAACTCCAAATCACATTATTAATTGTTTCAACAGTCCTTGTCCCTCTGGCGATCCAGCTGCCAGTAAAACATCTTCCCCCCGGAGTACAAACTCAGCTTCAGGAGAAAACTGTTCTAGACCATCTCGAACCACCGCAATAATAGTTGTCCCTGTCCGCTCCCTAACTTTTAATTCCCGAAGGGTCTTTCCAATTGCTGCCGAATCTCTTCCAATTTCGATTTCGCCCACATCAAGCCAACGAGACATTATGCGGTCTGCATATCCCCGTAGTTTACTAACATGGCTCTCAATCTTTATATCATTTTCACGCCGGATGTCCATTAAATTCTTTAAATCTTCTAGGAAAACTCTAATTTCTCCTTTTTGATTGAGCGATTTAAGAAATTTTTCTGCCTTAGCCTTCGATGTGACGGTAATCCCTACCCCTTGGCTAACCGTAACCACACCCACATTTTGCAATATTGCAATTGCCCTGCGAATAGTTTCTGGCGAGACATTATAACGCCCCGCTAACGTAGAACGACCGTGAATCTTTACCCCTTCATGATATACCCCCATCATGATGGCATGCGCTATATCAATGGCAATCTCCTGATAGCGTGCTTGCTCCAATACAATCAACCCCTTACCCCATTTATCCAATCGTTAGACTCCCACTTCTATAAGTGGGAGTGGTAACCCGTTACCCTGCTTCGGTGGGGGTAGAATGCCCCACCGAAGTCTCGATGTTCAACTTTAGTTGAACGAGTTCGCTTTCATTATAACATAGCCAGATCTTAGTGGCACCATGCTATTGACGAGAAACAACCCACGTGATATTATTAGGTTGTTAGTAACTAGAATGTTATATGAAATTAATTAATTTCCCAAAAGGAAAACGAGGGAATTTGCGTGATATTCTTAGTTAATACCATTTGGAGCCGCTACATTTGATCGGGTCCTTTTTGTTTACTATTATACCGGTCTATTATCCCCCCCAATCCCACTAAAAGTCCTAAAACTAAATACTAGGAGGGATATATATGTCTGTAGAACTACAAAATTGTCCAAACGTCTTTCGTGAATGCGCACTGCAACGGGCCGAAGAACTTAAACAGATGGTTACCCCTTATCTAGAACAATCAAATACTATCACAACGGGATCATCATGTTCGGAAATGTATGAATCCCGTCGTTCAAAGCTTCTTCACTATTTCGGTGCAACGTTGGAAGACTGGAATAATTGGCATTGGCAAATGACGCACAGAATATCAGATTCCCAGGTCCTAAATTCGCTACTCCTATTAACACCCGAGGAGCGTATAGAAATTGAACGTGTAGGGAAAACCTTTCGCTGGGCTATATCTCCTTATTATCTGAATTTAATGGATGATACTGATCCCTTCGATCCCATCCGTCTCCAAGGATTACCCTCCCAAGCAGAACTTTTCGATGACTTTGGCGAAGAAGATCCAATGGGAGAAGAAATTACGTCTCCTGCCCCCAGCATAACTCGACGTTACCCAGATCGCCTAATCATCAACGTCACTAACATGTGCGCCATGTACTGCCGACATTGTCAACGCAGACGTAATATCGGAGAAACAGATACGCATTCTCCCCTAAGTCAACTGAAAGCAGCACTAGACTACATCCGGGCAAACCCCGAAATTCGAGATGTCTTAGTGACTGGAGGAGACGCCTTACTGCTTAGTGATCTAACCTTAGATTGGCTTCTCGGGGAACTTCATGCCATCCCCCATGTAGAAATCATCCGCCTTGGGACACGGGCACCAGTCACCCTACCAATGCGCATTACGGATGAATTATGCACAATCCTGGCAAAATACCCTCCGGTCTACATCAATACGCAGTTCAATCACCCGAAAGAAGTCACCAAAGACGCTAAAACAGCCGCAGACAAACTAGTTGCAGCAGGCGTGGTCTTGGGAAATCAGGCTGTTTTACTCAAAGGTATCAATAATCAACCCGAGATTATGAAAAAACTTAATCAAGAATTGCTGAAAATCAGGGTTCGCCCATACTATATCTTCCACGCTAAAAATGTCAAAGGAACTCGTCATTTCGTTACCCCAATCCAAGACGGTATTGCAATTATAGACCAGCTACGAGGGCATACATCTGGACTTGCGGTGCCAACTTATATTATTAATGCCCCTAAAGGTGGAGGTAAGACACCTATTTCTCCTCAATACCTAGTATCCCTTGATGACAACAAAGCTATTTTACGTACTTGGGAAGGAAAATACATCGAATATGAGACACCGAGCTAAAGAAAACCTATCTTGAAGGGAGTTGTACAACATGACTGAACGCCTCAACAACGACCAAATAGCCCAACGGATCCTTGATGCAAATTCAGATCTGCAACGGTACTTGAACTTAGCTCCTAGTGTAAAAATAACTCCATTCGAACCAAGAACCACTTGCATCTCTAAATCCTTCATTTATCCACCCCCGCCCTCAAAGCCTACTTCAAGGACTTAATTTCATGCTCTCCTCCGTCTAGCGATCTTTCGAGGTCGCTATTTTTTTGTCTACTCTGCCTTTTTTCCTTGCCATGAATCTCGCCGCTCTAACTCAGCATCGATAGCATTGAGAACTTCCCATTTTTTACGACTCCACAAAGGTCCAATGAGATCTTCTGGTGGTCCGTCACCTGTTAACCTGTGAATAACAATCTCCGGTGGTAGGATCTCTAAAATATCAACAACAAGTGAAACATAGTCTTCTTTCGTCATAAAGTCAAAAGGCGTTTGCTGAAAGATTGTCGCCAAGGGAGTTCCCCTCAAAACATGCAGTAGATGAATTTTAATTCCCCCTAAGGGCAACCTGGCAATCGCTTTCGCAGTTGCCATCATCTCCGATCTCGTTTCCCCAGGTAGGCCAAGGATTATATGGACACAAACCCGTATCCCTCTGGAGTGCAACTCTTCAAGGCCCATGAGGAATTGGGCATAATCATGCCCTCTACCAATCCATTCTAGGGTTCTGTCATGACTACTTTGTAATCCCAATTCCACCCATAAATAGGTTCTCTGGTTCAGTTCTTCAAGATAATTAAGCACATCGTGCGGCAGGCAGTCCGGCCTTGTTGAGATGGCTACCCCTACAACTTTTTCCTCTGCCAAGGCCTCTTCATAAACCTCACGCAAGCGTTTTACAGGGGCATAGGTATTCGTATAAGCCTGAAAATAAGCGATGTACTGTGCATTGGGCCATTTTTTCTTCATCCGTTCCTTCACTTCGATAAACTGATTTGAAATAGTTAACCCTTGTTCTCCTGCAAAATCCCCAGAACCCCGTTCGCTACAGTAGACGCATCCTTTGATACCTAGTTTCCCATCTCGGTTAGGGCAGGTGAATCCAGCATCCAAGGAGACCTTGAATACTTTTCCTCCAAACCTTTCACGCAACTGTTCATTAAAAGTACTATATCGCTTTTTCACATCACACTTGATACAGTTCAAGTTTTTCCCCGCTCGGGCCACGAAAGAAGAAATTATACCGTCCTTCTCCTAAAGCCATTGGCTCAGAAGAGGCCAGCTCCACCTGGTGAACTTTCAAGTGCTCGATGGCCTTGAAAATATCTGATACACGGATAGCCAAGTGGTTTACAACCCCATCCTCGTATTGACGTCCATCAATCACTTCGACCAGTTCCACGACCGTACCCCCCAATTCTAAAAATACCAATTCTACTTCTCCAGGCTTAATCCGGTACAAAAATTTAAAGTCAAGTGCTTTTATATAAAACTCAATAGCGTTCTCAATATCTAAGGCTTTAATACCAATATGTTCAACCCCAGTAAAAAGAGACTTATTTTCCATCATCTTCTCATTTCCCCTCTCAAGACTCTTTCGCTTTGTCGACTCGCTTATTAATGGCAAGATAGCTCCTTCCAGTTCCAAGAGTCTTTGCTTAATGTCCAAGCCCCCAGCATAGCCCGTCAGATTTCCATTTTTACCAATCACTCGGTGACAAGGCACGATAACTCCAATTGGATTTCTGTGGTTAGCCATACCCACTGCTCTCTGTCCCTTTAAATTTTCGACCTTTACGGCTATTTCTCCATAACTGCGGGTCTCTCCATAGGGTATACGGAGAAGTTCTCCCCACACTTGACGTTGAAAAGGTGTCCCGATCTGATGAAGCGGGATCGTAAAAGCCTTGCGTTTTTCCATAAGATACTCTTGAAGCTGCTGAATAGCTTCACTATTGGGCTCACGCTTCCGAATTAA
>DASRMA010000241.1:0-5444 GCA_035648155.1 Desulfosporosinus sp.
AAATTCGCAATTCCTTTCGCAATAGCGCGTGCCAATTGGTCCTGATACCAGGATTGTTGTAGTTTTTTCTGTTCCTTCATGCTGGACAAATAGCCCACTTCCACGATAACTGCCGGCATACTTGTATTTTTTATAACGTAAAAATCCCCAGGTTTTGCAATTCTACGATTCATCCCTGGAATTTTAATCATTTCTTGTTGAATCAATTCAGCTAGAACTTTACCAGATTCAGACTGATAATGATAAAAAGTTTCTGAGCCTGATTCCTGCCCTGATGCTGTTGCGTTGACGTGTAGGCTGACAAAAACATCAGCAGTAGCTTCCTTGGCCATATCAATACGGCGATTTAAGTCAATCTGCTTTTTTGTGGTTTTACCTTTGACTCCATCTGGCACATAGTCTATATCCTCTCCGCGTGTAAGAAAGACGCCCATTCCGCTTGGGCCTAGCATTTCCTTTACCTTTTGAGCAATCTGGAGATTAATCGTTTTTTCATAAACTCCCTGCTTTGTAATTGCTCCAGGGTCATATCCCCCATGGCCTGGATCAAGCATTACAGTATGACCTTTCTCATAATGACTAACTACAGCGGCCGAACCCTGCCAAAGCACAGAAATCACCAGCATGCTCATTACACTTAAGATAAGCAATATCGCCCCCGTTTTTTTTCCCTGTATTCCCACATACTTACGCATTAATTACTCCCCCGTTTCATGGTTTCAATTAAAGAGTATGTGGGGATAAATAAAGTTATACTTCTTGCCGAACATAGAACAAGCCTCCACTTTAACGCGAAGGCTCATCTTAAAATTAATTAAATCAAAATCACTTTACTGAACATATACCATAACAGTCCTAACACCATAGGATAAAGCTGCCTCTCTAGAATTCATATAAAGGTCTATACGGTTACCTTTTATTGCTCCCCCAGTATCTAAAGCGCGAGTATGTCCATAACCCTCAACATATACGTTTGCCCCTAGAGAGATTACTCTGGGATCAACAGCGATTATCCCTGAACGTACGGACGCCCCCGTTTTTGTTGTTCCACCAGGTATACAATAAGCAGTCGCTGTCATACGATAAGCTTGGTTAAAACGTATGGTCGACCCACCCCGGGAAATTGAAGTTTGTGCCCCACGAGAAACTACCTGATTGGTTGGCGGAGTAAGTACCCGCTGCTTGAGTATCTCCCGATCAACTTCTTTCCCGTCTTCAAGCGTCAATCTAACCGTTTGCTCTTGAACACCATTTGAACCGTGGCTGACAACTTTGTCTGGTAATCCGACGGGGTAATCGGCAGCCTGCATAACCTTCTGAAATGGAATCTCGCTTTTTACGGTATCTAATCGTTCCGCCACCCTAACCACCTGCACTTGCTCATTAGGTACAAGCATATGGTCTAGGGATTGTGAGACCTTATCTTTCATTCCCAAGACAATACCCAGCTTCGTGAGGGCATCAGCCACGGTTCTTGGAGCGATATAGGTATCAATATCTTTACCATCAACCCGAACAACAATGGGGATAGCCCTCCGCACCTTTATCTCCATTTGACTCGTGACAGCTTCCGTACGTAAAACATTCACTTCATCCACATCTTTTATCTGAAGTCCATAACGCTCTGATAAGTCAACAAGCGCTTCTCCCACAGTCTTTGCTACTGTCCGTGTCATGAACGTTTGTTGATCCACTAAAAGATGAACCGGTATGCTGCTCGTAACCTCTACCTTTAATCCCTTGGTAACCAAGGTGTCTCGTGAGGGGTTTACGATATCCTCTGGATATGATTTGAATTTTGAATGAGCAAGTGCCTGACCCACTGTCCCATAAATTGTCGTAACGCTTACCGTTTGTCCGTCGATGTGCGCCTCAATTGTTTTGACATTGTAAACGAACGCCCCCGCCGCAATGATAAATACTACACAAATTGAAATAACTATTTTGGCTATATGTGACCTCCGAACTGCAGATAAGCCCTTAGCTCGAGTTAACTGAAACATTGAATCCCTCCAAATAATTGATACAACTTAGCAACCTGATCTTAATGATCTTAATGGATAAGTAGTCTTATGTCAATATTTAATTCCATTATGTGGGTTTTATGACATAAATACGGACTGATTTACGTCCCCAGTCTACACACTGACGGAGAGTCGGGAAGAACACATCAATTCGATTTCCTCGTATTGCTCCACCCGTATCAGCTGCTACGGCATACCCATACCCTTCTACATAGACTTTGCTCCCCATCGCGATCACTTTTGGATCCACTGCAATCATCCCTTGTCTCGGTTCTACGCCTGTAGCTGTTCTATTCCCGGTATATGTATAAGCTGTCGACTCAACATTCAGGGTTAGACTAATATCCATTTTAGGCAATTCAAGGCCTCTAGTCACAGCTACATTAGAGTTTTGGGCAATCACTTTTATTTTTGGAATTGGTTTGGTGTTCTGAAAAACAACTTCTTTCTTGGGACTTTTTATCTCGAAAGAAGAATGCACTTGCTGATCGCTGATTTGTCCATCAACCTCGAAGGTTTTTACGACCTGACGCAAAATACCTGTTTCACCTTTTTCCTGTATTACATTCTTACCGCGGGGAACTTTAGCCGACTCTACATATTGCGTGGTGTAAGGAATTTTTATATCTACTACCTCAATTTTATTAGACAACTTTTCTGCTCCTTGGCTATATACTCCTTGCCCCACTATATCTAGACCTGCCTTACCTTGGATGAATCCGCCTCTGCTAATTTCTGACCCTATTTTGCTGTTATTCAAGGTTTGTGTAGTCTGCTGAAATGCCGGCTGCAGCGTTTGAGTTATATCTGGGGCAGTCATAACTGAATAACGTGTACCAGCAGCAAATACTGCCAAACAGCCAAAAGTTGAGCTCCATACCTTGGTAGCACGCCAATAATCTGAATAAGTACTAATCGGTAGCGAATACATTCTACCCCCCCCTTTAAACAGAACCTATGAAGAATCCAAAAAAAAAAGAACCATCGCCAGCCAACGAAGGTTCCCATAGAACATTTAAATGCGTTCTACCTTATTAAAAATTGTTTTAGCATTGATCATAGTCTGAAACGCAACATCTTTAAAGGGCAGGTTTTTGATTTGCGCTAATTTCTCAATTATTTCTCGCACATACGTCGGTTCATTACGCTTCCCCCGCCGAGGTTCTGGTGTCAAATATGGCGAATCAGTCTCTACAAGAATACGATCCAGAGGAACATTGACCGCTACCTCAACTGTATGCCGAGCGTTTTTAAAAGTTACTGGTCCAGCAAAAGACAGATAAAATCCCAGGTTCAATAGAATCTTTGCCATCTCCCAAGACCCCGAATAGCAGTGAAAAACGCCACCGAAATTCGGGGGGTGGTCTTTTACAATCTCCAAAACATCCTGATGGGCATCACGATTATGAATAACGATCGGTAGGCCAATTTCATTCGCTAATTCAATTTGTTGAATAAATATTTCTTTTTGAACTAAGCGTGGCGCAAGGTCATGATAGTAGTCCAGCCCAATTTCTCCCCAGGCCAACACTTTCGGTTGTTTTGCTAAACAAAGAAGCCTCTCCCAGGTTTCATTGTTAACCTCTGTTGCATTGTGAGGGTGTATGCCAATTGCAGCATATATAAAATCGTAGTCCTGCGCCAGCTTGATTGACCTTTCAGACGAAGGAAGATCACAGCCTACATTTGTCACCCGGGAAATCCCTGATGACTTCATGCGCGCTACGACTTCTTCGAAGTCTTCCGCATAGGCAGGATCATCTAAGTGAGCATGTGTATCCCAGATCATTTGACCCGCACACCTCCAGGAAGATCTTTGTTCACCCTAAGGACCTCCAACACTTCCCCCTGTGAGGCTGCCAATATCATACCTTGGGAAGTAATTCCCCTCAGTTTGGCAGGTTTCAAATTAGCAACCAAGACCACATATTGATTTATTAAGTCTTCTGGGGCATAATGTTTAGCAATACCTGAGACCACTGTGCGCACAACGCCAGCTACTTCCACTTCTAACTTCATAAGTTTATCCGTTTTTTCGACTTTCTCTGCACTTAGAACTTTACAGACACGCAAATCCAGTTTAGTAAAATCCTCCATGGTGATTTCTTCTTTGATAGGCTCAAATTCGAGCGAAGGAACAGGTGAGATGGTTTCTTTTTGAACTTGAATTATGGTTTGATCTTCAGTTTGATCTTGATCCAATTTTTCAGTCTCCTCTACTTGAGAAAATTGTGAACTATCAATCCTTGGGAAAAGCTGTTCTCCCTTTTGTACTATTATCCCGTGTTCCAAAATGCCCCATTGATCCGCTTCTTCCCAGCGGATGAGCCCTTCGTCATGACCTAGCAACGCGCAAATTCTAGGTGGTAAACCTGGCATAAAAGGGGCGGTAAAAATTGCCATAACGCGTACACATTCCACAAAAGTATAAAGAACAGTATCTAAGCGTTCTCGCTGATCTTCCTGCTTAGCAAGAGCCCAGGGGGCTGTTTCATCCACATATTTATTACAACGTGCCACAAAACGCCAAATCTCTTCGAGCGCACTCGCAGGATCAAAAACCTCAAGCTTTTTTTCGACATTAATTTTAACTTCACGACTTAACTCTTTCAGCTCTCGCTCCTGTGCGCCATCTTGCCCTGGACGAGGAACAATCCCTTCACGGTACTTAACAACCATCGCTAAACTTCGAGATACAAAATTTCCAAAATCATTGGCCAAATCACTGTTTAAGCGTTCAACTACATTATCTTCAGAATACGTGCCATCCGTCCCTACTTGTAATTCACGCAATAAGAAATATCGAATGGCATCGGAACCATATCTTTCAATCAGTTCGAATGAATCCTGCAGATTTCCCCGGGACTTGGAAATTTTCCCTCCATCTTTAGTCAGATACCAGCCATGTCCATAGATAACTTTCGGTAGAGGAATATCTAAGGCCATCAGAATAATGGGCCAAATCACAGCATGAAAACGAACGATATCTTTTCCCATGATGTGTACATTAGCCGGCCAATACCGTTTATAATTTTCCCCGTCTGGGTAACCAAGCGCTGAAATATAATTAATGAGTGCATCCAGCCACACGTACACAACATGTTTTGGATCAAAGGGAACTTTTATCCCCCACTGAAATGTGGTGCGCGAAACGCAGAGATCCTCTAGACCACCTTCAATAAAGCGTAACATCTCATTGCGACGGGAAACTGGTTGGATGAATTCTGGATGTTCAGCGATGTATTTAAGTATAGCCTCTTGATAGTTTGAAAGACGGAAGAAATAACTTTCTTCCTTGAGTAACTCCACTTCACGGCCACAATCCGCATTGGGACATTTTCCATCAATTAATTTATTTTCCATCCAAAAAGTTTCACAAGGGGTACAATACCAGCCCGAATACTCAGACTTATAGATATC
>DASRMA010000242.1:0-6355 GCA_035648155.1 Desulfosporosinus sp.
AGAGTTGGGTCTTGATTTTTTGGGAATTGGACGGCACCTAGAACAGAAAAATCCAAAGTACTGGAAGACAGTAAAAGATCAATGGGAGAAGGAAATTGCGAATTTCCCAATTTCCCTGGATGTCCAAGTCAAGATAAATAATTCGGGAATGTCAAGTGGTAGCCCAACGACTAAATAAGGAGGAGAGGGGGAAGAATAGCGTAAGAAGATTACAAGGGGGAATAAAAGAATGATTATTCATAAAGAAATTAAAGTACAGGGAAAAGAAACTAAAGGGGAGGAAACTTTTGGACTGAACGAGGAACACATCCTCGCAAAAGTTCTCCCGGTGTGTTATCGCTGCGCACAGGTTCCGAAAAATGGGTTATACGACGGTTTCCGAGTCGAAGGAATGTTCTTCTGTTCGAATTGCCAGCAAGAACTGTTCCTAGCTGAACAAGGCTCTCCGGAATATCAAGAATTTCTATTTCTAATCAAGGGGCTATTATTCTAATTGCACGATGCAGCGTGCCCTACCTTCTATAAGTATCAGAAATGTGGTTAGGTAATGTGGGTGAAAAATTACCTAACTTATGATAAAATGTAAGGGATACCATGTGTAAACTATGGCTATTGTTGATAACTCTGGTTGAATGGAGGTTCATCGGTGGCGGTGAGTGATCTTGGAGAAGGATTGAGTCGTTACCAAAAGCAAGGATTTTGCTCTTTCCATACTCCTGGCCATAAGGGTCGGCAGGAGCTTTTTAATGGCTTAGATTTTCTGGGTTTTGACTTAACCGAGCTTCCGGGACTCGATATGCTTCATTCCCCGAGCGGGATAATCGCTGAGGCACAAAAAAGGTCGGCTGAGATTTTTGGAGCTGAGGAAACGTTTTTCCTCATAAATGGAGGCACGGTTGGAAATCAAGCGATGTTTCTCGCCTTGGGAGATACTGCGGCTAGACGTGTTGTAGTGGAGAGAAGTTCGCATCGCTCAGTTATGTCGGCCTTGGTGTTAAGCGGCTTAAAACCTGACTATGTAATGCCGACAATTCATCCAGATTTTAATCTTCCGTTAGGATTTGAGGTGGAGAAACAAGAGATCCCGTGGCAAGCAATCTCTGCCTGCCATGTCACGTATCCCAGCTATTACGGAACAGGTTTCGAATTGCAACAATTAGTGAATGAGAGAATGCTGTTGGGGTCTAACACCCCGATTCTTGTTGATCAAGCCCATGGATCACATTATCTAGGACCACTATTTCCTCCAAGTGCGTTAAAGCTTGGTGCAGACCTTGTCTTACATAGTTCTCATAAAACGTTAAGTGCCTTGACTCAGTCCGCTATGCTGCACGTCCAAGGGCAGAGAGTCTCTCGCATCCGTCTAAGGCAAAGTTTAGAAATGTTACAATCCTCAAGCCCAAGTTATTTACTTCTGGCTTCGTTGGAACGGGCTGCAGAATCCGCTTTGGATTTTGGCCGTTGGGAGTGTCTTCACGAAGAAGTTGAAGAGTTACATCGCAAGGTGGGGATGAACTTTCGTATTCTCTCTCAAAACGATGTTGGAACCTATGGCATTCATACGGTAGATTGGTCTAAAATTCTGATCAATACGTTGCCGTTGGGTGTTCCTGCCCCTCGTTGTGTGGAGTACCTTCGTGAGGGATATGGTATTGAACCCGAATTATGGGATGAAGAAAACATTCTTTTTATGTTAGGAATTGGAAACACACCGGAGGATATCCAAAGGCTCACGAAGGGGCTAGAAAGTTTAGCCAGTTTCGCTCAGGCAACTGGCTTTGCTGAATCAAAAAAGCGAGTGAGAAACGATCGATTCATAATTTCTCCTTTGCCTAATTTAATTCTTTCTCCGAGAGATGCTTTTTTTGCTCATAAACGCCAAATTCCTCTTAAGGAAAGTTTAGGTCATATTGTCGCAGAAACGATCTCCCCTTATCCACCTGGAATTCCAGTCGTTGTGATGGGCGAACAAATGACTGGCGATGTTCTGGGTACGCTACTTGCTGCGGGGGAGGAGCGTTGGCTAGGCTGGGAAGGTTTTCAAAGCCAAACAATTTGGATTGTCGAGGAGTGATAAGGAATGAAGATGGTGATCGCGATTGTTCAGGACAAGGATGTGAGTAAGCTTCTTCAATGTGTGACACGACAGGGATTAAGGGCAACGCGTTTGGCAAGTTCGGGTGGGTTTCTGCGGTCGGGAAATACGACGTTGCTTTTTGGGGTTGAAGAGCAACTCTTAGAAGGCCTCTTATCTACGATTCGTGAGACTTGTCCACAACGCGAAGAGATGTTGGCACAAGCACAGCCTATTATGGGGCCGGCAGACGCTCATATTCCCTTTCCCATAGAGGTTCCGGTCGGAGGAGCCACGATATTTGTCCTGGATGTGGAACAGTTTATTAAGGTGTGATGATATGAATCTACAATTAGCACTTTTGGAGAAGGCTGCACGTGAAAATAGATTGGCGCATCTCTTACTCTTTCATGGAGGAAGTGCGCTGCAGCAGAGGGCGGTAGCTCTCCGATTCGCGCAGATATTAAATTGTAGTCAACCTACGGCAGAGGGACCGTGCCAAGAATGCTACGCCTGCCATAAAGTTATAAGTGGAAATCATCCAGATGTTTTATGGCTGAGACCACTTAAGACGACGATCGGCATAGAGCAGGTCCTCTCGTGGCAACAAAAGGTTTACCTGAAGCACTATGAGGGACGCTACAAAGTTTCTGTCATTGAACAGGCGGATTTGGTGACGTTACCGGCAGCTAATGCCTTATTAAAGGTTATTGAAGAACCACCGGAGCGGAACGTTATTATATTATGTGCTCAAAACGCTGAAGGAATTTTACCGACCATACAGAGCCGAGCACAGCTAGTTTATTTTCCTGATCTTACTGCAGAAAATTGGCTGACTGGCTTGGGGGAAGTGGATCAGCAAGAAGCCGCTCGAGCCTTTAGTTTAAGTGGCGAAAATCAAAGCTTGGCGACTGCTGTTCTGGAGCACGGAGTAATATTATTGCAAGAATGGGTCAATAAATTTAGGATTGCGGTAGAAGAAAGAAATTTTTTAAGACTATTTTCTCTTTTCCCTATTGATAAGCATCAAGCGATTATTTATTTGCAAGTCATGGCCGTACAGGCCCAAGAAGAGATTCGGAAAGGAACCATTCGTCCTTTTGAACTTTTGGCAATCGGAAAAGCCCTTGACGTACTACGACAACAAGTAAATCCGAGGCTAGTGATCGAAGTCTTAGCGTTAGAATTATTCGAACAAGGAGGGGTTCTCTGTGATTGAGGTTGTAGGCGTTCGCTTTAAACACGCCGGTAAAATATATTATTTTTCCCCAGGAGACATTAAGCTTGCTGCCTTGGATAAGGTAATTGTTGAAACAGCAAGGGGTGTTGAATTTGGCGAACTGGTCATCCCCTCCCGTCAGGTTGCTGACGAAGAAGTGATTCCCCCTTTAAAGCAGGTCATGCGCAAGGCAACGACAGCAGATGAACAGTTTGTTGAACAAAATAAATTAAAAGAAAAAGAAGCTTTCCAGATTTGCTTGAAGAAGATTTTAGAACATCAATTGCCCATGAAATTGGTCGATGTGGAGTATACGTTTGATGGGAATAAGATTATTTTTTCCTTTACGGCGGAGGGGCGAGTTGACTTTAGAGAATTGGTCAAGGACTTAGCTGCAATATTTAGAACTCGTATTGAGCTACGGCAAATAGGAGTGCGCGACGAAGCTAAAATGCTTGGGGGAGTCGGGTCTTGCGGACGGATTCTCTGTTGCACTTCTTTCTTAGGAGACTTTGAGCCGGTTTCCATTAGAATGGCAAAGGATCAGAAACTCTCTCTTAATCCAACGAAAATTTCAGGAATTTGTGGCCGTCTCATGTGCTGTCTTAAGTATGAAAATGGTTGTTATAAATCTGACGACAAGGAGCGTTGTTCACGTCACAACGCTCAAGTAGAAACGAAGACGGTAGAAATTACGGATGAAACAAACCCACCCGCGGACAGCGCCTTCTCCGTTAAAAAGACTGATGGGATACTGAAACGTAATGGGAGAGGGGAAAAGCCCAAAGGAAAGAGTGAGAGAGTATGAGTCAGTTGACCCAGGCCCTTACTGAGGTGGAAGAGAAATTACGTTCCCTTCTTGAGGAGGTTAACCGTTTAAAACCTTATGTTCAAGCTTTAGAGGAAGAAAATATAAGGCTAAAACGGGAATGGACCCTTCCTGAAAAGGAAACAGAACGCGTTATTGCCAATGCTGAACACATTCAGGGAGTCGCACATGATAATCTTGAGCGCCTGTATCAGGAAGGTTTCCATGTCTGTCACCTTCATTTTGGGCAACTGTTAGAAGGCGATTGCCTGTTTTGCATGGGTTTTTTGAGGAAAGATTAGTTAAACCAGGCAAGGAGTATAAATATGCTGGCTAAAGGTACGTTGTATGTATGTGCTACGCCGATCGGAAATTTGGGAGATATAACCTTGAGGGTTTTAGATACGTTGCGAGAAGTGGATCTGATAGCGGCTGAGGATACCCGTCATTCCCGCAAGCTTTTGCAACATTACCAAATTAATACTCACATGACCAGTTATCACGAACATAATGAAAAGAAGAAGTCTTTAGAATTGGTAGAGAAACTTAAGAGTGGCCAAACGATTGCCCTAATCTCTGATGCAGGCTTGCCCGGAATTTCTGATCCGGGATGTGAAGTAATACGTCTTTGTCAAGCAGAAGCTATACCGGTAGATGTCTTGCCTGGGCCTAATGCAGCACTCACCGCTTTGGTATTATCTGGAATGCCGACAGAGCATTTTGCGTTTCACGGCTTTTTGCCGGCTACAACAGGAGCAAGAAAAAAGCACCTTGAGCTCCTGGCTAATCTTCTTCAGACGCAGATTTTTTATGAGGCCCCTCATCGTATAGTGGCGACTTTACAAGGGATTTCAGAGTACTTTGGGGAACGTGATGTGGCTGTCGTGCGCGAGCTGACAAAATTACATCAGCAGGTGCATAAGGGAACGGCCTTAGAGTTGAAAGAAGCCTTTGAGTTGACAGCACCACGAGGGGAGTGTTGTATCGTTATCGCACCCTACGTCCCTGTGAAACCAGTAGGAGGCCCTGAAGAGTGGTGCCAAGAGGTTAAGGAAGCAATAAGCCGAGGCTTGAGTAAGAAAGATGCCATGAAAGAAGTGGCGAAGCGTTATGGTGTAAGGAAGCCAGAGGTTTATAAGGCCCTTCTAGACAAGGTGGGGACCTGATACTTGCAGATGGCATGAAAAAGAAGGCCTCAAAGGCCTTCCAAGTTAAATGTATCAATGAATCTGTCAGTTAAGTGTCCTGGTCTATGTAATTAAGTTATGAAAATTAAACCGCTTTTGATTCATCGCTTCCAGATACGGTTTCTCCCATGGCAATGGCACATTCACGACAGACGTTCTTGCCGTGAAAAAGTTGGTTATCACTTGCATTGCCACAAAATACGCAAGCAGGCTCATATTTTTTAAGAATGATCTTTTCTTGATCTACGTAAATTTCCAGAGCATCTTTTTCATCAATACCTAAAGTTCGACGAAGCTCAATCGGTAAAACAATTCGACCAAGTTCATCTACTTTTCTAACAATTCCAGTGGATTTCATCATTAATTTCAACTCCTCTTTACAATCTTACAACAACTTTCGACAGAAAACTACAGCCTTATGATACCAATCGTGCCATTTAAAGTCAACTCATTTTTCACGTTAGATTTTTGCTATAATAAAATAAGTAAGAATCTAAGCATTCTTCATATTAATTCCTAATTGTGGACATACTTGACAAACGTGAGGATTTACATTATAGCTAGATAATTGAGATGGGGGACTTTTGGTGAAATATTATATTACAACTCCGATTTTTTATCCGAACTCAAGCCCACATATTGGAACGGCTTATACAACCGTTGCGGCTGATGCGCTTGCCCGGTATCATAGATTACTAGGGGATGAGGTTTACTTTTTAACCGGTACGGATGAAAATGCCCAGAAAATTGTTCGCACGGCTGAGGCGAACCATACAGACCCTAAACTATATGTTGATGGCGTGGTAGAACGCTTTAAGGGATTATGGAAAGCTTTAGATATTTCTTATGATGATTTTATTCGGACAACAGAAGTACGCCATCAAAAAGTTGTTCAACAAATTTTTACGAAGTTATATGAACAAGGGGATATCTATAAGTCTGAGTATTCGGGCTGGTATTGTACCCCTTGTGAAACTTTTTGGATGGAAAATAAATTAATTGATGGAAAATGTCCCAATGCGGATTGTGGCCGTGAAGTGGAGTTACTCAAGGAAGAAAGTTATTTC
>DASRMA010000243.1:0-30185 GCA_035648155.1 Desulfosporosinus sp.
AAGAAGCTGACTTCTCTGAAACGGGAACCGGGACTTAGATTAGCAAAGCGATTAGGACTTCAGGCTCCGCCGAATCGCCTGTTTAGTATGGCCTTGACCCACCCTTCATATGTCTTTGAAAATCCGCAGTTTGGTAAAGAAAATAATCAGCGTCTTGAGTTTTTGGGTGATGCGATTTTGGACTTTGTAATTGCGGAGTATGTGTATTTAAGTTATCCCGATCGGCCAGAAGGAGAGCTCACAAAAATGCGGGCTGCTGTCGTGAATGAAACGACTTTGGCTCACAAAGCGCATGAAATTGAATTGGGGCAAGAGCTTTTGTTAGGCAAAGGGGAGCAGGTATCGGGTGGGCGGGAGCGGCCCTCTATCTTGGCAGATGCCTGGGAAGCTGTTATTGGAGCAGTTTACTTACAATATGGTTTGCAAGAGACTAGGCGAGTTATTCTGGATATGCTCAAACCGTCCATCGACGAAGTAGCCGAAGGAAATTACGGCGACTACAAGACAATGTTACAGGAAAAAGCACAGCGTGAAGATAAAGATGTAAATTATCAAATCTTGGTGGAAGAAGGACCTGATCACAATAAATGCTTTACAGCAGGCGTTTTTCTTGGAGGGGATTTGATGGGCAAAGGGTTGGGTCGCACCAAAAAAGAGGCCGAGCAACATGCTGCAAGGCAGGTTTTAGAACACTGGGGGAGTGAGAACGATGACCAAACCTGAGAATTTCCCGGTTTTCTTGAAGGGAATTCATATTCAGGGATTTAAGTCGTTCGCTGATCGCGTTAAATTAGAATTAGGTCAGGGACTGAGTGTAATTGTTGGTCCGAATGGGAGTGGAAAAAGTAATGTCGCCGATGCAGTTCGCTGGGTGCTGGGAGAACAAAGCGCTAAGAGCCTGCGAGGGGCTAAAATGGAAGATGTTATTTTCGCGGGTAGCACACAACGGCGCCCTGTAGGTATGGCAGAAGTTTCCCTTATTTTTGATAATACAACGGGGATTTTTCCGTTGGATTTTAGGGAAATCACAATTACTCGACGAGTTTATCGTGATGGTGATGGGCAATATTTGATTAATAATGCATCCTGCCGGCTCAAAGATATTCAAGAATTATTTATGGATACAGGAGCAGGAAAAGAAGGGTTCTCGATCATTGGGCAGGGGCGGGTTGAGGAAATCTTAAACCTCAAATCGGAAGAACGTCGATCGCTGATCGAAGAGGCGGCTGGAATTACCAAGTTTCGTTACAGAAAGCGCGAAGCCGTAAAGCGTCTTGATGCAACAATCTTGAATCTACAACGGCTTGATGATATAGTGCGAGAAATTGAGGGACAACTGACTCCTCTGGCTGCCCAAGCCCAAGTGGCCGAGCAAAGCCTTGCGCTCTCTACTGAACGAAGACGCGTAGAAATCCAATTGACGGTTCTAGACATCTCTGAAGGTAAGCAAAAGCTGTCAATAGCTTCAAAGGATTCAGAAGCGCTAAAGGCTAGTTTAGTAGAGGCTCAAGCTATATTAGGACTTAAAGAAAGTAAAAATTTACAAGATATGGTTCTGTTAAAACAAATAGAGGATGACCTGCAACGGATGCAGGGAGAGGGATTTGAGGCGGAGCAGGCAAGTGATGCCATAAAACATGAGTTAAGCATTCGCGGTGAGCGTTTCATGTATTTTCAGGAGCAAATAGATAGGTTGACCGATGAGGTCCATGTGGATAAGGACAAAATTGAAACGTTGAAACAACAGATCAACCATCTCTTGGCAAAGCAAACGGTTTTAAAGCATACGGCTGAAGAGTCACAGCGCAAGGTCTCAGACCAAGAACAAAAACTAAATGTTGTCCGACAAAGTAACCTAGCAGAAGATATTGACCGGATTAAGAGCGATCTTTTTCAAGCTCTTTCAGAGCAAGCTAAGCGTGCCAATGAATTGACCGGGGCTCAACATACTCTTGATTCTTTGGAACAACAAGTTCAACAAGTAGAGCAAGAGCAGGCGATGAAAAAACAAGAGCGTCAATCCTTGAGTAAAACTCAAGAAACACAGGATGAAGAATTGATTCAGATAGCACGTGAAGCCTTAGTTGGAGAAACAAAAATGTTAAGGCTAAGGACGGAGCGCGATCAGCTTAAGGAACTCCGTTGGAGAAAAAGAGACGAACTTCAGAAGCATAAAGCTCTAACAGATCAATCTAGAGCAAGAATGCACGCCTTGCGATCTTTAGAAGATTCCTTAGAAGGGTATCAACGAGGAGTACGCGAGGTTATGCTTGCGAAGAAAAAGGGCATCAGAGATTGCCTAGGTCTCTGCGGGACGGTCGCGGATTTGATCACGGTGAAGGAAAAATATGAACTGTCCTTGGAAACTGCTCTTGGAGCAGGGTTGCAAAATGTGGTGGCAGAGAATGAAAAGGCTGCAAAAGTGGCTATTGCGTATTTAAAGGCCCATCAATTCGGACGAGTAACCTTTCTACCCCTTGATATTATTCAGGGGAATCGCATGTCCGTGAACCAGGTAGTAGAAAAGGATTCCGGATATATCGGGATTGCGGTTGATCTTGTCACTTACGATTTTTTATACAAACCAGCAATGGAGTTTCTTCTTGGGCGCATTGTCGTGGTCACGGATATGAATGCCGCGACTCGGATTGCCAAAGCCTCTGGATATAGGCTGCGAATTGTAACTTTAGAAGGGGACCAAGTTCATCCTGGAGGTTCTCTGAGTGGAGGCAGTGTTCAACGCAAAGGAGGCAATCTACTTGCGCGTTCTCGTGAAATCGATTCTTTGCGTGTCACGTTGGTACAGTTAGAAAAAGACTTGATCAAAGAAGAACGAGACTATGCTGAGCTTGATCTTCGTCTGCGGGGAATTCAGGAAGGTATGGAGAATTTAAGCCTCAGGCAACGGGACGATAAAGAACATCAAGTCATGCTTAGGGCGGTGCACGAGAATGTCTTAAGCCAGTTGGTGCGGTTAGAACGTGAGCTATTGGGATTAGATCTTCGTAGCCAGGGCAACATGACACAAAAGAACGAACTTTGCCTTTGTTTGAAAAGTTCAACCGAACGTTTGGAAATGGCAGAAACAACGTCGGTTAATTTGCGTCAGGAGTACAATCAGCGGGAGCTTGAGGCTAAAGTGGCGACGGGTGAGATAGAATCTAAGGGGGAGAAACTTACCCAAGAAAAAATCCTTTTAGCTAACCGCGAGCATGAATTAAATCAATGCACGGAACAACTTGGACACGAACAAACAATATATAATGAAAATGAATCAAAGCTTCAAGTTAAAAAGCAGAATCAGGCGGATTATCAAGGAAAATGCCAGGTGGTCGTGGAGGAACAAGGGGTGTTTAATCATCAATTGGTGAACCATTCACTTGCCCAAGAGGCGCAACAATACGCCTTAATGCAACGTAGACAAGAGAGAGAGAACTTATCGGCCCGTACACTTGAATTGGAACAGGAGATACATACCAATCGTCAGCTAGAGCATGCCTTGGAACAACGCTTCCATGCCAATGAACTTCGGGTTGTTCGCTTTGAGACGGAATGCCAAGCAGGGGAAACTCGTTTGGTAGAAGAACTCTCTCTAACTTGGGAAGAGGCGATCCCTTTTAAGACTGAGGAAGAAAGAGCAGTCCTGTGGCGAAGGGCGCAAGCGCTTAAACAGCAAATTGACGTCTTAGGCCCAATCAATCAAGCAGCAATAGAAGAATATCCAATAATGCGGGACCGGAAAGTTTTCATGGTGGCACAACAGGATGATTTGGTAGAAGCTAATCAGATCTTGCACCAACTGATTTCCGAACTGGATAAGACCATGAGCGAACGGTTTATAGAAAGCTTTCATGCAGTGAATGGTGCTTTCCAGGAAGTCTTTAAAGAACTCTTTCGTGGTGGAAATGCTGAACTTCATTTAGTGGACCCAGAGCATTTGTTAGAAACAGGGGTCGAAATTATTGCCCAGCCCCCCGGTAAAAAACCACAGTTACTTTCCCTCTTGTCTGGCGGAGAACGAGCTTTAACGGCTATCGCCATATTATTTGCCCTACTTCGCGTTAAACCGAGTCCGTTTTGTATCTTGGATGAGATTGAAGCTTCCCTGGACGATTCTAATGTCCAAAGATTTGCACAATATATTCACCGTCTAGCAGACGCAACTCAGTTCGTTGTCATCTCACACCGCAAAGGAACTATGGAATCCGCTGATGTCTTGTATGGGATTACCATGGAGGAGTGCGGGGTGTCCAAATTATTATCTGTTCAACTTGGTGCCTTACGTGACAACGCTCTCGGTACTTACGACACAGCAGCAAACTAACCGGGTAAGCTCTTGTCTGGGGAGCGGGGTTCCCGCCAAATTCGCCATCCTTGGCTCAGTGGCGGCTGCTCACGTCCGTGTTCGCAGCCCCGTATCTGGGGTGTCGCTTACACGGAAGTTTGCTAGGCTGTTTACGTAGAGACGTCGCGCTTGTGTCACGCAAGTCCCTGGCTTGAGAGGTGGGGCTTGGAACGCAGCAAGTGTGCAATGCCCGATGTATTATGATATTCTAATCTAGGATTTCTAACCACGAATCACGAACTTCCAACCACGATTATGAGAGGATGTTAATATAGTGGCAGGATTTTTCGCAAAGCTCAAAGAAGGTCTTACAAAAACAAGGGAAAATTTTGCAGGGAAAATTGAAGAGGTTTTTACAGGTCGTAAGAAAATAGATGAAGAGCTATATGAAGAATTGGAAGAGGTGCTGATCCGTTCAGATGTTGGTGTCAATACATCACTCCAATTGGTTGAACGGTTGCGTAAAGAAGTTAAACAACGCAAAATATCGGAGCCAAGTGAGCTTGCTCTAGTCCTTCAAGAATTGATCGCAGAGTTATTGGGGGAAGAAGAACCGCTTAACTTAGCAAAGCAAGGCCCTAGTATTATTCTTGTAGTCGGGGTAAACGGGGTTGGCAAAACGACAACGATCGGTAAGCTTGCCAACCGGCTAAAAAAGGATGGAAAACGGGTTATTATGGCTGCGGGGGATACCTTTCGGGCAGCAGCTGTTGAGCAGCTTGAGGTTTGGGGAGAACGTTCCGGAATAGAGGTTATAAGACAGCGGGAAGGTGCCGATCCGGCAGCTGTTGCCTATGATGCAGTACAAGCTGCAAAGTCCCGTAGTGTAGACGTTGTTATTGTGGATACCGCCGGCCGTCTCCATAATCAAGTGAACTTAATGGAAGAACTGCGTAAGGTCAAGCGCGTAATTGAGCGTGAAATCCCGGGGGCGCCTCACGAAGTGTTACTGGTGTTGGATGCCACTACAGGACAGAACGCTCTGCAACAAGCCAAGCTATTCCAAGAAGTGGCAGGAGTCACTGGAATTGTCTTAACCAAGCTGGACGGGACGGCCAAAGGAGGCGTTGTCTTGGGGATCCGCGGAGAAACTAGAATTCCTGTCAAATGGATTGGAATAGGCGAGGGAATAGAAGATCTGCGTCCGTTTGTGCCTAAGGATTTTGCGGCAGCGCTTTTTACCCAGCCTGACGAGGAGGAATAATTCTGATACATTATGCATTCATTGGAGGAACCGGAGTGGAGCATTTTGCACTCGCGGAACAGCGTATCATCACGGTAGAAACTCCCTATGGATACGTAGAAACCGTTGTTGGTAAAATCCTGAATCGTGAACTAGTTTTCATGAGCCGACATGGAAGTGATCACGCCACCCCTCCCCACCTCGTAAATTACAGGGCTAATATTTGGGCGCTGCGAAAATTAGGCGTGCGAAAAATTGTGGCTACAGCGGCGGTTGGTTCTTTATCCTCAGATTTTCGCTCAGGTGAGCTGGTGCTTCTAGATCAGTTCCTTGACTTTACTAAAAATCGTCCTCAGACTTTTTACGAAGGTGAAAAACAAGGTGTTCTCCATGTGGATATGACTGAACCCTATTGTTCCGCTGTGCGGCGTGTTATGATGGATGCCTCAGAGCAACTTGGGATTGCGGTAAAGAATGGGGCATGTTATGTTTGTACAGAAGGCCCACGCTTTGAAACCCCTGCAGAGATTCGGATGTTTCAGCGACTTGGGGCTGACCTTGTAGGAATGACGAGCGTGCCCGAAGTAGTATTGGCTCGCGAGCTTGGGATGTGTTATGCCTCCATCGGGATGGTTACCAATGAAGCGGCTGGGATTGCAACACATCCTTTAACTCATGCGGAAGTGATGGACAGTATGAAGGCACTAGGGGTAAAGGTCGCACAGCTCTTTCGAGCGACCCTTGAGCGATGGACTCCCGAGCAGAATTGTCGATGTGCCTCAGCGAACGGAGAAGTTGGTAAGTTTTAGAAAGGCAGTGGGACGATGAAATCGATTGAATGGGTAGGAAATTCCTTGCGATTATTAGATCAGAGCAAGCTTCCAGTGGAAACTGTATATCGAACTGCAACGTCTTATAAGGATGTGGCAGAGGCTATTGAACACTTGGAAGTGCGCGGGGCGCCTGCTATTGGCGCAGCAGCTGCTTATGGATTTGTGTTAGGAGCCCTTGAATATGAGGGGCCAATAGAAGGGCTGCCCAGTTTCATGGAAGTGGTACAGGACCGGCTCGCGGAGACTAGGCCAACGGCTGTCAACTTGTTTTGGGCACTACGGCGGATGGAAGATCGATTACGTGAATGCAGGGATATGGAAGATTTGGATGAGGTGCGTCAGACTTTAATTGAGGAGGCGGATCGCATTGCAGAAGATGATCGCCGAATGAATCGCCTTATTGGGGAGCATGGCAAAGAAATTGTCCCAGAAAAGGCCAACATTCTAACCCATTGTAACGCGGGAGCCTTTGCCACAGTAGAGTACGGTACTGCGCTTGGCGTTATCCGTAGCGCGCATGAAGCAGGTAAAAAAATCCATGTGTATGCCGATGAAACACGCCCTTTATTACAAGGGGCGCGCCTTACTTCCCTGGAACTCCTGCGTGAAAAGATACCAGTGACGTTAATCGCAGATAATATGGCCGGGTATTTAATGCAACAAGGTAAAGTTGACCTCGTGATTGTGGGAGCGGATCGAATTGCAGCAAATGGTGATACAGCGAACAAAATCGGGACATACTCTGTAGCGGTATTGGCACAAGCCCATGGCATTCCTTTTTATGTAGCAGCGCCGACCACTACCGTTGATCTAAAAGTAGCCAATGGCCAAGAAATACCGATTGAAATACGCCCAGACAAGGAAATGCGTGAGTTCTTTGGGATAAAAGTTGCACCTGAGGAAGTCAATGTTTATAATCCCGCGTTTGATGTCACTCCGGCTAAATATATTACAGGAATTATTACTGAAAAAGGAATTGTGACAGCTCCTTACTCAGTTAACCTGCTTAAATTGATGGTGAGATCCTAATGGCGAAGATTCTAATAAGGGCCATGGTGTTACCCATGACCGGATCAGATATATTTTACCCCCAAGGGGAAATCGCTATAGAAAACGATCGGATTATTTCGGCTGGGGCGTCCGGCTCTGTACCGGCTGGGTTTATTCCCGACCGTATTCTAGAGTTGCCTAATGACGTTGTTATGCCTGGATTAATTAACACTCATACCCACGCAGCCATGACGTTACTCAGGGGCTATGCAGACGATCTGCCGCTCATGCCTTGGCTACATGAGAAAGTGTGGCCTTTCGAAGATGAATTGACAGAAGAGGACATTTATTGGGGAACGTCTTTAGCACTTTGTGAAATGATTCGCTCTGGAACAACCACCATGCTTGATATGTATGCTTCTATGGATCAAGTCGCCGAAGCGGTGCTCAGCGCAGGGACCCGTGCTGTCTTATCTCGAGGGCTCATTGGGAACGGACCAAACGGTAAGCTCGCTTTAGAAGAAAATATTGGATTAGTGGAGCGCTATGGGGGGGCTGGAGCTGGGCGAGTGAGCATTATGTTTGGCCCACATGCTCCTTACACTTGCTCTGCAGAGTATCTTCGAAGCGTGAAAGCTGAAGCGGACCGCCTAGGGGTGGGAATTCATATTCACGTGGCAGAAACTAAAGATGAAATTAAGATTATTAGAGACCAATACGGAAGAACTCCTGTGCAGTGGCTCGATGAGCTTGGGCTTTTCGGAGGCCATGTTGTGGCCGCTCACTGTGTTCATTTGACTTCTGAAGATATGGATATATTGGCTAGTAGGCACGTCTGTGTCGCCCATAATGCCGAAAGTAATATGAAACTAAGCAGTGGTACCGCTCCAATAACCGAGTTGCGTGCCAAAGGTGTTGTCATTGGGCTCGGAACAGACGGAGCTTCAAGTAATAACAATCTCGATCTTTTCGGAGAAATGCGCTCAGTAGCATTCCAACAAAAGTTACGGGTGAATTCAACCGTACTCCCTGCTTATCAAGTATTAGAAATGGCAACGCTCGGTGGTGCACAAACGCTTGGCCTTGAAGATGTTGGGATGCTCGCACCCGGCTTTAAAGCGGACATTATTTCGATAGACATGGATCAACCGCATTTCTATCCTCGCTTTTCTATTCCAGCACATCTGGTTTATGCTGCTCATGCCGGAGACGTTCGCACGGTAATGGTAGACGGGAGATTTCTCATGGAAGAGCGGAAACTTTTAACCATGGATGTGGATAAGGTTTGTCAAGAAGCTGAATCTCGAGCGAAGCGGATTTCTGCAGAGTTAAATGACTAATTGACGCTGCTTGACAAACCGTTAAATATGGTCTAAAATTCGTCTGTAAAGCAAAAGTACTTTACAGGGGGTTGGAAATGGAAGAAATAGCAAAAAGAGCCCTTTTAGTAGATTTCTATGGCCCGCTACTTACGGAAAAGCAACGCAACGTTTGGGATCTTCATTACCAACAGGATCTTTCTTTGGCTGAAATCGCTGAGGTGGAACATATTAGCCGTCAGGCTATTCATGATTTGATTAAACGGACAGAACGGATTCTTGTAGAATACGAGGACAAATTAAGACTTGTACAGAGGTTCTGGACGGAACGAGAGAAATTGATGGAAGTGAAAAGCTTATCACAGGGCTTAAACGAGCAGGATTTTACCAATCGGTCAGCATGGGATCGACACCAACACCTACGCATCATGATTGATGAAGTTTATGTAAATATTTAGGATGGCTGAAAGCGGGGTCAGGTATGTTTCAAGGACTAAGCGACAAACTCCAAGAAACATTTAAACGGCTCAAAGGAAAGGGCAGGTTAAAGGAAGCAGATGTTAACGAGGCTATGCGTGAAGTTCGCGTTGCTTTACTGGAGGCAGATGTTAACTTTAAAGTGGTCAAAGATTTTGTTGCCAAGGTTAAGGAACGTTCGATCGGACAAGAGGTCTTAGAATCCCTTTCTCCAGCCCAATATGTCATTAAGATTGTGCATGAAGAAATGATTGAACTTATGGGTGGTGCGACAGGTAAAATTCTCATAGCCTCAAAACCGCCAACTGTGATCTTGCTGATAGGTCTTCAAGGAGCAGGGAAGACAACCCATGCAGCGAAATTAGCAAATATGTTCAAAAAACAAGGTAAGCATCCGCTGTTGGTTGCTTGTGATATATATAGACCCGCTGCGATAAAGCAATTGCAGGTCTTGGGCGAGCAATTGGAAGTGCCTGTGTTTTCTATGGGGCAAGAGGCTCCGGTAGATATCGCCAAGGCGAGCATTAAGCAGGCAAACTCGAATGGTCAAGATGTGGTTATTATTGATACGGCCGGACGTTTGCATATCAACGAAGAGCTAATGTCCGAACTTAGTGACATTAAAACCGCGGTGAAACCCCATGAGATTTTGTTAGTGGTAGACGCAATGACAGGTCAAGATGCAGTTAATGTTGCTGAATCGTTTCACAGAGATCTGGGTCTTGATGGTATTATTCTCACCAAGCTCGATGGGGATACTCGCGGTGGGGCTGCGCTTTCTATTAAAGCAGTAACCGGGTGTACCGTTAAGTTTGCCGGAACGGGCGAAAAAATGGACGCACTTGAGCTCTTCCATCCAGACCGTATGGCTTCGCGGATTTTGGGTATGGGCGATGTCCTGACCCTGATCGAGAAAGCGCAAGAGTCCTTTGATGAAAAAAAAGCAAAAGAAATGGAACAGAAGCTACGCAAACAAGAATTCACTCTCGATGATTTTCTGGAGCAAATGCAACAGATGAAAAAAATGGGCCCGCTTTCCTCAATTCTGGAAATGCTACCAGGTGGCATGGGTAAGCAATTAAAAGATGTGCAGATTGACGAAAAAGATACCTCTCATATCGAGGCAATCATTCGGTCTATGACGATAGAAGAACGCAGGAAACCGATGGTCATTAAAGATTCTCGTAAGAAAAGGATTGCTAAAGGAAGCGGTACAACGGTTCAAGATGTTGGACGTCTCCTAAAACAGTTTGAACAAATGCAAAAACTGATGAAGCAAGTTTCTAGCCCGGGTGGTGTAGGAGGATTAGGTGGCTTAGGAATGCTCGGTGGTAAAAAAGGCAAAAAAAAGAAATCACGGCGCTCCTAATACTGTCTGAAGCGTATATTGCCTTCTATGACTTGATGGACACACGCTATAATAGCGTTGTTTATATATAAACTTGCTTTAAACGGAGTTTGGACTCCACCTTGAAGTTTAGTTAAACTGATTTAGGGGCTTCGAACTTCGAACCTCGAAGATATGAAGAGGAGGTGAAAATATGGCTACGAAAATTCGTTTATGCCGCATTGGTGCGAAAAAGAATCCAATCTATCGTATGGTTATTGCTGACGCTAAAGCTCCTCGTGATGGACGTTTCATCGAACAAATTGGTTACTACGATCCGTCAACAAATCCTGTAGTTTTGAAGATCGACGAGGAAAAGGCTTTAAAATGGCTTTCAACAGGCGCACAACCTTCAAGCACTGCTAAGTCTTTGCTGAGCCAGTCAGGTATCATAGCTAAATTCCACGAGTCCAAGAACTAAGTGTAAGTGAGAGAGGTGGTTCCTGTGAAGGAACTTGTAGAAATCCTCGCGAAAGCGCTTGTTGATCATGCCGACCAAGTCAACGTAACCCAGTCTGAGACAGATAAAAGTGTTCATTTGCTACTGACTGTCTCACCTGAAGATATGGGAAAGGTTATTGGGAAACAGGGGAAGATCGCAAACGCTATTCGTACGCTCGTTAAAGCGGCAGCCGTAAAAGATGGTCGCCGAGTTCATATGGACATTGATCAATAACGTTGAGAAGGGCTTAGTGCCCTTCTCAACGTTAAGGCACATTCAATAAAATAACAAGTCAGTATGCAAGTCTAGTTTGTGTCATACTGCGTCGATATGGTTACCTAATAGCACGCCATAAGGCAGTCAGATGTCAGAAACCGGATGTGTCAGATTGTAGTATCTCTTTTCTGATCCATGGCCTCTGCTATCAGGCCTGAGGGTTTGACGCTAGCCCAGTTTTCTTTATCTGACGCAAACTATCCATTGCATCTTTGACTTGTTATTTTATTTCATATGCCTAAAACTATCTTCTTATAAGGGGGTATAAAGATGGATGTTGTGCTGATAGGGGAAGTGCTACGTCCTCAGGGATTTAGCGGCGAACTTAAGATATACCCGTTAACGACTGACCCTGCACGATTTCTGAAGCTGCAGGAAGTCATCTTGCGGTCTGGGAATATCACGGAAGTTTTCAAAATTACTTCGGCCCGAGTAACGATGGATTTAGTCTTTCTCGTAGTTGAGGGAATTGTGAGTGTAGACGAGGCGGAAAAGTACCGAGGGTGGAAGGTTTTAATTAACCGCTCAGAAGTTGCTCCTTTGCAAGAGGGATGGTACTATTTCGAACTTGAAGGGATGCAAGTTTATGAGGGGGATGTCTTGTTAGGCACCTTGTCTCAAGTCTTGGAAACTGGAGCGAATGATGTCTATTTGGTTAAGGGCGACAAAGGCGAAATATGTGTCCCAGCACTTAAAAGTGTTGTTCTGCATGTAGATGTCGAGGGTCGACGTATGGATGTCATACTTCCACTAGGGCTAATATCGTAGTTCGATGTTCGATATTCGTTGTTCGAACCACGAATATCGAACCACTAACCACGATTTTGGAGGGTTAGAAATTCGGATGATGCAATTTACAGTCTTAACGTTATTTCCGGAAATGTTTGCGCCTCTTCAAGAAAGCATCCTCAAACGAGCACAAGAGGCGGGTTTGGTCAAAATACAGTTTGTGAACTTTCGAGATTATGCGACCAGCAAACACAAGAATGTGGATGATGTTCCCTATGGTGGGGGGGCTGGCATGCTCCTGAAGCCCGAACCTATCTTTGCTGCCATACGAGATCTGCCCGAGCCTTGTGGGAGACGAAGGATTATTCTCATGTCTCCGCAAGGAGATGTCTTTCGTCAAGAGAAGGCTAAGGCGTGGTCTGGTCAGGAGGAACTGGTCTTTATATGTGGGCATTACGAGGGGTTCGATGAGCGAATTCGTGAGTTAGCTGACGAGGAAGTGTCCATCGGTGACTATGTACTGACAGGTGGAGAACTAGCTGCGATGGTCATGATTGACGCAGTGGCTCGACTTATTCCGGGCGTGCTTGGAGAAGATACTTCTGCCGAAGAGGACTCGCACAGCATCGCACTCCTAGAATACCCTCAGTATACTCGCCCTTCCGATTTCGAAGGGCGACAGGTTCCGAAAATTCTGCTATCTGGTCACCACGCGCTGATTAAACGGTGGCGTAGAAAAGAATCTCTCAGGCGCACTTTTCTACGGCGCCCAGATTTAATTACGGCAGTTACGTTTAGCGCCGATGATTATCCATTATTAGGAGAGCTCATCCTTGAACATCCGGAAATTGCAGCATACCAAGCCATGTGGAAACATCTCTGCCCGCTGCCCAAACGACGGCGGAAGACCTCGCTTAATCCCGAGGGAAGGCTATGAATCATGCGTTGGGAGGAACTTCATGGCAGACATATATTTAGCTTTAATTCACGCGCCTGTGTACAATAAGAATATGGAGACGGTAGCAACATCAATTACGAACTTAGATCTTCATGATATTGCACGTTGCTCAACAACTTATGGCGTAAAACGTTATTTTGTGGTTCATCCCGCCGACGCACAGCGTCAGTTGGCCAAACGCATAATGGGTTTTTGGCAAGAGGGGTATGGAGCAGATTATAATCCTGATCGCCAAGAAGCTTTTACACGGGTAAGCATCGCAGAGAACTTGAGCCAAGTCTATGCAGAAATTGAAGCAGAGCATGGGGTTGCTCCTATTAAAGTGGCGACAGATGCTCGAAAATATGCCAATACAGTCACTTATGCACAGCTGCGTCAGGACATCGAGATGAAGGAAACACCAATATTATTACTGTTTGGTACGGGATGGGGACTCCTTAAAGAAGATGTTGAGCAGATGGACCGAATTCTGGAACCGATTTATGGACCCACGGACTATAATCATTTATCTGTGCGTTCCGCTGTAGCTATTATTTTAGACCGCTTAAAGGGGCACTGATAATGATATATAGCTTTGAACGGTTGCATAGCTATATGGGTTGTGATAAAATAAGCTGGTCTTATAATAGGTGGTCCGCTCGCTGAAAATCAGTGCATGAACATCTAGACAAGGAAGGAGGGAATTTTATATGGATTATATTCGCATGATTGAAGAAGAACAAATGAAAAAGGATCTTCCTGACTTCCGTCCAGGAGATACAGTGCGTGTACATGTGCGTATTGTTGAGGGAACTCGTGAACGTATTCAAGTTTTTGAAGGGGTTGTCATCGCAATGAAAGGTGGCGGCATCAGAGAGACTTTTACAGTTCGTCGTGTCATCGGTGGCATCGGGGCAGAACGTACCTTCCCGTTGCACTCACCTCGTTTGGATAAGATTGAGGTGGCTCGTCGTGGCGTGGTTCGCCGTGCTAAGCTTTACTATTTACGTGCACTTTCAGGTAAGGCGGCGCGAATTCGCGATCGTCGCATGGTATAAGGTCGAAAATGAGCTGGAGCAATCTGGCTCTTTTTTTTTACTAATCAACATGCTCCTTCCTAATTATAGTGTCGAGAAAGATAATATTAGTCTATTAATATGTTCTCAGACGTATGCTCCTAGGATTCTTGTTCATACTACAAGAGTAGTGCAAGAGGGGAGCAAAATGATGGAACGTCAGAAATCAAAACGAAAATGGATGTTGGGTATCATCGGAGCGTTTGTACTCATCGCAGGGTTACTTCGTTGGGGAGTATTGCAACCCTATGTGATTAAGCAACCGTCCATGGAACCAGGTCTGGTTTCAGGAGACCGCATTGTCGTCAATCGACTTGCGTATCGTGGCTGGGCTCCCACCAGAGGGGATGTCGTCGTGTTTGCATTCCCTAAGGACTTGAAACGGACCTTCGTCAAGCGAGTTATTGCGGCGGAGGGTGAAACCGTTGAACTTCGTGACAATAAAGTTTATGTAAACGGTGATGTTATAAAGGAACCCTACGTTAAACCTGGTGATTATCCGCCTTATGGTCCAAAAGCCGTTCCAACGGGGAAGGTATTTGTGTTAGGAGATAACCGTCGTGAAAGTGAAGACTCGCGAGAATGGGGGCTTCTCCCTAAAGACTACCTCATAGGAAAGGCTCTAATGATATACTACCCTTTTCAACGGTTTAGGTTTTTCTAAGGTTAAGTCAGAGAACATAGTTTCGTTATAAGAAGGATGAAGAGGGATATTCATGAGTATTCAATGGTTTCCGG
The DNA here is from genome assembly GCA_035648155.1 of Desulfosporosinus sp. GTDB lineage: Bacteria > Bacillota > Desulfitobacteriia > Desulfitobacteriales > Desulfitobacteriaceae > Desulfosporosinus. Next base: position 14,733 of record DASRMA010000243.1, read on the forward strand.
GGCATATGGCGAAAGCAAGACGCCTATTAATGGAGCAACTAGAATGGGTAGATGTTGTTTTAGAACTTGCCGATGCTCGAATACCAGTTAGCAGTCGTAATCCAATGCTCCATAACTTGCTTGGAAATAAACCCCGCTTATTACTCCTGAATAAAGTTGATTTGTCAGATCCAAACTGGACGGCAAAATGGCTTACTTACTTAAGAACTTCAAGTCCTGTTTATGCGGTTAGCGCCACTACTGGGCTTGGAGTTAAACAGATTGTTCCAGAATTGGAACGCATGGTTCTAGAGAAGCAAGCAAGACAGGCCAAAAAAGGCATTCGTCCACAGGCCATAAAAGTGATGATTGTGGGGATCCCCAACATTGGTAAGTCGTCTTTGATTAATCGATTGACGGGCGGAGCCCAAGCAAAAGTTGGCAACAAACCAGGCGTAACTCGGGGGAATCAATGGGTCCGGATTCATGAACGAGTTGAACTGTTAGATACACCGGGAATGTTGTGGCCTAAATTCGAAATTCCTGAAGTAGGGAAAAAGCTGGCTGCTCTCGGAGCGATAAAAGATGATGTTTTTGACATTGAAGAGTTATCTGCCTGGATCATTGATTGGCTCAAGTTGTACTCTCCAAATGCCTTACTCCGTTATCAGGTGCCGGATTTAGAGGTTACGTTGGAGAGCCTAGGACGAAAGCGCGGGTGTTTGATTCACGGTGGGCGTGTGGATATGCTAAAAGCCGCTCAAATTTTCCTGCGTGAACTTCGTATGGGACAACTTGGTCCAATAACCATGGATTATATTTCTGAGTGAATAAAGTAATTGTTCTGAATGCTATTATATACCGCGCTGAATAAAGGGAATTGAGTTTTTACGGCGAAATGGAATATTAGGTAGAGAAGAGGAGAAAAGTGTGGAACCGTTATCCCAAATGAATGTACGGGAAGTTGAAGAAGCACTATTTAAAGATCCTTCCCCTCGAATGCTTTGCGCCTGTCAGAAGGATTCGCGTCAAGGAGTTAGGCAGCTTGCCGTGCGCTTACTTAAGCTTCAGCAAGCACAAGCCGTGGACAAAGCCCGTATTCAGCAAATGCTAGTAGAAGAAAAGAAATTATGGCAACAAGGATTCCTGTTGCTGGCAGGCATTGATGAAGCGGGGCGAGGACCTTTGGCAGGTCCGGTTGTTGCTGCAGCGTGTATTCTCCCGGCGCGATTTGATTTGCCAGGTCTCAATGATTCTAAAATGCTGACGGAGAGTAAACGGGAAAAACTTTACTCTCAAATTCAAGCACAAGCACTCGATTATGCGCTAGGAAGTGCTGAACCGGCAGAGATAGATGTTCTTAATATTTTACAAGCGACTAAACTAGCTATGAAGCGAGCAATCGAAGGTTTGAAAGTTCGCCCTCATTATTTGATGATTGATGCCCTAACTCTCCCGACTGTCAAATTGCCACAGCTCCCGCTAATAGGAGGAGATCTTATAAGTGCGACAATCGCAGCTGCCTCCATATTAGCAAAGGTGACCCGTGACCGTTTGATGGTTGAGCTCGATACCCTTTATCCCGACTATGGATTTTCCAAAAATAAAGGGTATGGGACCAGTGAACATATGCAAGTTTTGCGGCGTTTAGGACCATGTCCACTTCACCGTAGAAGTTTTGCTCCGGTGAAACGAGGGGCATCGGCGATTTAAACTACAAAGTAGTAGACGCCACAATAGACAATACTTATTGACCACTTCCTCTGGATGTGGCACAATAGGGCTTGGCGCTTAATATTATTTAATTTTATGTGAAGGGAGGTTAGGAGGATGTCTGACAACAATTTTGCTGGTGTAGGGGTTTTCCTTGTTGGGGCTATTGTTGTATCGATGATTATGATGTTGATGCCGAAGTTGTTAGCTCCCAGCAAACCGCATAAAGAAAAGCTGACGACGTATGAGTGTGGTAATGAGACAATCGGTCGGACATGGCTCGGATTCAAGAGCAATTATTTCCTGTATGCCCTAGTATTTGCAGTCTTTAGTGTTGAAACAGTCTTATTATATCCATGGGCCCTCACATTCCAAAAACTAGGAACATTTGCCTTTGTGGAAATGTTCGTCTTTATTGTCATTCTCTTGGTTGGTTTCTGGTATGCTTGGAAGGAAGGTGCTTTAGAGTGGATGTAAGCTTAGAAAAACGGATGCGCGATGACGAAGCATTGATGGAAAAAAACTTTGTGGTTGGGAACTTAGATAGCCTTTTGAACTGGGCCCGAGGGCATTCTTTCTGGCCAGTCACGCTGGGCTTAGCCTGTTGTGCAATTGAGATGATGGCAACTGGCGGACCTCGTTATGACATTTCTCGATTTGGCTGGGAAGTTTTTCGTGCTTCTCCACGTCAAGCAGATGTTATGATTGTAGCGGGTACCTGCACTCGGAAGATGGCTCCATTGTTGCGTCGTATTTATGACCAGATGCCTGAGCCCAAATGGGTGATCGCTATGGGGAGTTGTGCAAACGCAGGGGGACCCTTTGTAGATTCCTATGCTATGATGGCGGGCGTTGATAAGGTTGTTCCAGTGGATGTTTATATACCAGGCTGCCCCCCTCGCCCAGAATCCTTGTTATATGGGCTTTTGCAGCTTCAATACAAAGTTTCAAATCCTGCTAAGGTGAGGTTAATGAGACATGGCAAATAACGAACTATTAAAGCAACTAGTGAAAGAACTTGCGACTCGGGTTAATGGCGAAGTTGAAGAGAGTTTCGGGGTACTTGTAATAAAAGTTAAAGCTCCCTATATCATTGAAACTCTGACAGCTGCAAGAGAATTTGCCGAAGTTCCATGTGATTTTCTCCACGACCTATGTGGCCTAGATTTAGTGGAGCACTTTGAAGTGGTGTATCAATTGTCAAGTTTGCGTGGAACACAGAAACTGCGGGTTAAAGCGATATTAGACCGGGAAAATCCGGTGGTTGCTTCTGTAACGCGACTTTGGCAGGGTGCAAACTTCTTAGAGCGTGAGGCCTATGATATGTTCGGAATTATTTTTAATGGACATCCTAATCTTAAACGAATCTATATGTGGGATGATTTTGAAGGTTATCCGCTGCGCAAAGACTACGTGACCGAGCCCATTGAGGTTCGCAACATCATGCGCACACGGATAGAAGGGGAATAGGGGGTAAAACCATGATAATTGATGATACAGAAGAACTTATTTTAAACATGGGCCCCCAGCACCCGAGTATGCACGGCTTGTTCCGTATGGTGGTCCATTTACAAGGCGAGACGGTTACAAAAATTATACCGAAAATTGGATATCTCCATCGAGGGATGGAAAAACTTGCTGAAAGCAGAACCTATTCACAGTTTATACCTTATACTGATCGGCTGGACTACCTAGCATCGCCACACAACAATTGGGCCTATGTCCAAACCGTAGAAAAACTAATGGGTGTGGAAATCCCTGAACGCGCAGAATACCTCAGGGTTATCTTCGGAGAGCTCGCTCGGATTGCTAGCCACCAGGTTTGTATTGCCAGTACTGCTCTCGATATGGCAGGGTGGTCTGCATGGTCTTATGCTTTTCGCGATCGTGAACGAATCTGCGATATGTTTGAGATGACTGCAGGAAGCCGACTGACTGTCAATATCATGCGTATAGGAGGAATAAGTGCCGAGCCACCTGCAGAATTTTGGCCTGCCCTAAAATCGTTCCTCGATGATACTCCTGAGATGCTTGAAGAATATTACGGTATCTTTTTTGGAAATGAGATTGTCCAAGGTCGCTTGAAAAACGTGGGTATCTTATCAAAGGAACTTGCTGAAAACCTCTCCATTACGGGTCCAGTATTACGGGCGTCTGGTGTTAATTACGACGTACGTAAAGCAGAGCCGTACAGTATCTACGATCGATTTGACTTTGATGTACCGGTGCGTACGGGCTGCGATAGCTACGACCGTACTATAATCCGGATGGATGAGATTGCAGAAAGCATCAAAATCATAAAACAAGCTGTGCGTGATATTCCGGCAGGCCCGATTATGGCCAAGGTGCCTAGGGTAATTAAACCACCCGCGGGTGAAGTTTATCACCGTGTTGAAAACCCTAAAGGGGAACTGGGATTTTATATCGTCAGTGATGGGACAACCAAACCTGCACGGGTACGTATTCGCCCAGCGACATTTATTAATTTGCAAATGCTTCCAATTGTGGCTTTGGGTTGGAAAATCCAAGACGTTGTCGCAATCTTTGCGACGTTGGATGCGGTATTGGGCGAGGTCGACAAATAGTAAATTCCAATGAGGGGAGAATAAGATGGAGACTATTAATAATCTGTTGCAGACTTTAGATAATCTGTTTTTGATTATTGCGGCTACCATCCGTGGTCTTTTTGCGGATCCCCACTCGGTTTGGGCTAATTTAACCATGGATATCATTAATTTTATTATCGTGGTTATCATTGTTGTCTTGGCTGCTTTGATCTTGATTTTACTTGAACGTAAAATCGCAGGTTGGACCTCACAGAGAACTGGCCCCAATCGTCTTGGTCCGCGCGGATGGTTTCAGACAATAGCAGATGCCCTGAAGCTTATGGGAAAAGAAGATGTTACCCCGGCTAGCGCTGATAAGTTTATTTTTAAAATTGCGCCCATGATTATCTTCTCACTTCCAATGATGACCTTAGCTGTCATACCTTATGGGGATGGCATGGCACCCATTAATCTCGATCTAGGTATTTTTTACTTTGTAGCTATCTCCTCTATTTCGACACTGGCTTTCCTAATGGCAGGATGGGGCTCGAATAATAAATACTCGTTACTTGGTGCAATGCGGGCAGTTGCCCAAATGGTAAGCTACGAAATCCCGTTGCTCTTTTCATTGCTTGGGGTGGTCATGATCTCTCAGTCCTTTAATTTGGGAGTCATTGTCGAAGCGCAAGCGACCATTCCCTTTATTATCCTCCAACCACTAGCGTTTGTAATTTTTCTCATTGCCGCTTTGGCAGAACTCAATAGGGCGCCGTTTGACCTGGTAGAAGCAGATCAGGAAGTCGTTGCCGGACCGTTTACAGAGTACACGGGACTGCGCTGGGGACTTTTTTTCCTGGGAGAATACGGCAATATGACGGCTATGGCCGGACTAGGTGCGACTATGTTCTTAGGCGGTTGGCAAGGACCAGGGTTCTTACCAGGTTACGTGTGGTTCTTTCTGAAAACGGGGGTTATCATCTTCTTGATAATGTGGGCTCGTTGGACCTTCCCGAGAATTCGTATTGATCATTTAATGCATTTAGCATGGAAGGTTTTGTTACCACTTTCAATTTTAAACATTTTGTTAACGGGTCTGGGTATTTACGTATACCGATTCGTGATGGGAGGGTGACATAGTGTTTGGTAAAGGTCTATTAAAAGGTTTAGGCATCACGTTCAAACGCATGGTCGGTCCTAATATCACAGAGTTTTATCCAGAGGAGAAACCGAATCTACCTACAAGGGTGCGTAGTTCCATGGCGCTGGATAAAACTAAGTGCATATCTTGCAACATGTGCGCAATGGCGTGTCCGAACTCAGTGATTAAATTGACCAGCGAAAAAGATGAAACTACTAAGAAAAAAGTTCTTAAAAGCTATCATATGGATGTTGGCCGTTGCTTATTCTGCGGCATGTGCACAGAGGCTTGTCCGACTCAGGCTATAATAGTGACTCAGGAGTATGAGAATACAGTCTACGAACCAGATGGGCTAAAATGGGACATGATTGCACGGGCTGAGCGTACAGAGAAGGAGGGATAAGCGTGGTAACTGTAGTTTTCTTCGTCTTTGCAATCTTGGCGATTGCATCTGCCTGGGGTGTCGTCACCTCAAATAATATAATGCACAGCGCGCTCTATCTTGCTCTTTCTTTTACAGGAGTTGCGGTGCTTTATGTTCTCATGAATGCGGACTATTTAGCGGCTGTCCAGTTGCTGATTTATACAGGAGGCATCGCAATCATGGTGGTCTTCGCGATCATGTTGACGTTGCGAGGAGACGTAAGTGACAGCAACCCTGAAAACAAAGTTTGGGGATGGGGAGCACTTGTATCAACCTTGACGTTTATTATGATAGCGTTTGTCATCCTCACTAATGCGGATTGGCGTATTTTACCCACACCGTGGACAGGTGGAGGATCAGCCTCAGATATTTCGCTTTTATTACTCACTAAGTTTATGATTCCCTTTGAAGCAGCCGCTGTTTTACTCACCGTGGCCTTAGTTGGAGCTATAGTCTTGGCGAAGGGAGTGAAAGTGAGCAAATGAATTTAAGTAATCTAGGTAATTTAAGTGTTGGACTTTCGACTTATCTTTTAGTTGCAGCGATGCTCTTCTGTTTGGGGCTTTACGGAGTATTTGCTAAGAGAAATATGATTGCTATACTCATGTCCATCGAGCTGATGCTTAACGCCGTCAATATTAATTTTGTAGCATTTAATCGATTTCTATGGAACCAAAAAATTGATGTTCACTATGTCCTGACTGGCCATGTGTCGGCACTTTTCGTAATTATTGTAGCGGCCTCTGAAGTGGCCGTTGGCCTTGCTTTGATCATTGCGGTATATCGTAATCGTAAGTCGACAAACGTTGATGAATTTAATTGGTTGAAGTGGTAAGAGAGTCTATGGAGAAGGTAGGTGTTCTAGGAAATGCATGATCTCTTTCAGTGGGCATGGTTAATTCCTGCTTTGCCCTTCCTGTCGTTTCTACTCATCGCCTTTGTCACGAAGCGATCCAAAGGACTGTCTTCCACAATATCTATACTCGCGATTCTTACCTCGCTTGGCTTAGCTATTGCTATAGCCCTTAGCATCATACGCGCGGGTGAGGAAATTGTGGAACATCCTGCAATCGTAAACGTGAATTGGCTAAATATTTTTGGCTTGAATATTGATTTTGGAACGATCATCGATCCCCTAAGTGGCATGATGCTGTTTGTTGTTACCCTGGTAGCATCAATGGTCCAAATCTACTCTCTGGGTTACATGCATGGAGACAAGGGTTGGTCGCGTTACTATGCGTACCAGTCACTGTTTGCAGGATCAATGTTGGGCATGGTTCTAGCGACTAACCTGTTACAACTCTATATTTTCTGGGAGTTAGTCGGACTTTGCTCCTACTTGTTAATTGGTTTCTGGTATTTTAAAGTCTCAGCTCGTGAGGCTGCGAAGAAAGCGTTCATGACGACTCGAGTAGGAGACTTTGGCTTACTACTCGGGATGATTTTCCTCTATAATAAATTTGGAACGCTCGATTTCGCTGCGCTTGCAGCAGCACTTAACACTAACTTTGCGAATGTTGCCGTCGTCGGAACTGTGGGATATGTGACAGTCATGGCGTTCCTCATCTTTATGGGGCCGGTGGGCAAGTCGGGACAGTTTCCACTACACGTTTGGTTACCAGATGCAATGGAGGGCCCAACGCCTGTTAGTGCTCTGATTCACGCAGCAACCATGGTTGTTGCCGGAGTTTACTTAGTGGCCCGAATGTACTTCCTCTTTGATGCTTCCCCGGCCGCCTTACAGTTTATTGGGGGAATAGGTGCCTTCACAGCTATTTTTGCGGCATCCATTGCGATCGCTCAAAATGACATCAAACGGATTCTAGCATATTCAACTTTAAGCCAACTAGGCTATATGATGTTTGCGCTCGGTGTCGGTTCGTTCTCTGGATCCATGTTTCACCTAATGACCCATGCGTTCTTTAAAGCCTTGATGTTCTTGGGCGCTGGTTCTGTGATTCTCGCAGTACACCATAAACAAGACATTTGGGATATGGGTGGACTTTGGAAAAAGATGCCGATCACCGGTTGGACCTTTTTTATCGGCGTTATGGCCATCTCAGGAATGCCACCGTTTGCAGGATTTTTCTCGAAAGACGAAATCCTAGCCAACGCACTCCAAAACGGGCATCCTATTATTTATGCAGTCGGTCTGTTCACAGCGTTCTTAACGGCTTTTTACATGTGCCGATTGTTCTTTGTGGTTTTCATGGGACCAGAAAAATCAGAAAACCATACCCACGAATCGCCTTGGAGTATGACGATTCCACTGATCATCCTAGCCTTCTTCAGTGTTGTTGGTGGATGGGCAGCCTTACCGGAGCATAACTTTGCTTTCTTTGTTCATTTTGGAGAATTCGAACATGAGGCAATCAACTGGACTCTAGCCGGAATTTCCGTGATTGCGGGACTTCTTGGTATTGGACTCGCCTACGCCATTTACGTAAAAAAGCTCATCTCTGCAGAGAGTATAGTTACCCGCTTTCCAAGGGTGTACAAAGTACTCAGAAACAAATACTATGTCGACGAATTATATCTCTGGATTATTCACAACGTGATGGATGGTTTCAGCAAAGTTCTGTATTGGTTTGACATCTTTGTCGTGGATGGAATCATCAATGGAATCGCCTTAATTACACGCGGTAGTGCTAAAACACTCCGTTTAACAAGTACAGGACAAGTACAAACGTACGCTATGGTGTTCTTCTTCGCTGTTGTCGTCCTATTTATGGCCTTCGCAATTGGGGAAGGTCAACTGACGGCACTTAACCCCTTAGCGACGCTAGGAGGTGTGAAATAATGTCTGCACTGCCAACAGTGGGTTCACTGTCAATGCTTCTACCCTTCACTCTACTAGCACCGTTAGTGGCCATGTTACTCATCGTTTTCTTGCCCAAGGAAGAAAGTAAAACGATTAAAATTGTAGCAGCCATTGGGATGTTTGTGTCTTTGGCACTATCGCTTTATGCCTTTTACACATATGATCGGGTGTTGGGTGGAATGCAATTTACCTTAACAATACCCTGGATTCCTGATCTCGGTGTCAGCTTGGCACTGGGTGTTGACGGATTAAGCTTACCCATGCTTCTACTGACGAACCTTATCGGATTTTCGTCTATCTATGCATCGTGGAACATGGAAAAAAGAGTCAAAGAATACTTTATTTTATTGCTTATCCTCATCGCCGGTGTGATGGGAACGTTTATTGCCCGTGACTTGTTTATCTTCTTCCTATTTTATGAAATTGTGGTCATCCCTATTTACATGATGGTGATCATCTGGGGGAGTACGAAACGAGTCACCAAGGAATATGCCGGTATGAAACTGACCATTTACTTGCTGATCGGATCGGCGTTCCTACTCGTTGCTATGATCGCCCTTTATCTGGCAGCAGCTGCCAATGGTAATCCAACCTTTATTTTTGACGAGCTAGCAGCAAGGCAAGAACTCTATAGTCCTGCTTTCCAAAAGGTGGCCTTTGCTTTGATGCTCTTTGGCTTTGGATCCTTGATTTCTATGGTTCCCTTTCACTCCTGGTCTCCGGATGGTTATGCTGGAGCGCCGACCGCTGTTAGTATGATCCACGCAGGCGTTCTAAAGAAAATTGGAGGCTATGGATTAATTCGCTTGGGTGTTTATGTACTCCCCTTGGGAGCGCAGTTCTGGGCTCCTGTCATAGCAGTCTTGGCCATAGGTAACGTGCTGTATGCGGGCCTCATTGCTTTGGCTCAAAAGGATCTGAAATACGTCGTCGGGTATTCATCCGTGAGCCACATGGGCTATGTCCTCTTAGCGATCGCGGCGCTGAACCCAACTTCTATGAACGGCGCAGTAGCAATGATGTTTGCACACGGTGTCATGGCCGCACTATTTTTCGCCATGATAGGTTTTATGTACGAAAAGACTCATACACGAAACATCACAGAACTGGGAGGACTAGCGCATCAAGTGCCCCGTTTGGCTATTGGTTTCATGATTGCGGGTCTAGCCTCTTTAGGATTGCCTGGGACAGTTAACTTCATTGCTGAATTTAGCATATTCATTAGCACAATCAATGTCTACCCAGTCCTAACTATTCTTGGAATTGCAGGGATTATTTTTACCGCAGTCTATATCTTACGGATGATTGCTAACGTTCTGTTCGGACCACGACGCCCGGAATGGGATCACTTAACAGATATTCGTGGGCCTGAACTTGTGCCTCTCGTATTGCTCGGGTTCGTAATCTTTCTTGGAGGGATATTCCCGAACATCTTAATGGGTATGATTGATACTGGGGTTACCTCCTCAGGCCTTGCCAAGATACTTGAGACGGTGAGTCAGGCCAAGATGGGAGGGTTGTTCTAATGGTGGATTTCAATATTGCTACAGTGCTCATGCCTGAGGTTATGATAGCGGCAATTTCCATGATTGTGTTAGCCATTGGACTACTGGTTCCATCTGGTTCACGCAAAGGAATAATGCCACTCACCGCTTTTTCGTTAATTGGCGTCCTCAGTTATACACTGTACGACTTTTTCTATGGTCCGTATGCAATGTTTCTGGATGGCATGTATATGCACGATCAATTCGCTGTCTATTTCAAAGTGCTCTTCCTCACCGCTGCACTTCTTGTCGTACTCTCTTCACGAGATTATGTTCAGAGATTTGGGGAGCACAGTTATAAATTCTATTCTTTGCTTCTGACAGCGACTTTAGGAATGATGCTCATGGCCGGGGCCGGCGAACTTATTACAATGTATATCGGCCTTGAGTTGATGACTATTTCCTTCTATATTCTTGTTTCCTATTTGGTTAATGACGCGCGTTCCTCGGAGGCTGGCATCAAGTATCTTGTGCTTGGAGGAACCTCCTCGGCCATATTACTTTATGGCATCAGCCTCATATACGGACTGACCGGATCGACTGAGTTAATGGTCATTGCCGGCAAGCTCGGAGACAATCTGACTCCGGCGTCTCTATTGGCTACAGTTTTCCTGCTTGCAGGGTTAGGGTTTAAAATTTCTCTGGTACCCTTTCACCTTTGGGCGCCGGACATCTACGAGGGTGCACCTACCCCTGTCACAGCGTTCTTGGCAATTGCCTCGAAAGCAGCGGCGTTTGCGGTACTAATCCGGGTGTATCTATTAACGATGAACAGTCAAGCTTTCTCAGTAACTGGTCAAAGCTTGCTCATCGTTTTGGCCTGCCTAACCATGATTTTAGGTAACTTAATTGCGATTCCTCAAACCAATATAAAACGATTATTGGCGTACTCGAGCATAGCTCAAGCAGGCTATTTAATGGTGGGTATTATTGCCGAGTCAGTTGGAGGCATCAAAGGGGTCCTCTTCTACGCCATGATTTACGTCTTTGCTAATATGGGAGCATTTGCTGTGGCGACTCACGTGGCTGCGACGCAAGGGAGTGACGAGATTAAGGACTTTGCTGGACTGTGGCGCCGCTCCCCGTTGGCAGCGGTTGTCATGACTGCATCCTTATTATCCTTGGCTGGGATTCCACCAATGGCTGGATTCGTGGGTAAATTTTATCTTTTCTCCGCAGTAATGGACCAAGGGTATATAGCAATTGCTTATATCGGGTTCGTAATGAGTATGGTGTCCGTGTACTATTATCTTTCGGTCGTTAAGGTGATGTTCCTCGCCGAAGGTGAGGGCTTACCAGACATCCCAGTGCATGGAGCAATGAAGTTTACAGTGGTATTTACCATGGTAATCACGCTTGTGCTTGGTGTTTATCCAACGCCTCTTGCTCAGATGGCCTTTGCAGCGGCTCAAAGCCTATTTAAGTAGTTTCGTATTAGGGCATCCCTAAGAACTAGAGTATTGACTTAATCAAGAGGGTTCTCAGTTTACTGAGAGCCCTTTTGAGTGCCCAGTAGGATCCAACGCATGGAAACCTTACTGAAGCTTCCTGCTCACCATCTTAGGTATATCGGAAGTGAACTCGTTCAGCTTAAGCTGAACATCGAAACTTCAGTAGGGGATTCTACCCCCTCTGAAGCGACGTAGAACGATCCCACTTATAGAAGTGGGAGTCTTACGATTAGATAAAGGTATTATTCGGGGTGATAAAGAATAGAAAAGAAAAGAAAGACTTCAGTGACGATGAAGGAGTTGTGCTACAATCTGTGGAGAATAAACAATCCTTGGGAAAATATGGCGAAGAAGTTGCAGCTCGCCTCGTACAAGAAGCTGGCTTAAAAATCATGGCTCTTAATTATCGTTGTTCAAAAGGCGAGATGGACATTATCGCGCGCGATGATGAAACATTAATCTTTATTGAGGTTCGTACACGACGATCTTCCTTTAGGGGGTGGGGCGAGGAGAGTATTACTCGAAAGAAAGCGCAACGCTTGCAAGCAATTGCATCATTTTATTTGCTAAGACAGGGGTATAAAAGCTGGCCATCCATGAGGTTTGATGTCATTGCAATTCGACGGATCGGAGAAAAGACTGAAATAAATTGGATCAAGGCAGCATTATAGTACTAATCTTCATCCTTTGATCACAAATTGATCGTAATTGAGTGGTAAGATAAGCATAAAATCTAGTCTTTTATCCTAAAATACCACTATAGTGCCCAAAGGAGAGTAAGAAACATGGATCCAATCTTAATTGTTGATGATGAAGAAAAAATTAGAAGCTTGGTACGGTTATACCTTGAGCGGGAAGGGTTTACGGTTGAGGAAGCAGAGGATGGCCGTGTCGCCTTAGAAAAGTTCCGAGCGGGCCAGTTTTCCCTTATAATAGTAGACCTTATGATGCCTGAGATAGACGGCTGGCGTGTGTGTCGAGAAATCCGTGAAAGCTCAACCTTACCTATCATTATGCTAACGGCCAGAGGGGAAGAGTTTGAACGTGTACTAGGACTGGAACTGGGTGCGGATGATTATCTAGTTAAACCGTTTAGTACTAAGGAATTAGTGGCACGAGTAAAGGCTCTACTGCGTCGCTCTTCCGGTCAACTCCAGCCGGTTTCTTCGGAGTTAAAGGCGGGAATATTGTTGATTGACAAAGAAAAACATCGTGTTAGTGTTGCGGATGACGTTATTAACTTAACACCTTTGGAATTTGATTTACTCTATTTCTTAGCCAAGAATCGAGGGCGGGTTTTCTCGCGAGAGCAGCTGATGGAAACTGTCTGGGGGTATGATTTTTACGGAGATGCCCGTACCGTTGATACGCATATCAAAAAGCTACGGGAGAAACTGGATTATCCAGAGGTTAAAGGAATGTTGGTCACCGTATGGGGTGTGGGTTATAAATTTGATCCCGATATGGTTCATTGATGGATACGCAAATAGGTCATTCAAGGAGTATCTCGAGTAAACTGTGGTTAGCCATTACCATCCTAACTCTTGCTGTACTTGGTGGGCTAGGGCTCACAATTACTTGGCTCTTTGGAGAATTTTATGTTCAACAAAAGTTGGAATCACTCAAGACAGAGGCAACAGAGATCTCAGAACAATTGACAAGTGTCCCAAGCTGGAGTGCGAGGTTACAGTTACTAGACACGTTTAAAGTGACTTCGGGGACACAGTTAGTTGTACTCGATTCTAAAGGTAATATCTTAAAGATCTCTGATACAAATTCAAATACGTCTCAAGGTCTCCGCGGAATATTAGACGGACACCTTGACGGATGGACTCGTAATCTGCGGCCCTCTGACTTTTTCTCTGATCAGGATTTAAGAAGGGTTTTAGCCGGTCAATCCATCGCTATTACAGCTCTTACAGTTAGTGGGGGCGGGCAAACTATGTTACTTGCCGCGACGCCTGTCGGAACAACAATAGTTCAGGGCGTTGTTCTACTGGGAAGTTCTCCAATACCCGTTCAAGAGAGTATAACGACCTTCCGCTGGCTAATTTTCTATGCCTCCTTAATTGCGGTATTCTTGGCCGCATTGGTTAGCCTTATTTTCGCGCGGCAGGTTACCCGCCCTTTGGCGATCATGCAGCGCGGTGCAACAAGAATGGCAAAGGGTAATTTCCTACCTATTCAAGGTGTGACGAGTAACGATGAATTAGGAGAGTTGGCTGAGGCTTTAAATTCTATGGGAAGAAGTTTAAAAAACCACATGGAATGGCTTTCTCAGGAAAAAAACTTGCTTCAAGGGATCATAGAAAGCATTAGTGATGCAGTCGTGATGTTGAGCTTTGACGGACGAATTCTTTATGCGAATGATACAGCTAAAGCATTGTGGCAAGAAAATGAAACGGAATATCAGGAACTTTCTGAACGAAAGACCCAAATTATTGACTTTCTCCAGACCATGAGCCAGGGTAATAATCAAGCGGAAAATTTTGCTAGACTTACCCTTGGATTGCAGGTACTACAGGTCGTTCTGGCACCAATGTCAGAGATAGAGGGCATTCGTGGGCATGTGGCTGTACTGCGCGATATTACGGCTTCTTTGCGCTCAGAAAAGGCTCGCCGTGAGTTCTTGGCTAGTGTGACGCATGAACTTAGAACTCCATTACATCTTATCCAGGGTTATTTGGAGGCAATTCAAGACGATGTCATACCTAAACATCAGCGTGGAGAATACATTGAGCTAGTCTTAGACGAGGCCAAGCGACTGGCTCGTTTAGTCACGGATTTACAAGACATTAATTGGCTAGAAAGGGGACAAACCCTACAGCGAGTATCTCTTGACCTAGTCAGTTTCATGACGGATATAGATCAGCGTTTTCAGGGAAGGGCACAAGAATTAGGTGTAAATTTGGAGATTTCTAAAGGTTTAGGTAAACTATTTGCGGATCCTGACCGCCTCTTGCAAGTTTTCATAAATCTGTTAGATAACGCTATGGGACACACCCCTCGCGGAAAGACAGTACGAGTTATAATTACGGAGGAGCAGAATCAGATTCGGATTGCTGTTAAGGATGAAGGAGAAGGAATCCCGAAAGAAGCCTTGCCGTTCATCTTTGACCGTTTCTTTAGGGTGAATAAAGCACGATCACGCAAGGATGGCGGTATGGGTTTAGGGCTTGCGATTGTTCGACAAATTGTAGAAACCCATGGCGGAACTATTAAGGGCGAAAGTGATATGGGTAAAGGGACGGCCTTTTATATTGTACTTCCGCGAGAGTGAACTCGTTCAACTAAAGTTGAACATCGAGACTTCGGTGGGGGATTCTACCCCCACCGAAGCGACGTAGAACGCTCCCACTTATAGAAGTGGGAAACTTACGAATAGATAAAACATATTTTTAGATCATCTGAAAGGAGCGCCCGGGTGAGTTAAGCTTTGCCAATCATGGTGTGCTATTTTTAGATGAGTTACCAGAGTTTGCACGTGAGGTTATAGAAAGCCTAAGGCAGCCCTTGGAGGATCGTGAGTTGACAATTACCCGTCAATCGGGGAGTATAACTTATCCTGCACATGTTAGCGTTATTGCTAGTACGAATCCTTGTCCTTGCGGATATTATGGGGACCAGGGTCGGGTGTGTTCATGTTCACCGCTCCAAATCCAAAATTATCGTGGCAGAATTTCTGGACCACTGTTGGATCGATTCGACTTGCATGTCGAGGTTCCAAGGCTGAATTATGCTGAGTTAAAGAATATCGATGGCACCGAGTCATCCAGTACTGTCAGGGAACGAGTTATGGCGGCACGCAGAAGGCAATGGACACGGCTAGGTCCCGCA
>DASRMA010000244.1:0-10721 GCA_035648155.1 Desulfosporosinus sp.
GGTCATATTTATGGAAACCATTCTCAGATAGCGATTAGAATCCTGCTTCTGATCCAAAAGTCGGACATCTTTTACGATACGCCCTTCTGCTTGATCAATTCCGGGTAAAAACGTGAGTGAGTTTACTTTGTTTTCTGGATACCCTGTTACACTGATAAAGCCATCTCCAAAGTGTGTTTCACTATAGAATTCTTTTTGGGCCCTATCCAGGCTCTCCACCACAACAGACATCGAGGTGAAGACCATCAAACCGATCGCGATGACCACGACACAAGCAAAATAAACGCCCTTATTCTCTAAGATATCTCTCCAGGCCTTTCTTCTGAGCATTACCATGAGATACGCTCAGGATCAAGCGGGTTCTCCACCACTTTGACGCAGTCAAGAAGGCCGTCCTTCAAATAAAAAACCCTGTTAGCCATTTTAGCTATTTCGGCATTATGAGTAATAATCATCACTGTTTTATGGTAATTATGGTTTAATTTCTGTAACGATTTTAAAACCTGAATACCAGTCTGAATATCCAAGGCTCCTGTAGGTTCATCACACAAGAGAAGCTCTGGGTTTTTGACAATTGCCCTTGCAATGGCCACGCGCTGTTGCTGTCCACCTGAGAGTTGGGAGGGAAAATGATCCGACCAGGCCTCAAGTCCAACTTCTCGCAGAACATCACAGACGGAGAGTGGATTCAGAGCTATTTCTACTGCTAATTTGACATTTTCATAGGTTGTGAGATTTGGCATTAAGTTATAATTTTGGAACACAAACCCGACCTCGTTCCTCCGATAAAGTGTGAGGTGTTGCTCGTCAATCGAATGCAAAGGTTGTCCCTTGTAATAAAGTTCGCCGGTTGACGCTTGGGTCATGCCCCCAATAATATTAAGGAACGTTGTTTTACCGGAACCACTTTGGCCCAGAATTACAATGAATTCTCCTTGGAAGATCTGAAAGTCAATTCCCTTTAACACTTCAACTTCCACTTCGCCAGTCCGATAACGCTTGCGGATCTCTGTGCCTTCCATAAGAACGTCCATCCCGCTCCCCCATTCGTCCTCAAAATATCCCTTGCATCTTTGACTTGTTATTTTCTTCCCTATGCCTAACAGGATTATACCTTTCTCTGACCACTTGGTCAATGGAATCTGATAAAAAACCAGAACAGCCCTAGACGGCACCGTTCTGGACTTAATCTCCCACGCCCTAAATAAGAGCGAAATACGCGAGGACAATAATTCCAAGCACAATTCTGTAATAACCAAAGGGTTTGAAATCTCTTTTGCTGATGTAATTCATGAGCCCCGCAATCACTAGCCAGGCCACAAAAAATGATACTATAAACCCACAAGCCACAATAAGATACTCGTGCGACGTCAGTAACGTTCCGCTCTTTAATAATGTGTAACCAGAAGCGGCGGCCATCGTAGGAATTGCCAAAAAGAAAGAAAATTCAGCAGCTACAACTCTGGAAGCGCCCAAAAGCATTGCTCCTATGATGGTTGCTGCAGAACGGGATGTACCAGGAATCATGGCCAAACATTGAATAAGACCGATTAATAAAGCCGTTTTATAAGTCAAATGTTCTACTGAGATAATTCGATTTAAGGGTCTCCTATTTTCAATGTACAATAGAATAATCCCACCGACTATTAGGGCAAGTGCAACAACGGTTGTATTAAACAAACGTTCTTCTATGTAATCTCCCACCAGTGCTCCAATTACCAGAGCAGGAATGACTGCGACAAGAGCCTTTTTCCACAAGTCAAATATTTTATGATTTGTAGTGATTGAGTTATGACCGGATGGAATAAGTCGTTTTCGGAAGTAAACTACCACAGAGAGAATAGCCCCAAGCTGGATAACTACGTTAAACATATTAGCGAATTGTTCATTGAACCCTACAAACTGGTTCACAATGATAAGGTGTCCAGTAGAAGAAATGGGTAGAAATTCGGTAATCCCTTCTACTATTCCTAAAATCAAGGCGCTTAAAAAATCATTCAAAGTATCAACTCGTTTCTAAAATTATTTTACGGCTAAGTCAACGGCTATGCTTTTCGCTCCTTTCATAGAAAAAAGGCACTGGTTTCAGTGAACCAACACCTTGTAAAGTACGCTTGAATATGCAAATAATGATACTTTTTACTTATTTTCTATCATTAACTATAACATGTAATAGACGTTTCCTCAAAAAAAACGAGATTAAGCATTAAATCTGTAGCCTACTCCCCATAAAGTTTCCGCGTCTGTGGAATTTATGTTTCTTTCTTCGTACGGCCATACACAGCCCAACCAAATACCATAGAGCCCACAATAATAAATGCTGGGTGAATATTGGATAGGTAAAGTAGTGCGACGGCTACAACTGCAATACCCCATGAGCTGGCCACGGGGAAGGATTTCTTGCCCATATCATACGCAGTTACTGCTACAAGAACAACCACCACGGGGCGAACAGCCTGAAGCATCGCTTTGAGTGCCGGTGAGTTAGAATATTTCATAATTAGACTACCTAATAACATAACAACGATTACCGTGGGTACGACCGTTCCAATTATGGCAACGAATGCTCCCAGCCAGCCTGCTATTTTATAACCTATATAAGCGGCCATTTTAGTGGCAATCGGTCCAGGTAAGGCATTGCAGATGGCTAAGGAATCCGTAAACTCTTGATCATCCAGCCACTGATATCTATCGACTGCTTCCGCTTTAACAAGTGGAATGAGTGCTGGGCCTCCGCCAAAGCCTAGATTTGAAGCGCGGGTAAAGCCTATAAATAAGTTCCATAGCTTTCTAAGCACGTTGTCCACCCCCCATTAACTCTGTTTTAGTCTGGACTAATTTATTACAATTTATCGGAAAACGAGCAATCCGAAGACCATCGATATAACTATAATTAGCGCGGGATGTAACTTGAACCAGTATAAGGAAACCACCGTCGCTAAAGCAATACCCCAAGTCGTTAAGTTCGGGAAAGATCCTATTCCCATGTCCAAGGCAGTCTTGGCAATTAAGACCACAACGACCGGTCGCACGCCCTTAAGCATGCCTTTTAGGACCGGGGAATTCGAGTACTTCATCAAAAAACTCGCCAATAGAATAACTGCGAGAACAGTCGGTAGAATAACCCCAATATTTGCCACCAAGGCTCCTAGCCATCCGGCTTCCTGATAACCTACATAGCCTGCTAACTTAGTTGCGATTGGTCCCGGCAAAGCATTTCCCACGGCTAGCGCATCTGTGAATTCAGCGTTCGTTAGCCAATGATACTTCTCCACAACTTCGATTTTAATCAGCGGAATAACTGCTGGTCCACCGCCGAAGCCGAGGTTACTAGCTCTCGTAAAAGCGATTAGCAGGTCCCAGAGTTGTGTCACCATGGAGTTCCATCCCCCTTCTTTTTATAGTTTTTATGCCAAACTTGTCATCGAACTTAATAGGTGAAAAATGATGCCACTTGGCTTAAAATGGGCAGTTCCTTTCCGGAACTACCCATGGCTATAACACCTGCAACAATCGCGTGACGTTAGAATCTAGACCCATAACTATTTAAGTAAACCTTATCAAACTTCAAGTCGGAATCAGAATAAGGTGGCTTGGACTCATCAGGATATCCAACCGAAATAATAGAGGCCACCTTCAGATTCTCTGGAATCCCTAAAATCCGTCGCACATAGTCTTCACATGTTTCGGTTTCGGTGAACTGTCGTTCTCTGATTTGAATCCAGCACGATCCCAATCCCAAAGTTTGTGCCGTCAAATGAAGAATCGTAGCCACGATGGCAGTGTCCTCCACCCAAACATCGCTTATCGCAGGGTCTGCCAAGATTACAATACCTAAAGCGGCGTTCTTTAAAAATCCCGCGCCCTTTTTAGCAAGTGATAATTGTTCCAGGATCGCGGTGTCCTCAACTACTACAAATTGCCAGGGTTTATGCCCTCTGGACGATGGGCTCAGTAATGCTGCTTTCAGAAGATGCTGGACTGTTGCAGGCTCTAACTTCATCGCTTTATACTTGCGGATGCTCCGGCGTCTATAAACAATATTTAACATATTTCTACCTCCAATCTACTAATGGAACTATACACTGATTATTATAAGTCTTCTAACCAGAAATAACCAATCCAAATGTGAAGAAATTGGAGATGTTACTGCTTACTCAAGGGTTATAGCCTTAACCAATAGATTGCTGGAATCATATAATGAAATGTGAATTCTATTGTTATGAGGAGGTCTAGCAATGTTCAGTTATAGCAAGCCACTGTTCTACCCGGTTGACGTTCAACTCCGAGACCCTGTTTTTGGCCAAGTATTGCTGGAACACTATGGTGGAAAAGACAGTGAATATTCAGCGGCATCCCAGTACCTAAATCATCGTTCCAATATGCGTAACCGCTATCTTCGTGATCTCTTAGGCCTTATCGCCGCCGAGGAAATGGGTCACATGGAAATGATCGCAGTCGCAATAAACAAGCTAGGAGGTCCCCCTCTCTGTTATGTTAATTCGCAAGGGATTCCCTGGAATATGAGTTATGTCGATCAAAGCTTAGATCCCATCGCGATGCTTCAGGCAGACGTTGAGGCAGAGGTTCGGGCACGAATTCTATACAATCAGCATTTCGCGATGACTAATGACCCCGGTCTCAAAAAGATGATCAGTTTCTTAGGGAATCGAGAAGATGTGCATAAACACCTATTCCAAAAAGCCCAGATGTTAATTCACCATTCTGCCCCAGCCGAGCAATTTAATGAATTAATAATTCTATATAAATCAAGTTTACAGAACGTTTGAGCTAATGACATATCCACCGGCCCTCATAGAGGTACGGTGGATTTTGATTGATCAGCTAGAATATCTTCCTCACCTGTTCTCTCAGCTCAAACACATTAAAAGGCTTATTCATAAAATGAAGAATTCCAAGTTCGTCCTTTGCTTTCTCCATCCCGATGATGTTTGTTACAACATCCAAATGAGATAATTCAACATTAAGCACTCCAACTCCTTCAGGAAACATGTCGTTTCGCGTCTTATCCGGGTCATTTAAAGATCTAGATCTATTACCATCCTTAAGTCTCGCTTTCTAACATGACAAAAGACTGCACTATTATTACAGTCTTAGCGATATTATATCTGCACTTTATATGCTCTGATAACCTTAGCTTCCTTTAGTTACGGCAAGTTTACAACGGTCCATCTCTTTGTACCCTCTGGGATTGTTTTTTATAGATATGTCCCCGGCAGATACGTTACAGGCAAGCCCTGCATAATGTTTGCAGACCCCTGAACCGGAGAAAATGGCCCCTTCGCCTTCTATTTTGACACAGTACTTACATAACCCTAGGCAACGACACCTAAAAACGGCTATGCTAGCAAGGTACTTTTGCATTTCCGTTATAATGTAAGGAGGTAAGCTGTCCGCCCCTCCACCCTCTAGCAACTTATCGTTGGTGTATGTTACGACTAATTGCGCATGATTTTGCTTATTAGTTAATCTGAACTCTACAATATTACCAAGCTTTCTTGTTGAATCCTGTATAGACCAATTTTTTGGTGCCATTACACTAACCACCTTTCCCGATCATTCCTATTATATGGCTGTGGAACTCATAAAAATTATCCCTCTTATGTAGACTGTATAGGACTTTCTCCTAACTGTCTACATAAGAGGGATAATATCATAAAGCATCAAAGTGCTTAATGACGTTATTAAGGCAGTCTATTGAGCTTGGGTCTAAGTTTAAACAAAAAATAAAAGCCCGCTCATCCCTGAAGGGACGAGAAGCTATATCTCGCGTTACCACCCAACTTTGGCCAAAGGGCCACTCCACTTTAATCCCAAAATCACTCTTATCAACTTTTACCCGTTCGTTCGTGGTACTGATTTAAGACTTGATCTAACTTTTGACTTGCAATAACAACCTTGGGATCAGTATAGGCTCTCCCCACTTTAATTCTGACTAAATCTGTGCGTAATTCTTCGATTTGTTTAATCAATCCGTTTATGACAGACACTATTCACTGTTTCCCTCCATTTGTCTTTTTTGTACGCCTAATTCTCGATCCTTGCTCGCTAGGCGTCATGCCTCTAGCTCCTTTAAATTATGTCCAAAATAAAGCTGCAATATAATTTTACTGAGAAATCTATTTTTTCAAATCTTCAACAATGGCAGCAAATGCCACGGGTAATGCGATGAAGGCTAAGTCTTGTAAAAAAATCCAATCCTCGGAGACACCCCAATATTGCTCGCTGGCTTCTCTAAGCATGTTCCTCTTCTCAGGCACCAGTTCAGAATGCTCGGGCAAATCAACAATAATCCAGATCATCTTCCACTTTCGGTGGCTAAAAGTGTACCAGACTGGACCGTGCGGTGAGGCCTCCTTCTCAAAATGCTCCCTCACCCACCCGTCAAACTCCCGATTGGAGACTGCCGTTTGAAAATAATTAAACCACTCACTACCCGTAATTAACGGTAGGCTATCCTTCAAGACATTATCCTCAGCTAACTCTACACCTGGAAATTCCCACAGATTTGCTAGTAACCCCTGGGAGGGACGTTTTTGTAAATACACCCTGTCTCCTCTACGCAGAACATAGGTCAAACGGGTGACTATTTGACGCTTTGCTTTGATCTTTTTCACAGGGTAGTGAAAGACTTCGTCTTGAAGGTTGCCCTTGCAGGCTAGGTTCAGCGGACATTCCCCGCAGTTTGGTTTTGAGGGAGTACAAACCAAAGCCCCCAACTCCATCAACGCCTGATTAAAGTCTCCGGGTTGAAGAGCAGGTTGCCAAAGGGCCAGATGGTCGCTAAAGTGACGATAACTGCGCGCCGTTTCTACTGGCTCAGACCAAGCCAGAAGACGAGACATCACTCGCAATACATTGCCATCAATTGCTTGCACCCTCTGCCCAAAGGCGATACTAGCGATAGCTCCTGCCGTATACTTTCCGATCCCGGGAACCTGTATAAGAGCATCATAGTCCTGCGGCATTTCTCCTCCACATACGTCAATCAGGTAATTGGCACCTTCCCACAATCGACGGGCTCTAGAATAATATCCAAGGCCGCGCCATTCAGTCAAAACGTCATCAATATTTGCACGGCCCAGTTGTTCAACTCCGGTAAATCGCTGGAGGAAGCGTTCATAATATGGAATAACCGTCTTCACCTGGGTCTGCTGTAACATGACTTCAGACACCCATATCGCGTAGGGATCTCCTGTTTTCCGCCAGGGCAGATCCCTCTTTACGCCTTGATACCAGCTCAATAATAGTACTGGAAGAGTTTGTATCCTGACTGAGTTGTTTAAACAATCATTTGATGCATCCATTGTTATGTTCTTCTCCATCCATTCTGCAAAATTAATATGTCTTTATCGTTTAGACAACCCATGGAATTAACCATCATGCCACTTGTATAATGGCCAATGACTACCGATAAACCAGAAGACCAGAAAGAAGTAACACACTATAATAATCCGACTGCTCTAAAAAGAGTCATAATCATAATTAGCACGGTCGATACAACCGCAACATATAATCCATTCCAGCGAAATCCGATCTGGGTGGGAGATTGCCCAGTTAATCCAGCTATCGCAATCACATTAGCGGCAGAAGGAGATACCGATATCCCCATCGCCCAACTAATGGCCAGAATCAAGGCCATATACGTAGGGCTCACACCGTAGGCTGCAGCTTTAACAGTCCCTCCAAGAATGGTGACGGTAACAATCGGATGAACACCCAAAAATGCCAAAATGAGACTACCGAAAATCATAACGATGGTCAGCGACAAAGCGTTACTGCCCACGATTAGGTTTAGAAATTGCGGCACATAATCCCCTAGGTGAGAGTATGAGATACTCGTCGCAAATAATCCAGCTCCGACAAAAAGGACAATTTCATTTTTCAATCTTGGGAGCCTTTTCGTGAAATAGTCCCCCTTGAACTCTCTGGGGAAAACTGGCAAACGCCTGATCAGAGCAAGCCAGATGACAGGAAAAACCAACGAAGTAATGGATACCACATTAATCGTTGAGATTTCTGTTACAAGGGATGCTATGGCTATGAGAGCTATTAAAGCAATACCAAAAACGCTTAACTCAACCACTTTCCGAAAATCGATTTCTGTATTGGGTTTAAGCTTTTCAGCAGTATCCTCTGAAGTAACAACGTTCACAACAGTACCCAGACTATTGTCTTCTCTTCTTCCTTCTAAGATCATCATGGTATATCCAATTAAACCTGCTATTAAACCGAATAATATGCCGAAAGGGAAAAACAAGTGCCATTTAGCACCGGTTAATTGGATGACCAAGGCTATGGTCGCTGTTGTTGGCGCCCAAAACATGGATGTGGTAAACCCTCTGCAAATGGCCATGCTGAGCAACTTTTTATTAGAACTTTTGTCGCTGGCCAGGCTAATTTGATGCACTAGGGGCACAACTGCCATATTAACCAAAACGCCGATAAACGCAGAAATCAAACTCACTAGCAAGTAGAAACGGCTGTTTGTATGAACATGGCGCCTGAATACACCTTGTAAAGACTCAAAATAACCCCCGAATTGAAGAGGCATCCCTAACAACGGCACCAGCGTGAACATAACAACCAGGTAAAGGTTCCCCTGCAAAGCCTGCTCCCATATGCTTAGCGGAGCACGATAACTTAATAGTAGTATAATGCTTAACACAAAGGATACATAACCGATCACCTTTGCACTACCGGTGATGACTGGCATGCTAAGTAAGATAACGATGACTAGAAGAATTAGATTAAGATCCATTATTAAATCCGATTTGATATACAGATTACTTAAGTAAACAATGGCCAGACAAAAAGTGGTTACACTGCGAATACGGGTAGATAATACTTCCATCACCAAGCTCCTAACCTAGGATCAAGTCCTATTTCCCCATTATATCGCAAAAGTCTCTAGCGAAACAGACCTTGAAAGAATTGGGGACGTTTCACGAACCGTCCCCAATTATATGCTCTCATCATTATGATCCCGCTAAGGAAAGTTCACCCACAGCCAATAAGAGTCCTTTTTGGTCAAAATCACCGCCTGCCGTATAGTATCGATCTGCATGCCTCCATACCAGGATTGCCTTGACGGGTTTTATCCCGAATTCTAGGTAAGTGCCCTCAACTTCAGTACCCGCAAAATCAAAGCTGACAAGCGATACTGGCAACTGCGGTGGCAAATTAGAATGTGAAGCGGTGCCTTGCGTCACTGTAAGTTTCGGCAGTGGATCTCCAGGTACAAAGTATTGAGTCAATAATACCCCTTTCCCCCCCGTTGTAGCCCATTGGTACTTAGCCTTGTAGATCCCGCCAATTTCACCTTCCTTGGAGAGATATGGCTGCTCACCTAAGCGTTCCTGCACTTCCTGAAGTGTTATCTCCTCGATAGGTTGAATGATATCCTTCGTGTGATCCTGCACTTTGATATCCGGCGGCAATAATAGAGTAAAAAGGTCATCAGACAAACCTTGATTCAAACGAAGTTCACGAACGACTTTACGTTGCACCAATTCATGGTCGGCATTGTACAATTCTGTTACCAGTGGCATCCAAGTGTCTTTATCCATCCATAAATGGGTCACCACAGCTTCCTTGCCACTCACCTTCTGGTTGAATTGAAGATGCAGGGCTGGGCGCCCATTGATGTATTCAGTTCCTAGCGGACGACTACCTTTGTCTGCAGCCATCAACTTCAGAGAATCTGTAAAATTTAGGCCCATTTGCTGCTTAACTTCCTCACTGACTTTGATTTTAACTGCCTGCTTAGCCGCTTTCATATAGGTAAGTACTTCCATTCCTCTGACGACAACGACAGCTTCACCCATCAAAGGATGATGTGATTCCACCCGGTACACGTCCGGTGTTTTAAACCAGCTGTGGGATGTCAACGTTTGTGGGGTGCCTTGCTCAAAGTATGTGTCATCAGCGACTTGTTCATAATCCGTGATCTTTGCAGTTACCGCCTGAATTTTTCCAATAATTTCAGTTGACGTGAGCGTCATTTTACCAGTCAATGTATGGAGCAACGTCAGAAAATCCTTATTACGTTGAAGCTCCCTCGCCCATTCTGGGTGTCTCGCCAAATTAAGCTCAAACCTTGCCCGCTCCCCCCCATCCATAGTTCCTTCCAAATAGTTATAAAAAAGGCCTGTTAAATCACGCGCCATTGTATCATTCATGGTCCTTTTCTCCTTTCGCCCTTCCCTAAATACCTCCAGTTCATAATGAAGCCTTGCTCGAGCACGAAACAATCGAGATTTGACGGTACCTACGGGGATCTGGTGCCGTCCAGCGACTTCGAGTAAACTAACTCCCAACAAATCCACGTCAATCACGACCTGTTGTTGAGCTATTGGTAATAGCTGGAGAGCCCGAGCCAGTTCACAACGCAAGACGACCAGCTCATCCACCGCGAGACCTATTTTCTGTAGCATTCTTTCGTCAAGACCTCGAGTTTCTCGTTGTTTGAGCCGGAGAATCATATAAACTTCGTTCGTCACAATGCGACGCCACCAAGCAGAAAAGGCCGCGATTTCGACGAGAGAATGGAGATGAGTATGAATTTTAAACAATGCATTTTGCACAGCATCCTCTGCCAGATCTGCATCACGCAACAGTGCCCGCGCCTGGCTCAAGGCGGGGGGATAAATCTGAGCTAGCAGAGACTCCCACGCCACTAGGTCGCCAGCTTGAGCCTT
>DASRMA010000245.1:0-3367 GCA_035648155.1 Desulfosporosinus sp.
ACGGTACTAGAGGAGCATGAGCAACGGTTTTTTTGAGCCACCCCTCTGACTGGATAATCACTGGGTGGACGATACAAGAACAACTGCTGTGTTATGATTAGTGTTGCGTTCAGGACAAGCCTTTTAGGGTTTGTCTTAAAAAAGTTTGTTGACATTCTCGGCAACCACTGCTACGAAAAGAACAGTTATTGATGGTGATAAAGAAATACAAAGCGTGTTTGTGGCTCAAGACTCTAGAGAGGTGGTTCACCTGTCAACAGGTATGCTGGCTCTGTCACATAATATCGTGTTTACCATAAATTGTAACCAATGTGGGTCAAGCATAGCACTTAAACCCAGCCGTTACGATTGGGTTGGCGTCAATTGGACTGTTTCCTTGGGCAGAGGTGCCAACATATATCGCGGCTCAGTTCTTGGGAGCATTTATAGGTGCTGTGCTAGTTTACTTAGCTTATCTGAAACAATGGGCAGCAACTGAAGATCCGGGCGCTAAATTGGGCGTTTTTAGTACGGCACCAGAAATTCGGAGTTATCCAGCTAACGTGTTGACAGAAGTTATAGGTACCTTTGTCTTGGTTTTTGTAGGACTTGCTATTGGAATTTCGAAAGGTGCTGTGACTAGTGGGCTTAATCCACTTTTGTGGGGCTTCTTAATTTGGGGACTTGGCGTATCCTTTGGGGGACCTACGGGTTATGCCATCAATCCAGCACGTGATTTAGGACCTAGAATTGCCCACTTCTTATTACCAATTGGTGGAAAAGGAAAATCCGATTGGGCTTACTCTTGGGTGCCAGTTATCGGTCCCATCATTGGCGGAGTGGTTGGCGCTTTTGTATATAAATTAGTGTACTTGGGCTAGTAATCTAATGGTTAAAACTAAAGCTTTGACTAAAAGAGGGAGGATTTACTATGAAAAAGTACGTTATGGCTCTTGACCAAGGTACTACCAGTTGTCGTGCAATCCTTTTCGACAAGGATAGCAAAA
Source organism: Desulfosporosinus sp. (assembly GCA_035648155.1). Lineage (GTDB taxonomy): Bacteria > Bacillota > Desulfitobacteriia > Desulfitobacteriales > Desulfitobacteriaceae > Desulfosporosinus. The sequence continues at coordinate 987 of DASRMA010000245.1, forward strand.
TTGTAGGAGTGACTCAAAAAGAGTTTACTCAAATTTATCCTAAGGCTGGTTGGGTTGAACATGATGCTGAGGAAATTTGGAGCACACAATATGGAGTCATTGCAGAACTTATTGCAAAAACTGGCATTAAAATTGATGAGATTGCTTCCATCGGGATTACTAATCAACGTGAGACTACCTTGGTTTGGGATAAAGTTACTGGCAAACCTGTGTATAATGCGATTGTGTGGCAGTGCCGACGGACAACGGCCATTTGCGATGATTTAAAGGCTAAGGGTTATGAAGATATGGTTCGAGAAAAAACAGGCCTCGTGGTTGACGCCTATTTTTCTGGAACGAAGGTAAAATGGATTTTAGATAATGTTGAAGGAACCCGTGCCCGAGCTGAAAAAGGTGAGTTGCTGTTTGGAACGATGGATACTTGGTTAATCTGGAAACTCACTGGCGGAAAAGTACATGTCACGGATTATACGAATGCCTCCCGAACCATGATGTTTAACATTCGCGAATTGCATTGGGATAAAGAATTGTTGAAAATGCTGGACGTACCGCAAAGCATGCTGCCCGAGGTACACAATTCTAGCGAAGTCTATGGTAACACAGATGCAGGAGTATTCATGGGTTTTGAGGTTCCTATCGCAGGCGTTGCTGGTGACCAGCAAGCAGCTTTATTTGGTCAAGCGTGTTATGAACCAGGGGATGCCAAAAATACCTATGGCACAGGTTGCTTTATGCTCATGAATACGGGAAGTAAAATTTACAAATCAAAACATGGCTTGTTGACCACTATTGCTTGGGGAATTGATGGCAAGGTCGAATACGCCTTAGAGGGCAGTATCTTTATTGCCGGTGCAGCGATTCAGTGGTTACGCGACGGCATGAAAATGATTGATGTTGCACCAGATTCCGAGTATTTTGCTAAAAAGGTTGCAGATACAGATGGAGTTTATTTCGTTCCAGCGTTTGTTGGCTTAGGTGCTCCTTATTGGGATATGCGCGCTCGGGGAGGCATTTTTGGCTTAACTCGGGGAACAACAAAATACCATATTATTCGTGCGGCTCTGGACTCGTTGGCATATCAAACTAAAGACGTCTTAGGTGCTATGGAGGCCGATTCTGGCATTACCCTAAAGTCGTTGAAAGTCGACGGAGGTGCTGTCGCCAATAATTTGCTTATGCAGTTCCAAGCAGATATTCTAGGAACTCGGGTTGACAGGCCTGAAATCGTTGAGACAACAGCACTGGGAGCTGCCTACCTCGCCGGTTTAGCGGTTGGTTTCTGGACGAGTAAAGAAGAATTGGCAAGTCGCTGGTTGCTCAATCGACGTTTTGAGCCTGAGATGGAAGAAGAAAAGAGAGCGAAACTTTATAAGGGATGGTTGAAAGCGGTCGAGCGGACTAAAGACTGGGAAGAAGACTAAACCTTAGGGACGCTGTGTGCTATCCAGGAAATGGTTAGAAGAAGTGATTTGCTTTTAACGAATCATTTTACTGATCAGTGTAATTCAAAGGTGGGTCTTCGGTTACACCAGGAAATGAAGGAATTGCAAGATGAATATTAGGCAGGGTTTAGAACATGGCCGAATTCTTCCAGCAGTCAAACACATTAGTGATCTTTCACGTTTGTTGCCCCTGAGTCGCGCTTCAATTGTAATCATCTTAGGTGGAAGTATCAAAGAACTGTCAGAAATTCAGCGGGTTCATGCAAAATATCCGGAGAAGTTGTTGTTTATGCATGTGGATTTGATGGAGGGAATCGGAAAGGACGCTGAAGGAATTCGTTTTTTGAAAAGGTCCGGTCTGAATGGGATTGTCTCTGTTAAGTCACATTTATTAAAATATGCTAAGGATAGTGGTTTTTTAACAGTTCAGAGGCTGTTTTTACTTGACTCTGAAGCGTTGACAACGGGTCTGAAGCAAATGAAAAAAAACTTACCGGATGCTATTGAAATTCTTCCAGCAGTTGTCCCCGAATTTGTGATTAGTGAGTTCAAACAAGCAACGGATCGTCCGCTTCTTGGAGGAGGACTATTGCGTTCAGAAAAGGATGTAGAGTCTGCTCTCGCGAATGGATTTGATGGGGTGTCCGTGAGTCGGCAATCTCTTTGGAACCTGACTTAACTAGCTATTGGTGGTCGGGAAAAAATCATATAAGGCGGCTCGGAGAATAAGTGAAGCCACCAAAGAGGCCATTGCGAACAGCGGTTTCTTTGGTGGCTCTTAATTTCTGACAAGGAGGGATACGGATGCGTGAGATCGATACCCACGTTGTGGTTATTGGAGGGGGAGCGACAGGGGTTGGCATATTGAGAGACCTTAGTCTGCGTGGAATACCAGCGCTCTTGTTAGAACAAGGAGATTTGGCACATGGGACAAGTTCA
>DASRMA010000246.1:0-13571 GCA_035648155.1 Desulfosporosinus sp.
GAATTTATTGTTTATCCATCATTGGTCAAATCGAAGGTCATCAAATTCTACCTCCTCAATCCAAGACTACAAAATATGAACATGTCATCCCACAACTGCTGGCGGTTGAACAAAACCCAAAAGTAGAAGGTATTTTAGTCATTCTGAATACTGCTGGTGGAGATGTCGAAGCAGGATTGGCCATCGCTGAAATGTTGAGTAGCTTAAGTAAGCCCTCAGTTTCGTTAGTACTTGGAGGAGGCCACAGTATTGGGATTCCAATTGCGGTGAGTTGTACAAAAAGCCTCATAGCACCAACTGGAACGATGACGGTTCATCCGATTCGTTATACAGGACTGGTTATTAATGGACATCAACAATTCGATTACTTACGAAAAATGCAAGAACGGGTTGATCATTTTATTTATTCCCATTCGCAAATAAGTAAAGTGAATTTAGAACAATTTATGTTTACTACTGGAGAATTAGCCCAAGATATTGGAACGATCCTTATAGGGCAGGAGGCCGTTGAGGCCGGGTTAATCCAAGCTGTTGGAGGGGTAAAGGAGGCTTTTAAAGAGCTCAACATCTTAATACAACAAAGCGTAGCAAAGTAGATTTTCTAAGTATAGTAGGCGGCGCAAACTGCTTTTAGCTTTAATGGTACCATTTATCTAGTTTTATTTGTGTATTTCTTTTGAAAAAAAGGAATACGTTTTTTTTTGTGGAATTTATACCGTGTAACTAAAAAATTAAGTTTGGGGGATTAATCTGTGGCGATTACAAAAAAACGCCGCAAGAAGAATACGTCGGTGAACACTAGAATAAGCACCTTAAAAGCAACAATACGCAATGAAGTTATCGGAGTTTTTGTGGTTGGAATGGCTTGCTTAGGACTAGTTGCACTCTACTCCGAGAGAAGTGGAGTGGTCGGTGGACAAATTAAACACCTTTTAACAGTCCTGGCTGGGGGTGGACGGGTCTATATACCCATTATGGTGGGGGCCTGGGGTCTTGCTTATATGAACCAGCGTGTTCCACGTTTAGGCGCTAAAGTCGTAGGGTCAATTCTTCTTTGGCTTGTTTTCCTTGGGCTTCTTCACCTGCAGTTAGCGGGTATCGAAGCTTTTTCTCAGTCTGATATTATTAGTGAAGGGAAGATCGGACACGGCGGGGGGATTGTAGGTGCCGGAGTTACGGTTCTGCTAAAAACAACGATCGGAATACCCGGGAGTTACGTCGTTTTAATTATGGGAGCTTTTATGGGGGCCCTACTGATCACAAACCGTTCTTTAATAAGGGGAGTACAGGAAGTTAGTCAAGTGGGAAAAGATTCAGGGCTATGGATTAATCATCAATTACACGATTTTATTGACGTTCTAAAGAATTCCGAAGGCGAGAACCCAGGTGATAAGGACTCTGTTGGGAATGTTGATCTATACTCAGGGGACAAAAGCACTCGAAAAATGGGTACACCACCCAAGGGACGAACACCTGCTCTAGATCCTGATGTTGTCGAACGACCACTTGTTATTAGAACTCTCGAAGATCACAATGACCTTCCCGCCGAAACGAACGTACCGAAGGGGCAGTTAGGATTTGATAAACTTTTCAGAGGAGTGCATGTAAATGAGATCATTCCACCTGGAAAGGTGACAAGTACACCCGTCTCTCGTCAAACTCGGGAAGATGGGAATTTTCAGCTTCCTCAAGTCTCCCTCTTAAGAAAAGCTTTAAAACTGAAAAATCCCAGACTAAATAAAGACTTAGCTGATAATGTGAGAATCCTAGAAGAGACCTTGGCCAGTTTCGGTGTAAAGATTAAAGTCACTCAGGTTACTCAAGGACCTGCCATAACCCGTTATGAAGCACAACCTGCTCCGGGTGTAAAAGTAAGTAAAATAACAAATCTGGCCGATGATATTGCTCTAAGCTTAGCTTCCGCTGATGTACGGATCGAAGCACCCATTCCCGGGAAATCAGTCGTAGGCATTGAGGTGCCTAATAAAGAAATAGCTATGGTTCATTTTCGAGAAGTCCTGGAAACACCGGAATTTCAAGAGGCTACGAGTAAGCTGACAGTGTGTTTAGGTAAGGATATTACGGGGACTCCTGTGATTGCGGATTTAACTAAAATGCCGCATCTTTTAATTGCAGGGGCCACAGGCTCTGGAAAATCGGTATGTATTAATACTCTTATTCACAGTATTCTATTCAAGGCACGCCCGGATGAAGTGAAATTTTTATTGGTTGATCCTAAAAGGGTTGAATTAGCGAACTACAACGGGATCCCGCATCTGATAGCGCCTGTTGTGACGGATCCCAAGAAAGCAGCAGGGGCATTAAAGTGGATCGTCAATGAAATGGAGACCCGTTATGAGCTATTTGCTGCAGCCGGCGTGAGAGACATCGTCCGTTACAACTTTTTACGTACCCAGGATAAGCAGGAGGATCATCCCTCGTTGCCGTATGTCGTTGTGATCATTGATGAGTTAGCTGATTTGATGATGGTGGCACCTGGCGATGTCGAGGAAGCGATTTGCCGCTTGGCCCAAATGGCCCGAGCTGCTGGCATCCATCTGATTGTTGCCACTCAACGACCTTCAGTTGATGTGATCACGGGTATAATTAAAGCGAACATACCATCTCGAATTGCTTTTGGAGTCTCATCTCAAACGGATTCGAGAACCATTCTAGATATGAACGGAGCAGAAAAACTATTAGGTCGTGGAGATATGCTTTATTATCCCATGGGCGCCAGTAAGCCACTTCGCGTACAAGGGTGTTATTTGGGTGATAAAGAAGTAGAAAACGTAGTAACATTTTTACAAAATCAAGCTAAGCCGGAGTACCAAGAAATACCTAACATGGATATAGGGAAGGCTAAAGCTGAAGATATGGAAGATGAACTCTTTTATCAGGCTGCTCAACTTTTTATAGAAGGTGGAACTGCTTCTGTCTCTCTTTTACAACGTCGCTTACGCATAGGGTATACGCGGGCGGCTCGTTTGATGGACTTTCTCGAGGAGAAAGGAGTTGTGGGAGGGTATGAAGGCTCTAAACCGCGCGAGGTTTTAATGACAAGAGGGCAATTTGAGTTAAAGTTTGGCCAATGGAGAGATGAGCTGGCGCATTAGTTGCATAATCCCGCTGTAGCATTTATGATTAGATAGGTAGAATACAGCCAAATTGGAAGGAATAAAGCATGATTAAGGAGATCAATGTTCAAGAACTTAAAACTCTAGATCGTCCAATTTTTGTCGATGTGCGTTCAGAGGGGGAATTTGCTGAAGCAACGCTTCCGGGTGCAGTCAATCTTCCACTGCTTAATAACGTAGAACGTGCACTGGTTGGCACAACATACACACAATCTACACCTAGTTTGGCTCGAGAACTGGGCTTAAGTATAATTAGTCCGAAACTTCCACAATTAGTAAAAAAACTGGAAGAATTAGCTGAGGATGGTCCCATAGTACTTTTTTGCTGGAGGGGTGGGATGCGGAGCAAGTCTCTGGCGACGGTCGCTGAATTAATGGGCATTCCGGTATACCGCTTACAAGGGGGGTATAAAGCATACCGCAGTCAAGTTACTGACTTTTTGCAAACTAAACTTCCCTATCAGGTTGTGGTACTTCGCGGAAATACTGGAGTCGGAAAGACGGACCTTTTAGGGCAGCTACGGGCGAAGGGATATCCTGCGATTGACCTCGAGAAACTTGCCAATAATAGAGGATCAGTCTTTGGTGCAGTGGGTCTAGGCCATCCTCCGTCTCAAAAAAAATTTGAAGGATTATTGTATGAGGAACTAGTATTGCTAAATAAATGTTCTTATGTAATTGTAGAATGTGAAAGTAAACGAATTGGTAGAGTTACCCTACCCATCAATTTCTATACAGCGATGCAAGAGGGAACACAAGTCCTCCATTACGATTCTTTAAATAATAGGGTACAACGCTTGGTGAAAGAGTATACATCAGTGCCCAATGCGCTTCAGGAGATCGGAGCTGCTTTGGAGAGACTAATTAAAACTTTAGGGCATGTCAAAGTTCGAGAATTACGCACTTTGTTAGAAACCGGCTGTTTGAACGTCTTTACAGAGAGGCTACTTGTCGAGTACTATGACAAATTATATGCTTATCCGAATGAACCCAACTCAGAGTATGAGACTTATGTGAATTATCAAGAGCCAGTGAAGGCATTGAGGGAGTTGCAATGCTATCTTGATGAAAAGATGGCCAAACCAAGCGGAGAATCTGCTGTATTTGGAGTACGACATTCAGCAAGATAAGCCGGGCTTGCTCGGAGCAGTGACGACGCTAATTGGGATGCTAGACCTGAATATTTTATCGGTTACGGGAATTGGACAGACCCGAAGAGGGCTCCTGTTACAGGCTCAATCTGAGGCTAAAGTAAGAGCTTTGCATGAAGCGCTGATAGAAGTGGGAGCCATTAAAGTTACGGCATTTAGACCTCCTACTTTGTCAGATAGGATCGCGTTACGCCATGGTAAGCGGTTGGATATGGCGGAGATAAATCCCCCCACCTATCGGTTTGTTCGCGAAGACTTAGGGGTGCTAGTTGACTTTTTAGGAGATACTTTATTAGAAGGCGGAAATCTTATTATCGGGATTCGAGGAATGCCTCGCGTTGGGAAAACAGAAGCTGCTATTGCAGCCTGTGTCTATGCAAATAAACGATGGATTTTATTGTCGTCGACTATCATTCGACAAACTATACGGACCGACTTATTACTTGATGAGTCAGAGGACAGTATTTTTCTAATTGATGGCATTACTAGTACAACTAGGGGAAACAATGAACATTGGTCTTTAATAGAGAAAGTATTACAAATGCCAACACCTAAAATTATTGAACATCCAGATGTTTTCCTGCGAGATGGGCGTATGGAAGTTGACTTTGACTTTATCATCGAAATCCGCCATCATAAGGAAGATGTGATTCGAATTGAGGATATCGCCATTAGTTTCACAGCATTTGATTTGAGCTGATGGCGAGAAAAGGGGGTCTTATAAATGGCAGGAGAGGGACAAATGCTCCAGGCCGCTAGAGAAGGAAAACAATGGAGCTATATAGAGACTGAGGAGATAACGAAAATCCGCGTTCGCTATATTCAGGCACTTGAAGAGGAAAAATATGAGATACTCCCAGGAACAACTTATGTCAAGGGGTATTTACGAACCTATGCAAAACAGTTGGGCTTAAACTCAGATGAAATTATAGCACTTTATAACTCTTCAGCGACGGCTGAGCCTATCACCGCTCTTGAGTCACCTAGTATGCTGGTAAAAGTCCGCCCACCTTGGCTTAGGCCAGCGATCATAGGGAGTATCTCGGGTTTGGCCATCGTGTTGATAATTACCGTTGTAGTTCTAAGCCAGTCTGGGAACAAAACCGTAGATTCTCCGTACGACCTGGCACCCTTGCCAACCGCACCGCAAGCAGACCCAGTTACACCAGCGCCCATTACCCCTACGGTTCCTAATCAAGAACCTATTGTTGCAGCAACACAGGAAGGATTAACTGTCAAACTGGACTTCACTCAACTCTGTTGGATTGAGGTTAGGGTTGATGGACAGCCATCTTGGCAGGGTGAGTTTAAAGCTGGAACAAGCAAAGAAGTTAAAGGGACAAGTAAAATAGAACTGGTCAAAGTTGGAAATGCAGGAGGTATTACGGGAACCTTGAACGGTAAAACTTTGCCCAGTTTAGGGAAGAGCGGCGCAGTTGTGAATAATATTATTCTAAATAAAGAGTACTTGAATCAACTATAAGATTATTATTAAAAAGGGGCGTTTATTATGGCTAAAGATTGTTCATTTGATATTGTTTCCAAGGTTGATATGCCAGAAGTAGAGAATGCAGTTGCGCAGGCTCAAAAAGAACTCGCAAATCGCTTCGATTTTAAGAACAGCAAATCATCGATTAAACTTGAAACCGATAAGATCGTCTTAATTTCAGATGACGACTATAAATTGACAAACGTTGTAGATATTCTGGAAAGTAAACTCGTTAAGCGAGGGGTTTCATTGAGGGCTTTGGAGTACGAGAAGGCTAAAGCAGCTGCTGGGGACACAGTTCGGCAGGAGGTTAAGCTGGTACAGGGGATTGCCCAAGAAAAATCAAAGCTCATTAACAAGGTTCTTAAAGAGAATAAAATAAAAGTAGCTAGTTCCATACAGGGCGAAGAGATTCGGGTCACAGGTAAGAACCGAGATGACCTCCAAGCAGTTATTGCTTTACTACGTAAGGAAGACTTCGGTATTGAACTACAGTTTGTCAACTATCGATAAAAGGGGGGAGCCTTATTTATCTTATGTACTATTTGCTGGGTGTTTAAACAGAAAGGTGAGAGTATTGGACTATGCGTATACGAAATTTTTTACCCATGAATCGATCGGACATGGAGGAGCGTGGATGGGATGAACTAGATTTTCTCTTAATTTCCGGGGATGCCTATGTAGATCATCCAAGTTTCGGAATTGCAATTATTGCTCGTGTCTTGGAGAAGCATGATTTCCGTGTAGGAATAATTGCACAGCCCGATTGGAAGGATCTCCGAGATTTTCGAGCGATGGGGAAACCCCGCCTAGCGTGTATGATTACTGGAGGGAATCTCGATTCCATGGTTAATCATTATACGGCAGCCAAAAAGAAACGACATAAGGACGCCTATTCCCCTGGAGGCAAGCCAGGGCTTCGTCCAGACCGAACTACTATCGCTTATTCAAATCGGGTAAGGGAAGCTCTTCCGGGTGTTCCTGTCATTATAGGGGGAATTGAGGCTTCATTGAGGCGGTTTGCCCATTATGACTATTGGAGTAATGACGTTAAACGTTCCATTCTACTGGATAGTCAAGCGGACTTGCTTGTCTTTGGCATGGGTGAGAAAGCAATCGTAGAAGTGGCTGAACGTCTTAATAATGGGGAACTGATTGATCAGATTTCGGATGTAAGGGGAACAATGGTCGCGTTGACAGGGGATTTTGTCCCTCAAGATACTCTAGTTCTACCAAGTTATGAGGACGTTGTTTCAAATAAGGAAAAGTATGCCAGGGCTTTTTGGCTTCAATATAATCAGCAGGATCCTTTGCGAGGGAAACCAATGTACCAACCTCATGGGCACAACAAAAGTGTGCTGCAAAACCAGCCAGCACTTCCTTTGACACAAGCAGAAATGGATGCCGTTTATGCCTTGCCTTTTATGGGGACGTATCATCCAGTCTATGAAGACCAAGGGGGAGTCCCGGCGATTGAAGAAGTGGAATTTAGTCTTACCAGCGTCAGAGGATGTTTTGGAGCATGCTCTTTTTGTGCGTTAACGTTTCATCAGGGCCGAATTGTTCAAAGCCGAAGTGCTGAATCAATTATTCGGGAAGCTGAGCAGATGACATGGAATGATCGCTTTAAAGGATATATTCACGATGTCGGGGGCCCTACAGCTAATTTTCGTCGACCCGCGTGCAAGGAACAATTAGTCAGAGGAGCCTGTTCACATAAACAGTGTCTTTTTCCTGAACCCTGCGATAAGCTTGAAAATGATCATGAGGAATATCTGGATCTCTTGCGTCGCTTACGGAGTTTGCCGAAGGTAAAGAAGGTGTTCGTTCGTTCTGGTATCCGTTATGATGCAGTATTAGCAGATCGAGATTCTGGGTTTATCCGCGAGCTTTGTGAGCATCACGTCAGTGGCCAATTAAAAGTCGCTCCCGAGCATGTCAGTGAGGAAGTTCTTCGCCTCATGGGCAAGCCTGGGAAAGCCGTGTACGAAGAATTTGTGCAAAAATTCCATGAGGCAAATGAAGAACTAGGGAAAGAACAATATCTTGTCCCCTATTTGATGTCCTCTCACCCGGGGAGCACTCTGAAAGAAGCTGTCGAATTGGCTGAATATGTTCGAGACATGGGTGTCAATCCAGAACAAGTCCAGGATTTCATCCCCACGCCGGGAACACTCTCCACCTGTATGTATTATACCGGATTAGATCCTCGTACCATGGTAGAAGTTTATATCCCACGTAGCATGCACGAGAAGGCTATGCAGAGGGCATTAATTCAGTATCGGAGTCCTAGAAATCATGAATTAGTGGAAGCCGCCTTACGTTTAGTTCATCGTGAAGACCTAATCGGGTATGGACCTAAATGTCTTATTAGACCCAAAAAATATATAAAAGCAGGTACGTCAGAAACGGATGGTAGTTCTATTAAGCCTAGTAAGGGACGTGTGAGAAGATCAGGCATGAAGAGTAAGGCCGTTTCTGACAAAGAGGCGTCTTACAAAGGTACGACTGGTAAAGTGGAACACTATAAAAGTGCGACAGGCAAAGCGGCACCGATCAGAGGCGTGCAAGGTCAAGAAACGTCGTATAAAGGTGCACAGAGTAAGGAACCACGCTATAAAGGTGCGCGCAACATAGAAGCACCAACCAAAGCCTTACAGGGCAAAGAGTCACGCTACAAGGACGCACGCAGGGAAGATTTCGCACGGAGTATAAAAGCGGAACCCTACAAGGGCGGGTCGGGTAAACCAGGACGCTACAAGGATGCGCGGAGTATAGAAAAAGCGCCCTATAAGGGCGCTCCAGGTAAAGCAGGCGGCTACAGAGATGCTAGAACCGTAGAAAAATCACCGCGCAAGGGCGCTCCAAGTAGAGATGAACAATTTAAGGACGCACGGAGTGTTGAGGCACCGTATAAAGGCGTACGGAACAAAGAAGTAACTCACACAGGTGTGAAGACTAAAGAAGCACCAAGCGAGGGCGTTCAAGACAAGGAAAAGGCCCGATTTTGGAGAGGCCCTGATAATCAGCTCCATAAGGGCAAACGAAAACATCGTGGCGGCAAGAAAGATAAGAAATAACATAAGTGGAACGAAAGCGGCATGAGTAGGGTTACCTACTCATGCCGCTTTCTAGCAGCGCCTTTATATCATCAAACGCAAACAGCACTCCGATTCTTTCCCCCGCCGTTCCCCCTCATTACCAAACCAGAGGAAGTTGCTTAGCTGAGAGAGCATGAAGAGAGGAATTGCGTCAATGAGTGCAGGGGATGAAGCGTTAAAAAATGCAATGGTCGCACATGCGACGGCACAGGACGTGCCTAGTGTCGAATGCGCCAAGGATGGCATAGCATTTCGACCAGAAACCCCAGAGGTTTTGCATTTTAGCGGAATCAACAAGCGAATAGTAATGGAACGTATGCGAACGGGCTAAGCAACTTCCTCCCAACCTGAACGTGTGCGAAAGCTACTCCCACTCGCCAAACTCCCCAATCAACGTATCTTCTACCTCCTCAAGCGTAACCTTTCCTATTTCTTTAAGATGTCCGTCTTCTGACCATTCAAGGAAATTCTCGTACGTTAATTCTGGTTCTTCATAGTAAAATTTCAGAAAGGAAAACCATATCTCTTCCGTGCGTTTGTCCTCTTCTAAACGGAGTAGGTAGTATTCAGTCTGTTCAAGCGTACTGTGAAAAAAGATTTCTAGGCCGGGCACGATCAGCACAACATGGGCATCGGTATACTCGCGTCCACCAAACTGAAGAGTGAAAGCCTGCATATGGGTTTGATTATTTGCCCGTTGAAGTGGATCGTGGGACTGTCCTCTGCCGTCTACCCATGTATAAACAGCTTCCGTTGTCTGGGCGTTTTCCATTTCTTCCGAAAGAGCGTCGAGGCGGCGGGCTGCGATCTGGGGAAGTGTGAATTCCTGGCATGTTTTAGATCGGCAATGGTAGATAGGAACATTCGCTATGTGCCCTACGCCATGGGCTAAGTCTACAGGGATGGTTCGGGTTGTCAGATATCCAGTATCTCCACAGCCGCACGTGTCGATAGGATCTAACATTTGTTCAAACACACATGACACCTCGCTAACGTTTCTTAGATATCTAATTCTACAAGAATTAGATATCTCCTTTTACCTTTATACATTATATGTAGCAAATTAACACAAACTTTACACAGAGTTAATCTAGACTTAACGTTTGAGTGGTACATTGGGTATGTTAAATTAACAATCTGTTAGGAGGTAAATCTTATGTTTTATAAAAAGAATAAACTTTTCACTGGCTTATTAACAGGTATATTAGCCCTTTCATTGGTAGGGTGTGGTGCGTCATCAGGCCAAGACAAGGTAGAGCGGGTTAGTCTCACAGGCTCCGGGAGCTCTTTTGTTTATCCATTACTAAATAAGCAAATCGAGGAGTATCGCAAGACGAATTCAAACATTACAATTAATTATCAAAGTAGTGGTAGTGGTGCTGGGATAAAACAAGTTTCAGAGCAGACCATCGATTTTGGCGCGTCGGATGGTCCAATGACGGAAGATCAACAAAAAGTGGCCAAAGGTGGGAAAATTTTGCATATTCCTTTAACACTAGGTGCGGTCGCAGTCACTTATAATGTTCCCAATGTTTCTAAGGACCTTAAAATTGGCCCCGCGGTACTTTCAAATATTTTTCTCGGTAAAATCACTAAATGGAATGACAAGAAGATTGCCGCCGATAATCCGGGTGTATCATTGCCAGACACAAAGATTACGGTGGCGCATCGTTCAGATGGTAGTGGGACAACCTACATTTTCTCAGACTATCTCAGCAGTATTAATCCAGAGTGGCTAAGTAAGGTTGGTAAAGGAACATCGCTGAAGTGGCCAGCAGGGATAGGTAGTAAAGGGAATGCTGGTGTAGCAGGTGCTATCCAACAAACTCCAGGGTCTATCGGGTATTTAGAGCTTGCCTATGCTATTCAAAACAACATGACTTATGCGTCATTACAAAACAAAGAGGGTAAGTGGATTACGCCATCCCTTGAATCAACGTCAGCGGCTGCCGCTGCAGCTAAGATACCAGAAGATATGAGGGTTTCGATCGTTAATGCGCCCGGGGCGGATGCTTATCCGATAGCGGGTTTTGCTTGGGCATTAATTTATCAGGATCAAAAGGATAAAGCCAAAGGGACAGCCTTAGTTAACTTTATCAACTGGTCTATTCATGACGGTCAAAATCTTTCAGAGGAATTACATTACGGAAAATTGCCTGCAAGTTTAGTTACTCGAGAAGAAGCGATGCTTAAATCCATCACCAATGATGGCCAACCTTTACTCAAGTAGACAATGGTGAAAGTGTCATTATAAGTGGTATTTGCTCAGCTCGTGCTGGGCATTTCCACGTTCCTAATGTATACTTGTTGAGTACATCTTAGCTTAGATTTTTAAGACGAGAATGAGGAAGGTGGAAGGATCAGAAGATATGAGTAAAAAGAAGAAGCTCACAGCTTCCGTGGGAGATAACGCCTTGCGTTATCTGACACTTTTGATGGCCATCAGTGTTTTAGTCCTTATGGTTTGGATGGGCTGGCAAATGTTTGACTCGGCACGTCCGAGTATTGAGAAATTTGGCTTTAGCTTCATCACTGGGCGTGAGTGGGATCCAGTCAAGGAACAATTTGGAGCTCTTCCATTTATTTATGGGACATTAGTGACGTCTCTTTTGGCTTTGCTCATTGCAACACCCATCGGTCTAGGAGTGGCTATTTTTTTAAATGAGATGGCTCCGTCTAAGGCACGTATCGTGGTTGCCTTTTTGGTAGAGATGCTCGCAGCTATTCCCAGTGTTGTTTACGGATTATGGGGAATTTTTGTTTTAGTCCCTTGGCTGAGAGAAACTGTAGAACCGGGGCTTGCTAAGTGGTTTGGGTTTATTCCTCTATTTCAAGGAACACCTCTGGGCTTTGGTTTGTTAGCGGGTGGGCTTATTTTGGCGGTTATGATCCTACCAACCATTGCAGCGATCTCTGGGGAGGTAATGGCAGCAGTGCCTAATGAACAGAGAGAGGCTGCCTTAGCATTGGGTGCGACGAAATGGGAAATGATACGGATAGCAGTTCTGCCTTATGCCAAATCAGGAATTCTTGGTGGAGTTATGCTTGGGCTAGGCCGAGCACTCGGAGAAACAATGGCGGTAACCATGCTAATTGGAAATCGTCCAGATATTCTGACTTCCTTGTTTGCTCCCGCTTATTCTATGGCTGCGGTGATTGCGAACGAGTTTACAGAAGCAACTTACGATCTTTATTTAAGTGCACTCGTTGAAATCGGTCTTATTTTGTTTGGTATTACTTTGATATTAAATGTTTTTGCTCGACTTCTTGTTTGGTCTGTTGCACGTGGTCCGAAGGGAGGAATATCTTGATGAACGATCGCGTACGTAAATATCGCAATAGGATGATGATGGGCATTTTTATAGTTGCGACACTCATCGCACTGATTCCACTATTCGGCGTTCTTGGCTATGTTGTGAAGAACGGCTTTAGCGCACTGAACATAGAATTTTTTATTAATCTACCGAAGGCAATGGGTGCGACAGGGGGTGGAATGGCCAATGCGATCGTAGGGACACTGATCATGGTTTTGATCGCCAGTGTAATTGGAATGCCGGTTGGTATTCTCACGGCGATTTATTTGACAGAGTATGATCGGACCAGTTGGTTTAGCATTTTAGTTCGGTTTGCCACCGATGTTTTGACAGGGATTCCCTCAATTATTGTCGGTATTGTAATATACACGGCAGTGGTTTTGAAAATAGGGCATTTTTCTGCCCTTGCAGGAGGTCTGGCGCTTTCGATCATTATGATTCCTCTAATTATCCGTTCGACAGAAGAAATGCTGAAACTTGTGTCCCATTCGATCAGGGAAGCAGGTTATGCACTTGGGATTTCTAAAAGGATAATTATATTAAGAATCATATTACCGACAGCTGCGAAAGGGATTATCACAGGGGCTATGTTAGCAGTTGCGCGTGTTTCTGGAGAAACAGCCCCGTTGCTATTCACGGCTTTAGGCAATCAGTACTGGGCCCGTTCACTGAATGAGCCGATTGCATCCTTACCTGTACAAATTTATCAGTATGCTACGTCGCCCTATAAAGAGTGGCATCAACAAGCCTGGGCAGGGTCTTTAGTTTTAATTTCACTAGTTGTTATTCTCAATTTAACTGCACGTTTAGCCTTTCGTTCGCGGAACAACTAGAAGGAGGTGGATTTCTAAATGGGTCAGAGCTTAAGTGTTCGTAACCTTGAAGCATGGTATGGGTCTAATAAAACCCTTAAAGGCATAAACATGGAAATCGCGCCTAATCAAGTGACGGCGATTATCGGACCTTCGGGGTGCGGTAAATCGACCTTTGTCCGTTGTATTAACCGTATGCATGAGACCTTACCAGGTACAAAAGTAAAAGGTGAGATCATGTTGGATGGAAAAAGTATTTATGATCAAGATCCCGTGTCACTACGTAAAACGGTTGGCATGGTTTTTCAGAAGGCGAACCCGTTTCCTTCCATGAGTATTTATGAAAACGTTGTGGCTGGGTTAAGACTTAATGGAATGAAAAGTAAACAAAAGCTGCAGGCGAGTGCGGAGAAGAGTTTACGCATGGCGGCGTTGTGGGATGAAGTGAAAGATCGCTTGAATTATTCAGGAATGAGCCTATCAGGTGGACAGCAACAGCGGCTATGTATTGCCAGGGCACTGGCGGTAGAGCCGTCAGTACTGCTCATGGATGAACCAGCTTCTGCC
>DASRMA010000247.1:0-32463 GCA_035648155.1 Desulfosporosinus sp.
ATTCCAAAAATGTTCGAGTTCTCGGTTCCCTTGTACTCTTTTAAAAATTACGGGATTCTTTCAAGACTGTTTAACTGTGTTTACCGATATAGTGTGGATTTTTATGGGCGATTTTTATCGTAGAACTTTTGACTGTCAAGAGTGTTACTGCTCGCGATTATATCTTTAACAAGATAACTTCAAGCGTTTGGCCATTATTCAAAGGTTTCCATTGGCCATCTTTCAAATAATATAAATTTATTTCTGGATGGGAAACATTGTATTAACACTATAAAAATGGCTATGTAGGGTGATTTACTTAATTACAATTATAAAGGGCGGGAATTTACAGATATAAAGAAAAGTAATATTGACGATAAGTGCAAGGCGTCGTGCTCTCATAGAACGCCTACTTAGTGAACTCGTTCAACTAAAGATTAATTGGCCGCCCATTTAACTCAATGGGCGGCCAATTAATTATTTACTTCAGAGAAGTTAACATTTCATGATAGTCATAGCCTGAGACGACATTCCCGATATCCTTCATATAGGTGTTTGGAGGTACATTGTCAGGGAGCTTAAAAAGTTTATAGAACTCTTTAATATGTAGCTTGACAGTCTTCGCCGCATCAGTGATCGTCATAGACCCTTTTATACCGTCTAAATTGACCGTATTCTGAGGTTCACTGGACCCGGGTTTCGCTTCCCCCGTTGTCTCTTCAAGAGCTTTCTTCGCTTGATCTAACTCATACCCCTCAGCAACTTGGGATATTTCTTTCATCTTGGTTGTTTCTGGAACGTTCTCAGGAATCTTGAATTTTTCGTAAAAGACCTTTAAGTCTGTATTAGTGGCCTCTGCTGCTTCCTTGATACTCATATACCCTTTGACTTGGTCATAATTAATCGACTCTCCCACTTTTAGTTGGGCTGGTGTGAGTTGATAGAGTCCCAGAGCCTCAGCCGCATATATTGACCCAAAGAACACCACCATGACTAGGGCAATTATAGTCAACGGTCTGATTATTTTATGACCCATCTGGTGTTCGAGGGCCCCTTCCTTGGGACAGCTGTTGACACAGGCCTGACAATTTATACACTCTGCCGTGGTAACCTTCAAACTGTGTTGGACATCAATATTCATCGGACAGCTCTTACTGCAGATTCCGCAGTCGATACACACATCTTCGTTCCTGACCACTTTAAAGGGGCTTATTTTACCGACAATTCCGTATAGTGCCCCCATCGGACATAGATATTTGCAAAAGAATCGATCATAAATCAGTGAACCGACAATCGTCACCACCAGGATGATTAAACCGACGGCTGATTCTCCCCACACACTTTCCAACCCTTCTGGTAGATGGGCATAAGCTGACCATGGATCATACGGAGCCATCCATAAGCCCGCAGTCTTCCACGCATAAACGACGGTAACCAGTAGTACAATGTATTTTAAATATCGTAAAGGCTTATGGACACGCGCAGGCATAACCCACTTGCGCTTAAATATTCTCTGACCAAGTTTTGCAAAGAATTCCTGAATGGCTCCAAACGGACATATTAGCCCGCAAAAACTACGTCTAAATACAAGGGCCACAATGAGCGTGATGATAAACAGAGTCATTGTTCCTGCAAATATTTTGGCAATGAAGCTTCCCGTCGTGAAGACCTGGTACAGGCTCTCAAGACCTCCGAAGGGACACAAGGCGTGGATTGAGGGCGCCTTTGCCCCCCCTAATGTTTGATGGAGATAGGCCGCGATACTCACGAGGACAACGAATAACGCCAATAGGCCCCATCTCAAATACTTTGTCAACTGCTTGTTCTTCAATATAACCACTCCTAGTAAGAATTAATAATCTATATTTATAACCCTTTATGGATATTGTCCGTATTGTCTTTAAAATCTCTTACCGGGATGGGTGTTCGTTGACCCTTGTTAAATTCTATTGATTTTGTAGGACAAGCATTGATGCATCTCCCGCAGGAAAAGCAGTCTGGAGTGACTTTGTTCTGCTTTAGGATTGCTTCCATCGCTTCTGATGGGCAAGCTTTAGAACATTCTCCGCAGGTTGTACAGGTTCCATAGTTCACTTTTATCTTATAGAAGCTAAACTTCTCTACGATCCAACCAATAAGACCAAATGGACAGAAGAAATGGCACCAAGGTCTATATATGAATAGACTGCTAATTAAAATCATGCTAATAAAGACGATGCCTACCGCCGTAAGAACTGTCGGATTAAAAATATTGAAGGGATTTATGATTTCAACGATATCTATGGACCCGATAAAAGCGATGACTACAAAAACTGAAAAGAAGAGAACTCTGATACTATTGGAAACTATGAAAGGAACTTTATATTGCTTAAATACACCTTGCTTATTGTTTGAATTCCTATTTAATTGGAAGATAAAGTCCTGAAGGGTACCAAATTGGCAGGCCCAGGCACAAATGAATTTGTTTGCTAATAAAACAACAAGCAAGAAGACTAAAAGTGCTACTAACCTGGGAGGAAAAATAATTCCTTTGATGGCATAAGCAGAAATCATATCCTTGACCGTTGACATTGAATTAGGCTCAGACCCTAAAATTACTCCAGTGATAATAAAGGAAGCAAGCAGCATGTATTTTCTGAAAGTAGGGGTTATTTTACGACGCCTTAGTCGCACGAAAGCGATGGCCATGAGAATTGCCCAAAGAAGGAATTTTGCACCAATCAATCCAACGTTTTTAGAGGCTTCTTCACTCTCAAAATTCAGTTTTTTAAGGATCAAGTCATTCGCATCTTCCTCACTGATCTTGAGTTCTTTCAGCGTTTTGGCCATATTATCGGGGTCTTTAATTTCAAGAGCAGCCTGCACGGTCTCAAGTTCCAAGTTATTGGTCACTGAAATTTCCGAGATCGTCATATTTAAGCCCACCGAAACAGACGTCGGAACTGAGACTTTTTCAGAATGTCCTCCGAAATTCTGAGTCATAAACAATGATAAGACTATAACTACAGCCACTGTTGTAAGAAACGATACGATGACACCCGCTTTTGAATTTTTCAAAATGATTAGTCACTCCATATTATTTATTTCTAACTTAAAAACTGCAATTTATCTATTCGTAAGACTCCCACTTCTATAAGGGAGTCTTACCCCGGTACCCTGCTTCGGTGGGGGTAGAATCCCCCACCGAAGTCCCGATGTTCAACTTTAGTTGAACGAGTTCACTGGAAGGTGCTATTGTTGGACTGAACTGTTTCCAGTGTTCCTTCCTCGACCCATACCGCCACCATTATGTTGGCCGGCGCCCATTCCCTGTCCAAACCCTGCGCCATTCTTTCGGCCTATTTTAGCACTACCGTTTCCATCGCAAGTTGCTTGATTCGCCGCGATTGCTTTATAGGTCTCATCCGCCTGCGCTTGAGTCAAATTACCCTCCGCCACTCTTTGATCCAGAATCACTTTTTTCTGCTCAAGATTCTCCGCTTTGAACTCATCTAACATTCCAGCTTCTTGGGCAATGGCTCCATAGGTGATTCCTGCTGCTCGTTCTGCCGTTACAGCTTCAACTGACTTTCCTGTTAATCCAGCAACGATGCCCGCGGGTGTTGTTGCACCTGTAGCAACGGCAGCACCTGCGACCCCTACTACGCCTAACATTCCGACGATTGTAGCTGCTACAATGAGCTTCTTGAAATTTCTCATGCGATACACACTCCTTTTTGTTTTAGGCTGTTTTACCTTACAGCTATATATTATTAAGAAATTGTGACAAAAATATGGCAAAAGTTCGAACTAGTTATGTCATTAGCCACAGGTTTTGATCAGAAAAACAGCCACGACTTGAAAAATCAAATCGCGGCTGTTTTTCTGCTATGCTATGCCCTTAATTGGAAATGATCATTTCGCTACATTATTTTCAGAAACCGATGGTGGTTTTTCCCTCAAAGCCAGACTGGATAAAGCACCCATAGGACATATTGCACACCAGGTTCTGGCTCGGTATAAGTAACCAAGCAAAAGTCCAATAATCGTTGTTGTAAACATCATGGAATAAACTCGAAACCCTAAATGTACCACCCAATCCGGCAGCACTCCAATATCTAGTATGAAATCCTTCATACTAGATATTGTACAGATGATGTATTTTCTCACATCATCTGTACTGTGGGTGGTGCGCCGCTAAGACGTTGTTGTTCAGCCTCTAACAGTTTTAGCTCTTAGGTTTAGCATTGCTTCTCTACGTCAAACGCACCAATGCTCTTCTTAGGAATCCTACTTTCACATGGAACCCCTACCTGACATTTTCCACAACCATATCTTGGTTTGTGTTTCTCCTTTGTTTTGTTTATAAATTTATGACAAAGTTCGTGGTTTTTCCCCTGATCAAGGGATATCGCATTGACTGGACAATTCTTCACACATGCGCCACACATAGAACAGTTACCATAAATGCTTTCATAGATCCTTTTATCGGGCGGCAACTCCAGCTCTGTAATAATGCTGCCGAATCTGCCTGCAATCCCTTTTTCGGTGATTAGGCCTTTAGAAAGTCCGAATGTGCCAAGTCCACATATAAAGGCAACATGTCTTTCAGACCAATTGCTTGTGAATAATCCGTCGTTTCCACCATTATTGTCAGAATTGTGAGTCGCTTTATTATGTCCCGTTCTGGCCCAGAACCTTTCATCCAAAGACGGAGCAAGGCTTTTATATCCGGCATTTATCAATTCAGAGCTCAAATATTGGCAAAGCTTAATAACCAGAGCTTGACCCTCTATCCGTCCATGCAACCATTCTTCTGAAGGCCATGACATATCTCTTCTGTTGCCCTTTTTTACTGCCTCGGTAAAGGGTAGAAAAAAGGAGATAACCGTTTTAGGCTGGGGTAACCAGTCTTGGGGAAGCATAAAGTGTTCTCCTATGACTAAGGGATCTTTCAATACTTTGAAATACTGATCGTCTGCAGCTCCGAAAGGTCGAGTAGAAGCAAACCTTTCTCCTTTTGGAAATTGCATTTGCCCCCCTCACAGATCCGTACGAGCCCAATTAAGGCATACGGCTCCTCATATCCTCTTACAGATGCTTTAGATTAGCCGTAAATGTTCACATATATTTTAGGTACTGGTAGCGGGTTACGTTTAAGAAATAAATTAAACTTATCGAAGCTAAAGCTTCTGCGCTGACTTCTTCGGTTAAGCCATTTGAACAACAACTTAGACACTTGAAATCTATAGGTCCCCATCATTTGACTATTATCAGTTATCACATAGTAGGTATAATGCCCTATGAGTTTCCTTCTAACGGTTTTCATAATTTCTTCCGTGCCTAGATTTCTCTCAGCCCTTAACCAAAGCTTAAACGCTTTTACCTTTGCTTTGAATTTCTTTCTGCTCGTTTTCCGCTTTACTCTGAACTTCCCTTTACTACTGTTGCTACAATAGTGGGTGAACCCCAGAAAGTCGAAAGTTTCCGGTTTACCTAGTCCCTGTCTCTTGCTATTGTCTGCCGCGAAGCGACCAAACGCCAGAATCTTAGTCTTTTCTTCCGCGATTTCCAAGTTGAATTTTGCCAGTCTTTTGATTAAGGCCTTATAGAATCTTTCGGCATCGTCCTTTAGCTGAAAGCAACAAATGAAATCATCTGCATAACGTACTATCTCTGCCTGTCCCCTACAAAACTTCTTTACGATCACTTGAAACCATAGATCCAACGCATAGTGCAGATAAATATTTGCCAAGACTGGCGATATGGAAGCGCCTTGAGCCACGCCAGCCTCTGTGTCTTCATAGATATCTTTCTCCATGATTCCCGCCTTAAGAAATTTAACGATCAGCTTCTTGATATTGGGGTCTCCTATTCGTAGTTCGATGAATTTCATGAGCCATTCATGGTCTACATTTGTAAAGAAACCTTTAATATCAGCATCTACCACATAGCTGATTTTTCCCTTCTCAATGATACGGTTTACTTCTTTGAGTGCATCATGACAGTTCATGCCTGGTCTGAATCCATACGAATGATCTACAAAGTCTTGCTCATATATGGCTTGTAATAGTTTGTTAAGACCTCGTTGTACGATCTTGTCTTCGTAAGCAAGAATACCTAACGGGCGCATGCTCTTTTCGTCCTTTGGTATATACGTCCTTCTTACGGGTTGAGGTTTATATCCTTTATTTCTCAACCGATCCACAAGGTTATTGATGTTTTGCTCGAGGTTGCGCTCATATTCTACTTTCGATACTTGATCAATTCCTGTCGCCTTGTTTGCATCTAACTCCGCATGGCATTCAAATAGCATTTCTCTATTTAGAAGGTGATACAAGGATGTGAATTGTTCTTTTGGCTTAGCCTTTGCAATCTCTGCTATTCTTGCTAATTTTGTTTCCATTTATGATCTACCCCCGTGTGTAGTAAATGTTTCCTTACCAAGACTGATGATATGTAACCGCCTTTCCTCCACCGACATTACTCGGTCTCATTGGTACTACGCGGTTATCCGACTTCCTACCCGCCATTTGACATTCTCCCTTTTCATCGGCGGTTTGTCATACTCTCTTACGAAAGAACGAGCAGGATCTCCCGAGTTGCTGTGTGATCATTGTATAGCATGCCTGGCTCTTCGACCCCGGGGAAGTCCTACTCCACTTGCCAATACACGGATTAGGATGTTGTCTTCCAGATTTTCGAACCTGTCGACCTTCCCGGTTTACTCATTTCGAGGCTCAATCACTTTCAGGCCTACTATCTGACTGTCTACGCTTAACAGTTAGAATTACTCCTAACCATCCAAGACTCGCTATCGGTGACGTGGCTTGCGTCTTACCGAACGGGATTTCCACCCGTTAAATTACACGACCTATGCTCGGTCGCGACCGAAAATTGGAGTCTCAAAAATCTTTAAACCAACCACCATCTCCGAAAGCGCAATTTTCTTAGGTATTAGATTGTGCTCCGAGTTCTCCACAAAACATGTCACCATTTTGACAATGTCCTTCTTATCCATAACTTCTCCCCCTATCATCCATCATGACAATGATAAAATTGTTAATTTGATAGTTGTTGTTATTAAATCTCAATTTCTACAGGTTCATTATTAGACAATACTACGTTCCATTCTTGTTCATCCTCATTAAAATCAGCTATATTTTTTATTGGCATTTTCATGTATTTACCAATTGCAGTAACTGCAATATCGCCATTCGCTAATAATATTTCTCCAGTGCCTTCAAATAATCTACTTGAATCTTTTGTAATTCTTCCAATAACCCGCAATTCCTGGTCTAACGGAACAGGTTTTTTATATTTTAAAGTTAATTCAACCGTAACTCCCCAAATGTTTTCATCTTTGATCATTATTGCCCTTCCAATTGTTTCATCTAATATTGCGCCAGCTATTCCTCCATGCAACCTTCCTGGATAACTTTGGTGTTCTTCAAGGGGTTTAAATAAGGCAATAAGCTCTTCACCTTCAATTTCATAGAAAGAAGCCTTTAAACCTAGATCGTTTTCCAACCCACAAACAATGCACAGCTTACTATTATATTGTTTTTTTGTTACTCTCTTTTTCATATAATTCTTCTTTCAACATTTCTCGTTATATATTATCCACTAATATTTAAGGGTAATATTCCTTTTCTCCTAAATAAAAAACAGTGTTTTTTCGGACTGTTTGGATCTTCACATTTTGGGGGAGGCTGGGATTTGACATTTAGGCATATGAGAGAAAATAACAAGTCAAAGATGTCATGGATATTTTGCGTCAGACAAGGAGGTATGTTTCCAGATGTCAGTTGACAGGGGCCAGAGATCAGAAAGGAATACCCCAATCTGATACCATCCGGTTTCTGACCTCTGACCTCTGACTTCTGGGTTTAGGTGAACATGCCGACGCAGTATTCCGTAAAATAGACTTGCAGACTGACTGGTTATTTTTTTGAATGTCCCTAAGTTCAATTTAAGGATTATGTATTGTCGAGTTGTTTCTTTAGTTTTCTTGAGTCGCTGAACATTTTACGTGACAGACTTTCTGCCACAACCACATATGTTCAATTTTCAAAGATCGTATTAGGTATATTATACCACAAAATTTGAACTAAGAAGTCTTAGAACTGCCTTATATTCCCATGGTTGAAACTAGGGTATTTACCTCAACTAGTGGCAATTATTTATTTAAGTATTTCCCAAAACCTTGATATTATTGACCATTTAGAAAAGTAGGTAGCATAACTATATTTCTTTGAAATTTATCTAAGCGACATATTAAATCATCCAAAGGGAACGATATAAAAGAGATTTATATGAACGCGATATAACCAACACCTTTATTGAATGAAATAGGACAGTGAACTCGTTCAACTAAAGTTGAACATCGAGACTTCGGTGGGGGATTCTACTCCACCGACGCAGGGCAACGGGGCACCACTCCCACTTATAGTGGGAGTCTAACGATTGGATGAAAAGAGGTCTAGAGACTTATGGTAAGGATATTAGTAGTGATCATGTTTATTTATTTATGTTTTAAATGGGGCGATTGGAAAAACTGGCCACATTTCTATCCTACTATTCTTTATTTTATTATCGGTGACCTTTCATCTAACATCCTCACATACAGCAAACCTTTATGGTTATATGGTGGTTCATTTTGGAATCACACTTTTGCAGATTATTTTATAGCGTTTGCTCTTTTCCCTTCTGTAATTATTCTGTTTCTGTCAAATCTTCCTAATAATATTATTAGACAAATATGGTACATTATTTCTTGGATATTTACCATGTCAGTTTTAGAGTTCATTGGGTACATAGGCGGTGGGATATATTTTTATAATGGATGGAACATAGGTTGGTCAATTTTATTTTATACCATTATGTTTCCAATGTTATTGTTACATTATAAAAAGCCTATATTTTCTTGGACCATATCTATTGTATTAGCATTTGTCATCATGGCTATATTTGATATCCCACTTAGTGGTTTACGGTAACCCGGTTTAAGAAAAGCTATGTGCTTGACGTTAGTTAAATACCGAAATTTACAGATATTAATTTTGGTATGAGGAGAATAGTATGAATTTCAATACAGTAGTGGAACAGTCAAATATATTATATTTAAGATTTCATGAAACTATCCTTAAATTTAATGATCTTTGGTATAACCATATTTTGTTTACATGGCGGTGGTGGTTAAGCGTATTCTTAATTGTCCTTCCTTGGATTATTTGGCATTTCTATAGAAATAAAGAGAGCTCAGATCGATTATTATCTGCTGGGCTATTTGTTATAATAATTTCATCTTTTCTTAATATCACAGGTATTTCAATGAATTTATGGGGGAATCCAGTAAGGCCACTGCCAATAGTACTTCCATACGATGCTTCTGCGTTACCTGTTGCAACAATGCTCACTATACAATTTTTCCCGAAAGTTAATCCTTTAATAAAATCAATATTGTTTTCAGCGTTTGTATCTTTTATTTTAATGCCAATCGGTAGTTCGTTCAGCCTATATATTAATATAGCATGGAAAGACTATTATTCATTTCCCATATTTATTGTCATATACCTTCTTGCAAATCGTATTGCTTCAGTGAACGAATTTATTAAAAATAATTAATATAACTCGATTTATTTTGGAAGGCGATGATTATGGAATTTAAGGAAGTAAAAGAACATTCACTTATGCTTTATTCAGAGTTGCATGGAACGAACGTTGATTTTTATGATCTTTGGTATAACCATATCCTATTTACATGGCGATGGTGGTTATCCTTATTATTAATTATTTTACCCTGGACGCTTTGGTTCTTGGCAAGAAAAAAGGAACACACACATAAGTTAATATTTGCTGGATTCTTTGTCATGTTAATTTCATCTTATCTGGATATATTAGGTGTTGCAATGCATTTATGGTTCTATCCAGTGAATACATTACCGTTAATGTCTGAATTTATTCTATTCGATCTTTGTGCGTTACCGGTGGCAACAATGCTTACTATACAATTTTTCACGAAAGTTAACCCTTTAGTAAAATCAATATTGTTTTCAGCATTTGCCTCTTTTATCTTCCAGCCTATCAATGTCTGGTTAGGCCTATATAATAATATGGTATGGAAACACTATTACTCATTTCCTATATTGATGGTCATATACCTTCTCGCAAATCGTATTGCGTCGAGAAACCACTTTGCTAACATACGATAACTTGGATCGACTTCTTGCTAGTTTCTGTTTTTTCGCCTTCAGTGAAGCTCTACGTGGTTTCACAATGATTCGTTCGATTCCATTTATAGCTGCTGTCATTACAGAAGTCCTTATACTTCTGGGGTATGTCCCTAATCTGTTTGCATCTACAAATAACTGCCCAGTTATTCCAGCATAATTGTTTTGAATCGTAACGGTCCCATGATATTATTATGTTGACACTGTAAGCTTAATTGGATTGGGAGTGAGCAATACGAAAGCCTTGTTGATTTCGGATAAAGAGTATCCGACCAAAACCTATCAAGCGTTGAAAGACCTGATAGTTAAGTTCTTGGAGGACAAGGGATTTGAAACTAAGTTGATAGACGTGGGAATGGATAACTTGACGTTTTGCATGGGCTGCTTTGGTTGCTGGATCAAGAAACCTGGGGAATGTGTTATCAACGACCTGATGACTCAAATCAACGAAAGCTTTATGAACAGCGACGTGGTCATTTATCTCAACCCAATAATCTTTGGTCAGTTCAGTGCAAACATTAAAAATGCAATTGATAGAAGCATACCTAATATGTTACCGTTTTTTGAAACAAGGCCAAACGGTACAACCATGCATCCCGGTATGATACGTTCCCCAGGCAGATTATGATTGGGTACGGAGATATGGTTTCAAATGAAGATAAACAGCTTTTTATCGACATTACCAAAAAGCACCGTAGAAATATCGAAATTCTTACCTACCCAGAAACAGCCGAGGCCCTTATCCAAGCCTTAAGTAACATGGAGTTCGCACGAGTGGGTGGAATGTTATGAAAAATATTGTTTTAATCAGCGCAAGCCCTAAGATCAACGAACAATCTGTCTCAAAGGAATTCTTAGACATGGCGGCAAGCCACATCAATGGTGATGTATGTAAGACATTTATAGACGTCAGAAATAGTATTTCAGCCCATAAATTATTAGAGGATTTCGAAACGCTTTTAAAAGCCGACGTCCTGATTATTTCATTTCCGCTTTACGTTTTCTGCATGCCTGGCATGTTAACACGGTTTCTAGCCGATTATTATAACTACTATACCGCAAGCGGAATCGTTAAAAACAAGGTCAAAGTCTACGCTATTGTTAACTGCGGTTTTCCTGAGCCAGAAATAAACCTGGAGGCAGTCAGGGTGATCAAGAGCTTTAGCCAACATATCAACGCAGAGTTCCGTTTTGGCCTACTCATCGGAGGAGGTCCCATGATGATCTCCGCTAAGAATGCACCGTTTATGAAAAAAGCTGTGCAAAAACTTCACGATGCCTTTTCCTCAATAGAAACCGACATTAACCATGAGAAGTCTGATAAGATGGAGTCTATTTATGTAGACTTTGATTTCTTATTTTTAAGACGTTTCTACCTCTTCATGGGAGATAGAAGCTGGATTACATTGGCTCGAAAAAATGGGTTGCAAAAAAAAGATCTTTATAAGAAACCTTATCGATTAAACGAATAGAGCCTACTTTATCGCCCAGCACACCGGTTAGTCAACTCTTTGCAGCTCCATTTTTAATGTATAAACCTTATATCACAGCGTACTAAGCCGTAGATCATAAAAATACTGCACAATGGGGTGCTTCAACTTTATATTCTCAGTCATGCTTAAAAGTCGCTTTTTGCCTACCCTTCTGTCCACCAAAGCCAATATATTCAATAATATCTCATTGCTCTCGATACTTTCCTTTATAGAAATAGATAAGAACTTATTTGCTACAACAATAAAATTTGATTTACTTAATACTGATTGCGCTGATAACAGCTCATTTGCATAGTCTGATATTTTTCTATTTCTTGCAATTACAACTAGACGATCCTCAGGGACTGTCCCATTGGTATCTTTTCTGACGACTTCAATTTCTTCATTGTTGATAGGAATTTGAATATCCGGATCATTCTTTATTTCCTGCTCCGTTTGATACCATCTGATTAATGTAGTTGCATCCTTCATATTAAACACATTCTTTTTATTTACGGTAATATAACAAAGACCTGCTTTATCTGGTAAATAACCGTAGCTCGTTGCACAGTATTCAACCCTTCTATATAATGCAGGGCAAAGAAAGCTCTCCAGAAGTTGCTTCGTTTTGCTCCAGGCCATGTATTCCTCCTGAATTTATTTTCCTAACTTATTTTATGAAATAGATGCATAAACTCACTGATACAAGGCTACTTCCGCTCTATATTGCGTGATTACTATATGTGAAATGATGGATATTGATCATTTCCGTAAGTGATGTTCGATGGGGTCGGTACGAAAATATTTCATTTGACTTACCGGTACATAGGGCAAGCCACTGTCTAGGGACAGTGGCTGAAGCTCTCTAAGTAGGGACGGCCATTTTTCTATGGCATGAGTATTTAACCGTTCAAACAAAGTGATAACCTTTTCAACACTCTCGTCATAAAGTTCTTTCAAAGTCATAACAGTAGGGGCACCGGTTACGGGATGTAGCCACTCTAAATTTGAATCAAACAGTAATAAGTTTAGCGGTTGCGAGTAGAATAGCGCTTCAAACTTTTCGACCGTTGGGTGCCCAATACGTCTGTAGAAGGCTATGATACACCAAGGGATAGACCAAGTAAAGGCATTTTGCAATAAGCGATAGTTCCGCCATGCCTTTTTAAAATGCGTTTTTTTGCCGCCTAGATAATCATAATGCTCAACCAGCAATTCAAAGGCTTCTCTCCCAGCTTCGCCTGTTTCACGCCATAGATGTATTAAGTCCAACGGATATTCGAGCGGATCAACGCTCTCTAACCACTGATCGATGGCGGTCTCTAATAAACGATGACGAAACACTGCTTTCTCCCGTTCCTCTGGGTCCTCCGCAAAATAATTTCCGCTCATATAGTAAGCCATGGGATGAAAGGAGGTGTCAGCAATATAGTGTGTCAACATACCTAGTAATAAAGCTAGTTGTGTATATTTATGGTTCTGGCTAAGAGCCGTCTCCATCATTTCGATGAGGGGTACCAAGGTATTCTCTCCAGCCATACCATGAAGCTGGTTTGCCACGTTCTCCAGGTTCATTTCAGACGGCTTAGAAAAATCATAAAAGCCTATGTCATGGGCAATGGCTCCAAGATAATACAGCGCAAGGTTTCCGTCAATGATTTCAGCTACCTGTCCTGAGGTTACCTTTTGCATAGCATCGCTAGCTATATGCCAGTGTGTTAATTCCTTAGGCACAAAATTTCTCCTCTCTAAGCCCCTATTTAACTCAATAAGGGAGCATGCCATCCTTAGCTTCCCGTTCAACGAGACCTATATGCAGTAAATGTTCTATTGAAACAGAGTCCCATTAAGAAATAAGAATAGGCAACCATATCTTAATATAACACACCCAAGCTATAGTTAAAATCTAGTGTGTTTAATGAATAGTGGATTAGCGAACGCCTCATCACCCTTGTAATCATTGTTTGAATATTAATGTTAAGCTGTAAGCAGTATCTTTGTAGCACATGATATTAACCACATTAAACCAAACAGTATATAGGATTCTTCAGACCTCGATGTCATTTGCTAACTTAAATGACGCGATGGATGAACCAGTAATAGAAAATAAAGAGCAAACCAATGATTTGCCAAAATCCAAGGCATATCATAGTTTGCTCTTACTCCTTTTGCATCAATCCACGAAACAAAAATCTCAATCGTGGTAATAATTCTTCTTCTGATCGCTATGGGAATCGTATTCTAAATTAAAGGAGAAAATTCTTATGTATGGAATGACTGGAGTGGGTCACGGCGTTGGTGTAGGAGTTATCGCTGTAGCAATTTTGATTCTTATCGCTTTAGGTCTGATCTTCTAATAATAAATTTTTATAATCTGGCTATCACCTGAAGAGGTGATAGCCTTTCATCCTGTCCATTATGTTTGACAGATTGGGCAATAAAACGCATTTCGTCCGCCAACCTCAGACTTCTCGATAACATTTTGACAGACTGGACATGGTTTACCAGATCGACCATACACCCTAAAACACGAATTATATCCACCGGTGAAATCATCCCAAGTAGCGAAATGTTCCTCCATATCTCCCCCAAGCCTAATAGACTCCCGGATACTATGGGTCAAGGAATCGTACAATTTTACCTTTTCAGCCCTACTTATGGTGGAGATCAAGCGGGTGGGCAAAATACCAGCGCCAAACAAGGCTTCATTTGAATAAGCATTACCAACTCCCGTGATATTTTTGGGATTCATTAGCCAGGGTTTAATCATTCCCTTTCTCCCTTTAAGTAATTGAATAAACCCTTGGGCATCAAAGTTAGGATCTAATGGATCACTTCCCAATACTCCCAATTTAGCCTCAAGTTCAGCCTTACTCAGATAGTGCAAATAACCCAACGTAAGACTGCAAAAGAAAAGCACTGAATCGTCCGATAATCCAAAAATAACACTTGGTTTTCCCGGTAGTTCCTTTATTCGTTGACGTAACTCCTCTGCTCCACTATTTACGAATTCGGACATTAACGCCTTAATTGATTGTCCCTTTTCCAAGTCCTTTAAGGGCAATAAAAATAGCCTGCCATCCAACATCATGTGCGTCAAGAGAAAGTGACTGTCGTCAAGGTGAAAAATCAGGTATTTGCCGCTGCGGGTAATGTCTTTAATCCGTTTACCGAGGACGACCCGGCAAAAGTCTGTACTTTCCAGATTAACACATTTGACCCGTAAGACATTAACAACACTAATCTGTTTATCCTTAACCCATTTGTTCAAATAGTCCTTGTATATCTCCATCTCAGGAATTTCAGGCATAATACCCTCCATCAGTGCTCACAGCGCATCGTTCTAGTTATATATTGTTCTACTACTGTCTATTGTTCACCAATGCCGGTGTAACATACTGCACATTAATTGAAAGCATTGAAATTGAAATTGTAATTGCAAATCTTTTCACCTTAACCCATCACATTCAATCGCTCTAGAGAGGGTAGTAGTAGCGAGCTGAATCTGTTCTTCCGTCGGTTCTGCTGTTACAATATATTTTTGAATGAACGAGCCAATCAAGAGTGCTGGCTTTAACCGGTTGCTTCGAAAACTCCAGTTGATAATTTCATAGCCAATGGGTAAGGCGACGACGAGTACGAGCACCGGCATAGTTACGTAAGATAGAAATATAACGACAGGGAACGCTATGACCGCCAAATTAGTACCACAATATTTACTCACTCGACTAGCCGCCCTCACTGCGCTCAGTGAAAGATCTTCCCCGCTCATATAAATGTTAAACGCTTTATGCTCCGCTCCATGAAACTGCCAAAGTCGCTTTAGGACTACAACTAGGATCATAAGTGCTAAAGCATAGACAGCTAACTCGAGCCATATTGACTCAGGAACGAACGAATTATCATACGGTAGTATCCAATCCCAGGGTATGGCTAGGATAAGAATACTGGCGAGAAACAACTTAAGATTAAGCTTCGCTAACTTAGAAAACCCGCGGAAGAAAGGAACCTTGTCCATTACGTTAAATATTCTAATCCCAGGTAATCGACGCCCCTTGATGGACACAGTGCCGTGTGATAACTTTCCACGAACTATGTGTGTATCGGTGACAAAGGTAATCCCATTTAGATGTGCCCGCCCTCCTATGACCGCCAAACGTCTCACCTTCCCTTACTGTCTAAGTTTATCCTGTTGCAATTCTAATTACCATCTTAAGGCACTATTAAAAGGTATAATATATATAACCCTACATTTTGGAGGAGGGACATAATGCAGATCCGAGAAATAGGAACTAGAGGGGTTATCTTCACCTACGATGATGATATCAGTTTATTTAATCAAAGGCGAGCATCACGTTGTTTTATGTGATACGCACTTAGGTCCCTTATCGATGAAGGTCATCAAGGATTATCTCTTAACTCAATTAGCCCCGAAGGAGCTTCTTGTGTTTAATTCTCATTCAGATTGGGATCATATCTGGGGAAATTCTGCTTTCGTGGACGCTAAGATCATTAGCCATGAAACGGCGAACACGCGCATGCAGGAGATCGGAGAATTTGATTTGAACCGTTTAAGAAAATTCCATAACGGAGAAATTGAACTTAAATATCCGAACCTTACGTTTACTGAAAAGCTCACCTTGGAGGATGAAGATATTGAATTCATTTATGCCCCTGGGCATACGATCGATTCTGCGCTCTGCTTTGATCGGAGAGATTGTGTGTTATTTGTCGGGGATCTTGTTGAGTTTCCTATTCCCTATCTTGATTATTACGATCTCGATGCATTTATCAAAACTTTAGAGGTGATTAAGCACTTCCCCGCAGAAATCAAGCTTTCGGCTCACTCCGACATTGTGAGTGAAGACTTAATTGAACGTAATCTTTCCTATATCAAAGGTATTCAACTCGGTCAACCCATCCCACCAGAAATGATTGGATTGTCGACCGACGTCCATCAGTACAACGTAAATAACCGCTTACTTTTAAAATACGAACCACTGATCCGAGAAAAGTATGGTAAAAGTTTTAACTATACCTCGTATAAGTCCAACTTTCTGGACTTAGGCCAAGTGAACTCGGATAATTTTAAAGCAACACTGGAAAAATATCTTAGTAGGCTTAAAATCTTGTTTTAACATGACTCACATTTGTAGGAGGCGATCAATTATGCAAACAATACGTATCTACTCAGACTATATCTGACCCTTTTGCTATATCGGCAAGGTCCTTGCCGACCGACTAGGCCATGAGCTTGGCTTACCCATTGAATGGCTCAATATAGAAATCCATCCGGACACTCCACCTGAAGGACGATCAATTCATGAATTATTCCCGGCACACATGGTCCAAGGAATGTTTGAAAACCTCAACCAAATGGGAACACCTTTAGGTCTCAAGTTTGTTGCCCAGGATAGGCTTTCCAACTCCCACTCAGCAATTCTTTTGGGAGAATACATCCATCTCCATCACCCTGAACAGGAAAATAGCTACCACGATGCAGTGTTCAAGGCTTATTTCGGCCAAGGTAAGGATATCGGTCAACTAGAAATTTTATCTGATCTTCTAGCGGATTTGGGAATAGATAGGAAAGTCCTACCGACTGCCCTCAGAGATATCACAAGCCAGACCCTCCTGCAGGAAAATGCCCAAGCAGCGACCGCCAACAGGGTTACCGGTACTCCCACTTTCTTTATTAGCAACGAACGTATAGTAGGAGCTCAACCCTATCCACAACTACTTACTGCCGCACATCGTGCTTTAGGACTTGAAACCGCCGACCCAAATGATTTACCAATTCTTTAAGGTCCTCAATCACCTTTATAATCCCTCTCTTTTTTACGCTATCATCCTCATAAATATGATCTGTCCAGTCCTGTTCCTCGTTATTCGTTGATTTTTACAACAGCACTGAGCCGTTTTCTAATTCCACGTTTAACCTCTTTTTCCATTTGCTATAAAGCGCAGAAAAAGGACGTTTTGCAACGTCTTTTAGGTCAGTGATATAATTCATTTAAGAATAGCTTCTTATGTTTTCAATTCTGGTTATCCATGAACGTCTTTAATTCAATCTTCAATTCTGACCATACACTAATCACAGGGCCAGTGGTTTCCACTGGGAATCTCGCCATCAATATTTTTCCCAATTGTTTTAAATATGTTCTCAACTCCATTATAAAACGAGTGCAGGATTGAACCTATTGCAGTAAGTTCGACTAAAG
Organism: Desulfosporosinus sp.; assembly: GCA_035648155.1. GTDB lineage: Bacteria > Bacillota > Desulfitobacteriia > Desulfitobacteriales > Desulfitobacteriaceae > Desulfosporosinus. The sequence goes on from DASRMA010000247.1 coordinate 17,884, forward strand.
TCGGTTCCTCCACTTTACTCTTCTCCAATAATTCGCTAAAGGAAGTAAATAATTCGTCAATTTGCTGTATCTCGAAAATTATCTGAGATATTGCCTTTTCAGGAGACGCGATAAAGATCACCTTCCTTTTCAAGGTATTGCGAAAAAGCATCTTCCCTATCTAAATTAATTAAATCGACAGGACGACTTAATGTAGTCAGCAATTTCCCTAACAAAGCAAAATAATTTTCGGGTAAACATCCTTTTATGGCAATATCTATATCAGAATCTTCCCTGTATGTACCCGTGACCAATGAGCCGAAAATGAATATTTCTTTGCATCCGGCATTCTTAAGTATTTCAATTGCAGAGTATATATCCTTTTGAAATTCCTCCGGAAGCCCTGAGAGAAACTCGCTCATATAAACAACTCCCAATATTTAACTTTAATACTTGTATTGTAACATGATTTCAGCTTTTTGTCCGGATTCCTCAAATTTCTGCTGTTGCATTTCTCGTACTCCGGAGATAAAATTGAAACAATCTTCTGAAAGAAAATAACCTTTCAAAGACGCAGTCAATGATCTCACTTACGAACCAAGAAAGGTGGTGCGTGTGTATGTCTTTGACGTTGGAGCAATTTCCATTGTTTCAAGGTCTTCCGACAGAGGTTCTAACTCGGTGGGAAGGGTTGTTTAGACAACGGAGCTTCACAAAGCGACAGATTCTCAGCTTTCCCTCTGATTGTTCGGAACCGATCTACTTCATCCAGTCAGGCCGGGTTAAAGTATCCTACTTGTCAGAAGATGGCAAAGAATTCACGGTTGCCTGCCTTTCTGCTGGCGAAGTCTATAGTGTTCACTCGTTAGCCTCAGCCACAGCTCTCGAAAATTCTGTCGTTGTTTACCTCGGAATGGACATGTTTCGTCCGATGCTCGGTGAATGTCCTGAACTTGGGTTGCGACTCATCCGTTTACTCGGCAACATTTTAAAACAAACAAACGACGTCATCTTGGACTTAGCGTTTCGGGACGTCTCAGAACGCTTGGCTAGTGTTATCCTACGTGAGGGACAACCAAGAGTTAACCAACGCGCGAAATTACCTCTACCCTATTCCCTCGCTTTTACCCATGAACAATTTGCGGCCTTAAGCGGAACCACGCGCCAGACGGTCAATGAGATACTTAAACGCTGGGAAAGACAAGGAATTGTGGCCATAAAACGTGGGAAACTTGCAGTACTTAATTGGGATATGTTAACCGATAAACTATAGTCTATAGCTCGATCTGAAATCTTGCGCGATATAATCGCGCTTTTTTTGTTTTCTGAAGCTGTTAGGGCCACGGTATCAATAACAATAATATCTAAGTATATTAAATAAATCTTCGTAGTGTCAGCAGGGCGATGGAAAAAAGAAGAATATTCCGATAAATTAAAGCTAGTGATCTTCTTAAAGAAGTCTAAGGGAGGGATAAGGTTGAAACAGATTCTGACCAGAAGCGAACACTGCCTAGGCTGCAAAAGTTGTGAACTGGCGTGTGCAATTGCCCACTCCACCAGCAAAACCTTATATGAAGCAATCGATGAACTCGAGCCACCACAAAAAAGAGTCTTTGTCGAATCCAGTGGAGGACTCAATTTCCCACTTCAATGTCGGCAATGTTTAGATGCTCCTTGTGTCCACGCTTGTATGAGTGGTGCTATGCAGTTTGATCTGAAGACTGGTCTCATTCAAGTGGCAGAACAAAGGTGCGTAGGATGCATGATGTGTGTGATGGTCTGCCCGTTTGGGGTTATAGCGGAAATAGCTTCTACCCACAGAGTCGCCAAGTGTGATCGATGCCGAGACTTAGATTATGCTCCAGCCTGTGTAGCGGCCTGTCCGACCAAGGCCTTGGAATATGTTGAGGTTCAAGAGTTTGCTCGCAGTGGACGGCAAACCTTCATAGACCAAGCGAACTCGTTCAACGAAGGGAGTAAATAAGATGAAATCTCAAAAATCAATTGATCCTGCTGTGTTAGAATTATTACCTAAAGCGGCCTTAGATGGGGTAGAAACTGTTTGGGATCGCTATGAAGCACAACAACCCCAGTGTGGGTTTGGAAATTTAGGAATATGTTGCCGGCATTGTATTCAAGGTCCCTGTCGAATTGATCCCTTTGGTAACGGCCCGAAAGCAGGAATTTGTGGTGCTAATGCTGACGTCATTGTCGCTCGTAATTTGCTCCGGCAAGTCGCTGCAGGAGCCGCCGCCCATGTTGACCACGCTTATGAAGTTGTGGAAGCTTTAGAGTTGGCAGCCAAGGGGGAAATTAATTACGCCATTATTGATGAAACCAAATTACGCCAGGTAGCCATAGGATTAGGTCTAGAGATTATCGATAAAAGTAAAGCGGAACTTGCCTTGGAGGTTGTGGAAGTTGCTTATGCCGATCTAGCGAACCATGGAAAGCGTCCCATTAAGTGGCTGATGGCTAATGCGCCTAAAGAGAGAATAGCCGTTTGGGCTAGCCTAGGAATTCTCCCTCGCAATCCTGATAGAGAAATTCGGGAAGCCCTGCACCAGACTACCATGGGTATGGATGCTGATCCCGTAAATCTAGTCCTAGCCACCGCTAAGCAGGGGCTTGTGGACGGATATTCCGGCTTAAAGTTGGCCACAGATATGCAAGACATCCTTTTTGGAACCCCCACTCCAGTCGTCACGGAATCGAACTTAGGCGTCCTCAAAGAAGACCATGTCAATCTGATCGTCCATGGTCACGTCCCCCTTCTGTCTGAGAAGATTGTCTATTGGGCTAGAAAACTTAATGCTGAAGCACTTCTTGCGGGAGCCAAAGGGATATTAGTCTCAGGAATTTGCTGTACTGGCAATGAAGTATTAATGCGGGGAGGAATCCCGCTGGTTACTAACTTCTTAGCACAAGAATTAGCCATTGTTACCGGAGCCGTTGATGCCATGGTTGTTGACGTTCAATGTATCATGCCCTCCTTAACCAAAGTAGCTGCTTGTTATCATACGGAAATCATCACAACGATGCCGATTGTTAAACTTCCAGGAGCTACCCATGTGCCCTTTTCACTAGAAAACGCAGATGAGGCAGCACAAGAAATTGTTCGCAAAGCGATCTCTTCTTATCGTGGACGGGATCCTAAGAAAGTCCAAATTCCTAATCATAAACAGAAAATAATGGCTGGATTTAGTGTGGAAGCCATCCTCGGAGCTCTAGCCACTGTGGACCCTGTAGACCCTCTAAAACCATTAATCGATAATATTGTGAATGGAAATATCTTGGGTGTTGTGGCAACAGTGGGCTGCAACAATGTCAAAGTAACGCATGACCAACTTCATGTAGATCTAGTTAAAGAGCTCGTCAAAAATAATGTTCTAGTCGTGGCTACGGGATGTTCCGCGCATGCACTAGCTAAAGCAGGTCTTATGAATTCCGAAGGAACTAACACCTATGCTGGAGAAGGTCTCAAAGCAGTGTTGACAGCGATTGGTCAGGCTGCAGGGTTAGGTGCCCCACTTCCACCTGTGTTGCATATGGGAAGCTGTGTCGATAATTCAAGGATTGGAGATTTAGTCACAGCGATTGCCAAATACTTGAAGGTCGATTCGGCCTTATTGCCGATTGCAGCAAGTGCTCCCGAACCCCAGCATGAAAAAGCCTTAAGTATCGGCACCTGGGCTGTGACCATGGGTCTTACCACTCACCTTGGCGTTGTCCCGCCCGTGCTAGGAAGTAAAGCAGTTGCTGAGTTACTTACCCAGGGACTGACTGAGGTGATTGGAGGCAAATTCTATATCGAAACCGATGGCGTTAAAGCAGCGCAGGGGCTTATTGAGGACATCCGCGCGAAACGAAAAAAACTCGGGCTTTCAAGTTAATGGACACAGAAAGAAATATGCGTTACATCGTCATAGGAAATAGTGCAGCTGGGTTGTTTGCGGTTGAAGAGATCAGGAAGCATGACACCCTATCAGAAATCATCGTCCTCACCGCCGAAAGTGAACCCAGTTACTCTCGTTGCCTTACCACCTATTTTTTAGCAGGAGATATTCCTGTTTCAGCCCTTTATTTACGTGAAGAAGGTTTCGCTGAAAGACTCAATATCAAGGTAGTATATGAAGTGGAAGTTAACCAAATCGATCCTGAACATCAACTTGTTCAAAGTGCCGATGGACGAGAGTGGACCTATAGCAAACTCTTATTGGCTATGGGGGCTTCGGCCAATAAACTCAAAGTTCCGGGTTCAAATCTTCCTGAGGTCTTTACTCTACGAACCATGAAGGATGCAGTAGCCATTAATGCCGTCTTAGAACAAGGAGCTCAGAATTGCGTCGTGATCGGTGGGGGGCTGGTCAGTCTGAAGAGTGCTTATGCTTTAAAAAAACGTGGACTAGCGGTCACCGTTTTAATCTCTTCTGGGCAACTCCTCTCTCAGATGCTGGACAAAAAAGCCGGTGACTTGATTCAGGAGCGTCTGAGTGCCTACGGAATTAGATTTTTGATACAAACTGAGGCTTCTGCTATTACAGGAACAGACCATGTTCAGGGAGTAATGCTCGCCGATAAAACAGAACTTGCAGCAGATCTAGTGATTGTTGGCAAGGGAGTTCGTCCGAATATAGGAAATTTAAGAGATTTGGGCTTCAACTTGGGTGAAGGCGTTCAGGTCGACTCTTCATTAGCCACAAATATCCCCAATATATACGCAGCTGGAGATATAGCTGAAACTTGGGACCTGGTTCGTCATAAGCTCGCAGTCAACGCCACTTGGCCGAATGCGACGACCCAAGGCAGAATTGCTGGAGCAAATATGTGTGGAGGACACGAGGTCTATCCCGGATCCCTGGGCCAGAACTCTGTAGACTTTTTTGGCCTCTCGGCCATGTCGGCGGGAATTACGAAGCTCCCTGAAATTCCGGCGCCAAAAGGGATCGGAGATGACGTTTGGACCCAAGAGGAAAGCCAGCTAATAAAGGACGGAATGCCCGTATATCGCAGTCTAATTTGGCAAGGTGACCTTCTCCGGGGCTTTGTACTGCTTGGTGATACGTCTCAATGTGGCGTCTTGACAGGCTTAGTTAAAGCAGGACGTCCCCTGACCCAAGCTCAAAAGGAATTAACGCTGGGCAAACGCGGTACCCTGGCCGTTGGAATGATGAAGTAGAAAACAAGCGGCCTTGCACGAAAAATGCAGGCCGCTTGTTATTATGTCTAAGATTATGATTATTCCCTTGCTCATTAAAAGATGTGGTGGGAAATATAGCCTTCAAATTTTAATCCGCGTGGCAATTTTTATTTCTTCACCCAATGCCATTAGGTCTTCCCTCGTTTTCCCAAAATCAAATTCAGTGAAGCATTTATTTCTGACCAAAACCTTTCCATTAACAATTACCGTATCCACATTACCTGCATTCGCAGCGTAGACAAGGGTGGCGTAGTAATCATAAATGGGCTGCATGTTCACAGAGGTGGTTTCGAGAATCACCAAATCCGCCTTTTTACCCGGTTCTACAGTGCCGATCAACTTATCCAGTTTTAATGCCCTGGCGCCACCTATCGTTGCCATTTCTACAATGTCTATTGCCGGAAATAGAGTTCTGTCCCGGTTGACCAGCTTATGTATCTTTGCCACCAAGGACATTTGATTGATAATATCCAGTGTATTTCCGCTCATTGGACCGTCACTACCAAGCCCCACCTTCATCTTTCTAGTAAGCATTTCCTTCAGTGGCGGTACCCCTTTTCCTGCCTTGGCATTGGCCCCAATATTATGCGCGATGCCTATTTTTCTCTTCTCAAGAATATCGAGGTCCTCCATCGAAACATAGATCAAATGAGCAGCAATAAATCGTTCATTGAGCACACCAAGGCTGTCTAGATATTGCACAGGTGTCATATTATATTCAGTCTTGTATTTTTGAAGTTCAGCATTCATCTCGGCCACATGCATCATCATCGGGACATCATATTTTTCAGATAGTGCTGAGGCCCTTTGCAAGTGCAAACTGTCATTGGAATAGGGCGCATGAGGGGAGATGGCCGGCGTAATCAAGTCATCCCCTTTCCACTTTTCGATAAACTGCTCAGCGTAGTAAAGGCCGCCGTAGGCTGCCTTGGAGTCTGGTGATGGAAAGTCCACCACGGTCTCACCTAGTACCGCTCTAATTCCCATTTGCTTCGCTGCCTTTGCCACTTCATCCTCAAAATAATACATATCCGCAAAGGTTGTCACTCCCGATGCCAGCATTTCGGCGATAGCATATTTCGAGCCCAGGGCAACCATGTTTTGATCGACTAACTTTTTCTCTAGCGGGAGAATGTATCTGTGAAGTCTATCAGGCACATCGTCCCCTAGACTTCTGAAAACCACCATGGCAGCGTGGGTATGGGTATTCACCATACCGGGCATTAATATGCCGTCATTGCCATCAATGACTTTATCAGCTTTATAGTGCTCCAGCAGTTCTTGTCCGCCCACAGCTTCGATGGCATCTCCATTGATAACCACAACACCGTTTTCTATCAGTTCCTTTTCTTGATTCATCGTCAGTATCGTTACATTTTTAATGATTAAGCTAGCCACATGGGTACCTTCTTTTCATCCACTATTTAGTTTCTACGAATAAACTCACGATCGCCTGTTCATTCACATTAATCAAGCCCCGGTCGCTGATTTTCAAAGCTGGACTAACGGGTAGTGACAAGGTACTCAGCGACATGATTTCATTATGATGATGATAGCCCAGCGCTTTCAACGCCTGTCTTACGCCTTTTAACTTTTCTGCTAATATATTCAGCGGCTCTTCAGATAAAATACCACCGACCGGTAATTCCAAAGCAGCAACAATTCTTCCTTGGTCTGCCACACAAATGCCGCCCTGATTTTCAATGACCCAATTGGCAGCTAGGACCATATCCTCAGTATTTTTCCCCAGCACCAATAGATTATGACTATCATGGGCATAACTGCTGGCCACAGCACCGCGCAGGAGTACATCGCCACCCACTAGACCATAGGCTCGGTTATTATTCTTGCCATAACGTCCAAAGATCGACAACAGGCAATATTTAGAACTCTGCCACCTTAAATGGCCTTGTTCTGCCCCTAACCAATCAAAGTGCTCCTCGGTAAACGTGCTGTCAGACTGGACCTTCATGATTCTGCAGAACACCTTCGGTTCATCGACGGGCGTAGTTATACTAAAATCGGAGACAGAAAGCTTGGATAACTTGATACTTTTATAGAAATGAGCCGGAAAACGCTGTTGATGCTCTTCTCTGCCGACTGTCTTTTTTTCAACGTTTACGCCGCGTTTATACACCGCCTCAATGACAACTTCATCAAGATCACTGAGCAGTATAAAATCGGCCACTTTACCCGGCGCTATGCTCCCCCTGTCCAGTAGCTTCATTCTTCTTGCTGGTGTGTACGTAGACACATAAATGGCCATCTCAGGCGTCATGCCCATTTTAACAGCCTTTTTCACTAAGAAGTTTAAATGTCCTTCCACCAACTTATCTGCCATCACATCATCCGTCACCAAGGCAAAATGTTCGTACAAGTTATTTTTCATGAGATAGTCGATATTGTCCCTGGTCATGGATTTTTCCTGTATTTCCATAAACATGCCGTTTTGAATTTTTTCGTCAAGTGATTTTACTGTCTGTTGGGTGTGATCACCATCGACGCCGCTGCCGATATATTTGGAAAGGTCTAAGCCGGATATCCTGGGGCAATGTCCCTCTATTACCAGTTCCGGCTTATTTTCTTTTATCAATCGAATAATTTGGTTAATAGTAGAAGTTCTATTCTGAACCAACTCTTGAAAATTCATCACTTCACCAAGGCAGAGTACGCCCTCTCTGGAGAGCAATTTTTCCACTTCCTGCACACCGATGCTACCGCCTGAGGTTTCCAGTTCAATAGAAGTAGAAGGAACAGAGCTAGGAATGCCATAAAATATATCGATAAGCTCGTTACATTTTATATCCATCATAGCCTCTATTCCTTCTAGGCCAAATACATTGGCCATTTCATGCGGATCTGCCACAACAGTTGTTACACCCTGTGTAACAACTGCCTTGGCAAATTCACTCGGAGTAGTCATGGAGCTCTCAATGTGCATGTGTATATCTATGAATCCCGGAATAAGATACTTTCCGCTGCCGTCGATAACAGTTTCTGCATTTAACGACATGTCATCTGCTTCTGATATATGAAGAAACTTACCATCTGCAACAGCCACATCTCTATACAAAAACTTCTTCAAGTAAGCGTTAAATACCTGCACATGTTTAATAATCAAATCTGCGTCCATGCTGGCTCCCCTTTTGGGCACATTCATTTTCTTTCATATGCCTTATATATTAAATAATCTGTTCCACTGATCGATCCATGTTTTCAACTGTTTGTTTATTAAGCTGTAATCTAATACATTGGCTTTTTTGACGCTTTCACCATACGTTAAGTTTGCGGCTTCTTTTTCCGCCAACTTTACATCCACATTAATCGGTGAATCACCCACTAATGTAGCAGTTTTACTCTCTACCTCTGCACTTAATACAAAATCAATAAACTTTGTAGCCATTTCTTTATTTTTTGAATTCTTGGTAATATTGATGGTATTAAAGTTCAGAAAGGCTCCCTCTGTAGGGTCTACAAAGACAGCATCTGGCATTGCCTTTTTGATGGAGGCAACAACATAATCAGCAGCTACTGCAGCTGTAATTTCTCCATTTGATAACATATTGACTAAATCGGAGGATTTAGTGTAGGTCTTTACCACATTTGGTTTTAGAGCTTCCAAGGACTTAAAGGCAGCGGCGCCATTATCACTCTTTACTTCTGTGCCGGCATTTATTCCTCCTACAAATACCATGGCAGGTCCAAAGGTCGTGGTGATAGCAGGAATTGAAATTTTACCCTTTAGGTCTGCTCTCCATAAATCCTTCCAAGACGTAATTTTCTCGCTTACTTCTTTAGGATTATACACGATGGCTGCACGGTTCAACGTATAGGCTGGACCATAACCTGCCTCGACAAACTTTTGGGCTATAGGTAAAACCTTTTTAGAGTTAGGTACTTTGCTGTAGTCAATTTTTGCAAATAAACCATCCTCGATGCCCTGCTGGGCATAAGATTCTGCTAAATACATCACATCAACAGTACTGTTTGGGTTGTTTTTTAGTTTTGCCAATCGTTCATCATTATTTCCCACTTCAATGACAACCTTGACATTGTTGGCTTTTTCAAAGGGCTCAATGACATTTTTCATGTATTGATCCTGATTTAAGCCCCAAGTTGATACGACTAATTGTTTTGGTGTTCCCTCATCGGTTGTTGTGGGCTTTTTAGCACCGCACCCTGCCACCAGGGATGTTAACATAAGACACGATAGAATTAAGGCAATTTTTTTCACTAGAACTATTCCTCCTTCGTTTTTTTGATAATAATTAATTTATTGGAAGGTAAATGTAACTTTACCCGATCCCCTTGATGATAAATCTGATCCTTACTGCTGTTCACGAGCATTGATCCCAGCTTTGTGTCCACGCTGTACTGATAGTCCTTGCCAACGAACGTTCTTATTTCTATATTGCCCTCAATTACGTTGGAAGTTTGACTGGTTTCAGCTGAAAGCAGCTCGATATCATCGGGTCTTATGGTCCCGTAAGACACTGCCTCCATATCTGCAAAATTCTGATCCTCGCTAATATGTAATGAAATACCGTCGTCCGTTAGAAATCGTCCATTCTCCGCTTTTTTAAGAGTAATAAAATTTTCAAACCCTATGAATCTTGCGACAAACTCAGTTTTAGGATGGGAATAGATCGTTTCAGGAGAATCGTACTGCTCCACGACACCCTTATTCATCACGGCGACCTTATCCGAAATAGAAAAACACTCCTCTTGGTCATGGGTTACGAATAAGGTTGTAATGCCAAGCTTTTGCTGAAGTTTTTTTATTTCCACTCGCATTTTCAAGCGAAGCTTTGCATCGAGATTACTAAGTGGCTCATCTAAGAGCAGCAGGTCGGGCTTAATGACCAGGGCTCTTGCCAAGGCTACTCTCTGCCGTTGTCCCCCTGACAGCTCCTTGGGATATCGTTTGCTGAACGCTTTTAAATCGACTACTTCTAGGATTGCCTCAACGGCTTTTCGCAGTTCTTCCTTAGTAGTCTTACGCATTTTCAATCCAAAAGCCACATTATCAAACACACTCATATGTGGAAATAAGGCATAACTTTGAAATACCAAGCCAAAATTTCGTTTATGAACCGCTACCTTTGTGTAATTATTGCCATCAAATATGAAGTCTCCCGCCTTCGTTTCTATAAAGCCAGCAATAACCCGGAGCGTCGTGGTTTTCCCGCATCCGCTGGGGCCAAGCAAGGAAACAAACTGGCCTTTTTCAATGTCTAAATTCAGCTTTTTTAAAATATCTGATTTTCCGTCATAGGAAACAGTGATATCTTTTAAATTGATTAAAGCCATTACTTCACCCCTCTTTACTTCGCAAAATTGCTAATACCCAAGGTTTTTTCTACAATAAACATGATCAATACTGTCATCACCATCAGGATCACCGACAGTGCGGAAATCGTTGGATCATAGTTGTATTCCACATAACTCAACATACTGATGGGCAAGGTGCTCACACCAGGCCCAGTCAAGAATAAGGATACCGGTACATTATTGAAGGAGTTGATGAAAGCCAGCATAAATGCTGCTATGACACCTGATGTTACATTGGGGAGAATTACAAGGAAAAAAGTTTTTAGTTTTGTTGCTCCTAAACTCATTGCCGCGTCTTCGATAGAAAAATCGAGATTTTCCAGGCTAGAACCGACGACACGTATGATGTAGGGAATAACGATAATCACATGCCCTATCAGAAGACTTGTGAAAACATCTAATTGTAATTTTAAAGTCAAGAATCGAAAGAAAGCAAAGCCCAGTACCACACCGGGTACAATGATAGGGGATAAGAATATGCTCTGCATCGTTGCTTTCCCTCTGAAATTATTTCTGCTCAGTGCATAAGCTGCAGGTATCCCTATAACCATTGCAATAAGTGTTGCTAAAACTGCTACCTTGAGGCTAATACCGAGAGTTGTCATAAAGGTTTCGGAATGAAAGGCATGACTAAACCACTGCAGGCTGAAACCCTTGGGGGGGAAGGACATAATATTGCCCGAGTCAAAGGCAGTAGTGATAATAATCAGAAGCGGTCCGCATAGGAACACATAGACCAAAATCACAAAGAAAACAAAAAGCTTATTGCCTTTCAAGCTATACACCTCTTTCATATAACTTGGAAGCAAATTTATTGATCCCAAACATCACTGTCAGTGTAATCAGTATCATCACTGTGGAAAGCACCGAAGCCTGAGTCCAATCATTGAGGGTCATGGCCTTCTGATACAGCAGCGTTGATAATACTGTATTTTGATTTCCTCCCAAAAGCTGAGGGGTTGTGTACGCGGTGAAAGTACCTGTGAAGACCAAGACACTACCTACAATCATCCCCGGTACACTTAATGGGAATATAATTTTTAAGAAGGCTGTGAACTTGTTTGCCCCCAAGCTTTCCGCTGCTTCAATCAAATCATCGTCAATACTGTCCATAACCCCTACCATGGAGATGATCATTAAGGGTAGGAAGAGATAGACTGAGCCTACGATAATAGCCGATTCTGTATATAAAAACTTGTGGGGTTCTTGGAATATATGGGTTGAAACAAGCAGTGTATTGATAATACCGTTTTTCCCCAATATGGTCATCCAGGCAAAAGAACGCACCACCGAATCCGTCAGCTGTGGAAAGATTGCTGCTGCAAGTAGTAGACCCTTTATCTTAGGGTTACTTTTAGCCACATAAAAGGATACAGGTACACCGAGAAGGACACAAATGATGGTTGTGATGATCCCGATTCGCAATGTTCGGATGAGTATACTCATAAAGTAATCATCTTTTAAAAAATCGACATATCTGCCTAGAGTCAGTCCATTGTCACCAATAAATGAAGGTAGGGTGGTCATTAGTATAGGTAAAAATAAAAAAAGACTAATGACTATAAGTCCTGGTATGAGCAATAAGTAGATACCTTTATTTTTCATTCTAGCTGTTCCTTCTATCTTCCTTGATCTATGGTCTCACTTTTTTACAGGTCCGGTACTTTCTCTAACAACCAGCTTGGGGAAAAGTGTCAAAGTTTCCACACTGTTTCTAGGGTCATTATTCTGTCTTAGAAGCAATTCAACGACCACTTCACTCATCCTTTCTATGGGATACTCTACTGTCGTTAATGAGGGAGTTATGCTTCCTGCCAGTTCAATATTATCAAAACCGAGTACTGAAACATCTTCAGGCACCTTTCGACCAGATTTATGCAAATAGTTTATTACTCCTATAGCCATCAAATCATTGACTGCCAGCACTGCGGTAACTTCTTGATTATCCTTTAGCAGCATTTCTGCACATTCAAAACCGCTTTGCATTGTGTAATTGCCATAACATATATGTCTTTCATCAACTGTAATATTATTAGCTTCAAGCGCTCTTAAATACCCGGTCTTTCTTTTCGTGGATATTTCCATATTCTTCGCTGCACCGATATAGGCTATGTTTTTATGGCCTAGCTTTATCAGATGCTCGGTAGCTATAAAAGCACCATAGTTGTTGTTTACACTGACAGATGATATTTTGTCAGTCTTAATTTCCCTATCCAGAACAACTACAGGAATGCCTTTATCTTGAGCAATATGGGCAATTTCCAGACTCCTGTATGAAGAAGCATAAATCAGTCCGTTTACCCTGTTATTCAGCAAATCGATCAAAACTTCGTCCCTGTTCTCGTCAACACAATTAATATTGATGAGCAACAAATTATAGTTGAAGGAATTAGCAACACTACTCAAATGATTAGCCATTTTCCCATAGAAAGGGTTTTCTATGTTCGGGACAATAAGTCCGAAAGTTTTTGTCGCTTTTGCTCCTCCCCTTCTTTCAAGTGGCTTATATCCAAGGGTCTTAATAGTTTCTTCAATCCTCTTTCTTGTCTCCTGTTTTACATATCCGCTATTATTTATAGCCCTTGAAACTGTAGTTATTGAAGTATTAGACAGCTTGGCAACTTCCTTTATATTAATCATAATCCTCCTTTATGAAACTATTTTCATAAAGCACTCTGTACGACGACCTGCAATACAACTCTGTTATGTTTATTTTAACATGAAAACATTTTCATATCTAGACAAAATTTAAATTTTGTAAATTCATCTTATGTAAAGATTAACCATTGAGTTCATTATAAAACATATTGTTACCCCTTTTTAAACTTTTTATGAAAAATTTGTAAAACTTTAACATAAGCGTGAACATAGATAAATTGCCATCTGAGAGCCAACATCAATTCTCTGGACATCGTGAAAGTAAGCCCTCATTTCCTCTTCTCCATGCCGTAAGAATCCGAAGTAATCTCCACCTTCAGCCCATTCAATGAGATCAGTAAATAATTGACGCTTTTGGTTATAATCATAAAAAAGTATCTGACCGCGGGAAAGCCTGCTCGCCTCAGAATAAATACGGTGGCGCAGCTCAGAACTCAGCCCATGCAAAACATAGGACGAGAGAACCAAGTCAAAACTATCGTCAGGAAAATCCAATCCCTTTGTAGCGTCTCCCTGCACAAACTCAATCGGCTTCCGCAGTGTGGACTTTCTGGCTGCTCTGAGCATAGACGCGGAAAAATCCACTCCTACAGCCTGATACCCCCGCTCCGATAAGCAATATACAAAAGCGCCTGTACCACACCCAATATCTAGAACTCTACCGCCCTGAGGAATCTTCAGCAGCTCTTCATACTTATCCAATATAGATCGATAATTCTGGACCTGCCCGCGAAAGAAACGGTTGTATACTGGAGCAATTAAGTTGAAGAGTCGGGCATGTTTTTCTAATTCTTCCATTGACAGCTCACCTCGCTCATAAAAATAATCATGTACTCTTCACCCTTTTCATAACTTAATTCTCCAGTATTCGACTAAGCCCTTCAAAAGCTATCTGTTTCCATACAATATTTATGTGATTTTATGTTTACATATTAATCTACTTCCGGGGAAATATATTTCTATCACTCACAATATAAATGCAGAGGAGATTGATGAATTATAATGGACCACATCAACGGTGAAATAATGAGCAAGGATGCATTCCTCCATAACATTCCTTATACTAAAGAACCCTATGAGGGAATTCTGGTCAGCGCAGATATTGAAAATAATCAGTATAAAATTGCGATACAGTTAAGCGAAGACCAAGTGTTGCTAGTCGATCAAGTAAGTGATAAGGAAGTACAAGAGAGAGTACGCGCATGGGTACCACGTGTCAATGAAATTCAGATGCAATATGGTGTTATCTATTCGTAAGACTCCCACTTCTAGAAGCTATGCTTGACCCACATTGGTTACAATTTATGGTAAACACGATATTATGAGACAGAGCCAGCATACCTGTTGACAGGTGAACCACCTCTCTAGAGTCTTGAGCCACAAACACGCTTAGTATTTCTTTATCAACATCA
>DASRMA010000248.1:0-2451 GCA_035648155.1 Desulfosporosinus sp.
GCATCTTCCTGCAAAGATGCGCCTATAAGTTCACTAAAATTCGAAGTTCCCCAAGCTATCCTTTATTCGGGCTAACGCTTCTCGAAGTCGTTCCGTACTAATTGTAAGCGAAATTCGGAAGTAACCCTCACCATATTCCCCATAGCCGTTGCCAGGAGTAACAACTACGCCAGTCTTCTCTAAGACTAATTCGCAAAAAGAAGTTGAAGTATAACCCTTAGGTACTTTTGCCCAGACATAGATCGTAGCCTTAGGCCTCTCCACACTCCACCCTAAAGCAGTCAAGCCTTCGATCACTATATCTTGTCGTTCCTGGTATATCTTACAAAGTTCTGCGATTATTTCTTGGTTTCCCAATAGTCCTACGATAGCGGCCTCTTGGATAGCCTGGAAAACCCCTGAGTCGATGTTAGATTTGATACGACCAAGGGCCTCGATAACCCTTGCATTTCCTGCTGCCCAACCGATTCTCCAACCCGTCATATTGTAAGTTTTGGACATTGAGTGAAATTCGATCCCAACTTCCATAGCTCCTGGAATCTCTAGAAAGCTCAATGGCTTAAAGCCCTTAAACGCAATCTCCGAGTAGGGACCATCATGGCAAATAATAATATCGTATTTTTTTGCAAAAGCAATGGCCTTCAAATAGAAGGTTTTATCCGCAACGGCACCGGTAGGGTTATTGGGATAATTCAAGAACATAAGTTTAGCCTTTTGGGCAATTTCCTCTGGAATCGCCTCCAGATCAGGCAAGAAGCCATTCTCTGCCCGGAGTGGCATTGTATAGGGAACGCCTCCTGCAAGTAAGGTCCCGATGCCATAAACCGGATAACCGGGATCAGGAACCAAGGCAATATCTCCTTGATTCAGATAACATAGGGCAATATGGGCTATCCCTTCTTTAGATCCAATAAGTGTCATCACTTCTTTTTTAGGATCAAGTACGATATTGGAACGTCGTTTATACCACTCCGCTACTGCTTGCCTAAACTCCAGCATTCCTACATAAGACGGATAGCGATGATTTTCTGGATTGCGTACGGCTTTTACCAGCTCGTCAATAATGTGATCTGGAGTTGGTAGATCGGGATCCCCGATCCCCAGACTAATGACATCGACACCCTTTGCTTTGGCATTGGCAATCTTCTCGTCAACGCGTGCAAATAAGTACGGGGGTAATGACTGTATCCGTTGTGCTTCTTCCATAATGTAAATCCTCCTTTAATATTTTGTCTATTATTTAGAAGACAACTTTAATCTGTCTCCAACCATTCGCCCTTAAACACATACGTCGCAGGACCCGTCATATAGACGTGATTGTCTAATCCCCATTCAATTAATAAATCTCCACCCGGCAGGTGAATAGTCACGGTGCGTTCTGTTTTATAATTGAGCACGGCAGCCACTGCAGCGGCGCAAGCGCCCGTTCCGCACGCCAGCGTCGGTCCAGCACCCCGCTCCCAAACCTTCATGGTCAGATCCTTAGGTGAATTAACCTGGATAAACTCGACATTGGTCTTACGAGGAAACAACAGATGCTTCTCGATCGCCGGGCCAAAACGTTCAAAATCCAACGTGGCAAGATCCTCTACAAAGATAATACAATGCGGATTCCCCATGGAAACAGCCGTATATTGGAACGTTTCACCTAACACTTCAAGCGTCGCTCCCACTACAGGTTCGCCTTGTCCTAAAACTGGAATGAGGTCTGCTCTCAAAATGGGCTCGCCCATATCTACTCGCGCACCTTGAACCTGATCATCTTTAATATTCAGATGAACCGTCAAGACACCAGCAAGAGTTTCCACACGTATTGGATTATGTAATACAATCCTTTGATCGTAGACATACCTTGCGAAACATCGGATGCCATTTCCGCACATTTCAGGTTCAGAACCGTCTGAATTAATGATACGCATCCGTGCATCTGCGATTTTCGAGGGCATAATTACGACTAATCCGTCCCCGCCTATCCCAAATTGTCGGTGGCAGAGCTTTTTGGCTAACTCAGGATAATCCACGTCTGTTGCAACAGAAAAATGGTCTAGGAAAACAAAATCATTCCCCAGACCATGCATTTTAATGAATTTCATCGTGTTCCTCCTCTTCAGGAGCACGTGCTCCTAAAATCAAACGTTAGGCACATTCAAGAAAATAACCAGTCAGTATGCCAGTCTATTTCGCGCCATACCGCGTCGGCATGTTCACCTAATAGCCCGCTATGAGGTAAACATACCTCCTTGTACTAGTCAGAAAGTATAACTAACGTTATATACTTTCTGGAAGCATAAGTGCAACTAGGGCGACCGCCGGCGCCTGAGGGGTCCCTTCTCGCCGTCCATGGCTTCAGGGACGCTCGGCCATCCATGGCCAGCGCTTGACGCTAGCCCAGTTTTCTTTATCTGACGCAAAATATCCTTGGCATCTTTGACTTGTTATTTTCTTTCATAT
>DASRMA010000249.1:0-5929 GCA_035648155.1 Desulfosporosinus sp.
ATATCTTCCCGAGTGAGATTTTGAAAGTCCATAGTAGATTCCTTCCGATCTGTTACTTGATAACTCTACAATAACATAAGCGGAAATGTTTGTCCAGATTATTTTTAAAATTTCGCTCGCCTGGGGTGGTGAGTAGTTACATAGTTTTACTAATAAGTTTATTGTAAACATTGGAGGGAAATAATGTCACGGTTTAGTAATAAATTAAAGGTATTAATAGAAGACAGCGGTACCAATGTCTATCAGCTCGCTAAAAAAGCCCAGCTTGACCGTACTACGATACAACGCGCTATAGTAGGTGAACGTCTGCCTAGCGTGATCTTTGTGGAAAAACTGTGTGATTATTTGAGAGTATCGCCTATGGAACGCAAGGAACTCCTTGAATTTCATGCGATAAGCAAGGTGGGAGAAGATGTTTACGCCAGCCGGAATTATATAAAAGGCATGATTGAACGATTTGAAACGATCCACACTAAAACGGACAATATGTTTGTTGGGGAAAAGGCAGTGGTCGTAGATATACAAATTAATAAAGAGGTCAACGTTTTTTCCGGACAATACAGTGTGAACAATCTGATTCACGATATATTGGAAGATGCTGTCTATAACTATGAAAGTTCCTCTCAAATTGATCTGATCGTGCCGTTTGAATATACGTTTCTCTATGATTCTCTCTATCAACTTTATTACCGGCGCAAGGGGAAAATAAACATAAGGCATATCGTTAAACTCAGTAAAAATCCAAAGACCTTACAAAATTCCAATACCAATCTTAAACTATTGTCAGATGTGCTACCCTTTGCTTTTTCTACGGGAAGTGGTTATCAACCCTATTACTATTATGGAAATACGGATGTAGCAATAGATATTGCTACGATTATGCCCTATTATATTTTGACAAACAAACGCCTAGTGACCCTTTCTGCTGATTTTACAACAGCAGTATTGTATAACAATAAAGAAATAACGAAGGCGTATCGTGCAGAATTCGATAAAGTAATTTTGCAGACAAGACCTTTTATTAATCAACTGAGCGACTGTGGGGAGATGCTTTCAACGTATCTGAATGTGTATAAGGACGCGGGACGATTTACCCATACCATTGAACCTCAGCCTTGTCTAGCAAAATACTATACCCACCAAATGGTCAATGAAAAACTGAGGCAGGATGTTGAACAAAGGGATATGTTGTGCAAGTTACTATATCATCTTTTTGATGGTTATAAGGATTTCCCCTCAATTCCAATGAGCCTATTCTCAATTGAGGGCTTAGAGTATTTTGTCAACACTGGGATTATGGCAGATCTTCCTGAGCGCTTCGCCTTGCCCTTTACCGTAGAGGAGCGTAAACATCTGTTGCAATCTCTGAGAGATGAAATAGAGAAAGATAGTTATCTAGTCCGTGCAATAGATAACTCTAAATTCTCAATTTCTTCGGTAGCCACCATCCAACTCTATGGAATTAACCGTCTCATATTCATTACAGCTGATGATCACGGAATCATTTCTTGCTTAATTGATGAGAAAAGCATTTGTGAAGCCTATTACGATTTCTTCGAAAGCTTGCCCAATTGTGATTTGGTCTACAGTAAGGAAGAAACCCTTAAAATTATTGATGACTTTATTGCACAAATCGCTCGCCTTGAAATCTCTTCCAATGTCGTTAAAATTTCTTGATTTTCCGCACCCTCTCGTCTGTTCAGATAATAGAGATCTAGGATGTTAATCTGAGTAATACAAAGTGCGAAGTGTAAACACTCAAATTTACACTTCGCATTTTATGTTTCGTATGGTACTTAGGAGCTACTCTCATCGGAATAGGACTTGGAATTGAGATCGCTTTGCAATTTCTGGATCTCTTCTAGGGGCAGTCCTGTGATATCTACGATGAGTTCGAGCCCTAACCCTTTCTTCAAAGCCGCCTTGGCTGTCAGTAATCGGCCTTCTTCTCTACCTTTTTCTCTACCTTCTTCTCTACCTTCTTCTTTTGCAGTATCTAATATCCCCAGTTCCTGCCCAAGGTAAGCAAGATAGTCGTCATATCCCCGTCTATCTTCCTCACTCATCATTAGATAATCCAGCTTCTTGGCCGCAAGTAGGATTCCTGGAGACTTGAAGTCCTCACGTATTGCACCATACTTAAAGAAATACACCCATTCGTCGATATCATCATGAATCATATCTTCAAACTTTTCCACATAAATCATGTAGTATTCTGGAAAGACATTTTTGCTGGTAACAACCAATGTTCTTTCATTTTTCGCCTTAGATTCGTGAAAAACAAGTGGTTTTTTTGTATGCAGTCCAATCAGTTCTGTTGTACCATAATAGATAAAATCGGTGTTCTCTTTTTCGTCCACTCTCATGGTATGGTAAAGGATACTGATGGATATAACTTTCACAACTTCGTTATAGCCCTTTCCCAGCTCCAAACCTTCCACTACAGCTCTTGACGTACCCCAAAGCAATCGTTGAAGATAATCCGCTTCACGTTGATTTTGTATTTCAATAATGATTTGTCTTCCTTGCGAATCCTTACACTTCAAGTCAACTCGGTTAAATTTGCGATTTTCCGCTTCTCTGTTACTTTCGCTTTCTAAAATATTTTCTATAACGATTGTTTCTTTTAACAAGTTGGAAATAAAGGCTTCTAATACATCAAAATTAGCCTTATGACGTAGTATATATTTCATAGCCCAATCAAAGCGCACAAGTTTTTTTATAGCCATAATTTTTCATTTCCTTTCCAAAATTTATTTAACCCTTAGACGAATAGGTGGTTAAGTATCCCTACCAACTGGAGATCGACTGTGCATCAAATGTTTTCAAAGACCGGCTTTAAGTCTACTATAAAGCCGGGGAAAACAGACACCTCCACCATGTCTGTCTCAGTATAAGATTCTGGTCTTCCGTATCTATTATTTGGCTGCAGGGTAAATACACTCATAAACTTACCGTCAGACTCTACAATCCAGTATTCTTTAACTCCAGCTTTTTCGTATTGATTGAATTTCCAAACTTTATCGCTTCTTGCCGTTGAAGGGGAGGAAATTTCTATTACTAAAGTAGGAGTGCCACAATATCCCGTTCCTTTTAGTCCACCTTTATCACAAACAACTACAATATCAGGCTGCACTACAAATGTGGTTTCTTCATCTTTTTGGTTCGTTTCGGGAAGCCTTAAATCGAACGGAGAAGCAAACACCTGACATGGGTTACCTTTAAGATAATTGTTGAATTGAGTTAAAAGCTCCCTTGATATCGCTTGATGTTGCCACGTCGGTGCAGCCTGCATACTGGGTACTCCATCAATAATCTCCCAGCGTTCGTCTTCAGGCCATGTTAGATAATCAGCAAAGGTACACTTCTTATTTTCCTGTTGTATTGGCATTGTCATACCTCATTCAACTATATATTTTCCTGTTTTAATTTATTTTCTTATATAATCTATTGTACCATTTTATGGGCATTACGTCACGATATCTACGCTATTCCATATTTGTGTTCAGCAGTGCCTATACCCCTACATAAATAGATCCCTGAAACGCCGCTAATGGCTTTCAGAGATCTATTTATGTAGGATACGTCTAATAATAAAGTCTCCAAAGTTCCCTACACCCTTCCGCTCCCATCACAGGTCGGACAGGGCGATGTATACCTTACCTCTAACGTCTGACCCACTTTCTTTCGGGTCATTTCCACAAGGCCCAATTGAGTTAATCCTAAAATTTGGGACTTGGTCTTATCCCGTGCACAGGCCGTCTCCAGCGCATCAATCACCTGTTGCTGATCTTCCTTGGCTATCATATCGATAAAGTCGATGATAATAATCCCACCCAGGTTTCTCAGCCGCAACTGGCGGGCAATCTCACCGGCCGCCTCCAGGTTCGTATGAACGACTGTTTCCTCTAGTGACTTCTGCCCCACATATTTTCCGGTATTCACATCAATCACGATGAGTGCTTCCGTTTGTTGGATCACCAGATAGCCGCCGCTCTTTAACCAGACTTTGGGGCGCAAGGTTTTACGAATCTCTTCATTAATACCGTACCGAGCAAAGAGGTCCTCTCCCGTGATAACGAGTATATGTTTAGCCGCCGGGTGCTCAATGTTTTGGAGAGCTTTTCGCAAAACGATAGCCACTTCATCCTGATCGACGGTAATTTTCTCCACGTCTTGATCAATCCAATCGCGGACAAGTCGAGAAATCAAATCTGCATCCTTATGTACTAAGCCAGGCACAGAAACATGCGGAATCTTCGGTTGCAAAACTCTCCATATTTCCACGATCTGAGCTATATCTTCCGCGATCTCTTCTCCGTCAATCCCTTGGGCCAGGGTCCGAATAATGACCCCCATTCCCTCAGGTTTGGACTGATCGGCAATATCCCGGAGACGTACCCGTTCTTCATTCGCTGTGATTTTCCGAGATACACCTATATAACTCACCTGAGGAAGCAGCACAACATACCGACCAGGCAGAGTTAAGTTGACGCTAATGCGCGCCCCCTTTGAGCCGACTGGTTCTTTAATAATCTGTACCAAAAGTTCTTGGCGTGGTGTAAGGACGTGCTCGATCCGAACGGAATCAGCTGGAACAACCTTTTCATCCTCCTCAAAGCGTGAAGGGACAGCATCGCCAATATACAGATACGCGTTCTTGTCCAGCCCGATATCGACAAATGCGGCCTGCATGCCAGGCAGAACGTTCTCTACGCGCCCCCGATATATATTCCCCACCAAATGGGAGGAGACGCCTTCTTCCTCGAACACTTCCATTAAGTCGCCTTGTTCAAAGACGGCTGCACGGAGGACTTTGGATTGGCTTTGGAGGACGATTTCTTTGCTCTTGCTTTCAAGTTTCATATTGATTAACACACCTCCTGAGCGAGCTTTGCGTTAGGAATTTGGGCTTAATTAAGCGAACTTGCGTTACAACGCTCACCTCATGCTTCGTGGGCCAAACTAGGGCTCAAGCGGTTGATGCAAGAGGGTGGGATACCCGGCAAATCGGACGTCCTTGTCCGGTTGCCGGCGGAACACGTCCTGTGTTCCGTCCCACTGATGCAAGCACCGCTTTAGCCGAGTTTGGCAGTCCACTTCATCAAAGAGGGTCGCTTGTGTAAGCGCAAAGTTCTTCTCTGTGAGCAACGGAGCTAATCTTGAACGTCTTGGCGCCCAGTATCTAGTACTAGACAGCCGCTCCATCTGAGACAAATCTGAGGTACCGAATACTTACAAAGCCTGTCTACATCGTGGCTTCAAAGCTACACTGGCAAAGAAAGACCAAACGTCTAGCCCAGCATCCGGTCTTAGAGCTGCAGCTTCAGCTAAGCACCGATGCGGATGTACTGCTTAGTGAACCTGTCTTAGCGAGCGTACGTTCCAAGCCCGGCGGCGCCGCTCAGCAGGAAGCTGAGAGGTGCGATTTGCACTCCCAGAGAGAGAGGGTCCGCGATCACACGCTCCGAGCCTTTGCGGTCGTCGTAGCCAGACTCGGCTTTAACCCGCTTGCATAAAAGGGCGGGAAACAGGAGTTTTCCGCCGGCCCTGCGACAAGGTCCCCTCCCGCCATCCTTGGCTCCGGTGACACTC
The DNA here is from genome assembly GCA_035648155.1 of Desulfosporosinus sp. Taxonomy (GTDB): domain Bacteria; phylum Bacillota; class Desulfitobacteriia; order Desulfitobacteriales; family Desulfitobacteriaceae; genus Desulfosporosinus. Next base: position 5,596 of record DASRMA010000249.1, read on the forward strand.
GGCCATCCATGGCCAGCGGATGTCGCATTTGCCGGGTACCCTGCCCGCTTGCATCAAGGGTTAAAGCCCTAGTTTGGCACGACGATCGCATGGCCAAGGACGTGTCTCGCGGACCCTCTCTCGACGCCCGTGCAAACCAAACCTCGAACTTAGACGCTCACCAAGCCGCCTCTACTCAGAAAGCTGCACAAAACCGTCTTGCTCTAGCGGCGAGCTCTTCTGCCCCTGGTAACTCACATGCACACCAGTACGTTTAATATGGACGGCCTCCATATCAAGCGGTAAATTCTCAAGTTCCCTTAGACTGGCGAGGACTTCCTCCGGGCGAACACTC
>DASRMA010000250.1:0-11331 GCA_035648155.1 Desulfosporosinus sp.
ATCTTTCATATGTGCCATCCCTAGTAACACATCCAGCATCGTCTTCTTTAATGATTTTCTACGGATCCCGAAACCCTCTGCCAACTGCCCTTGAGGATCGAGGTCAATGGCTGCTACTTTATATCCCAAATTATGTAGACCTACACTCATATTAATAGCTGTAGCTGTCTTTCCAACGCCACCCTTTTGTGTGACAACGGATATAACCCTAGCTTTCTTCATTAGTGACTCCCCCTCCTTTTTATTTGTTATATTTTACCATATATAATTGATAGCATCAAGATATATGTATAACGCTTCTATTATGTTTTTTTGGGCATGGGCTAAACAAACATATAGTGCAATGTGAGAAACGTCTGAAATCACGTTTATTATTATTCGTTTGAAGTTATATTCATATTTATAAACATTTAACCGTCATATTCATAGACGCCAAACAAACACTCGGGGTATAATGGGAGCAGGTGTGATGGATGAAATTGTATGACGAGTAGATTGAATTTCAACGTAGGGAAGTTAATGACATGGATATTCAAATAAGTAATGCACTGAAAAAGATTAAGCAAATTATTTTAAATGTCGTAGAAGCTTATGCAATATACCTCTTTGGCTCCCATGCTTACGGGACACCTACAGAAGATAGTGATTTTGATATTTATGTAGTGATTCCCGATGGTGGGATTCGTCCAATTTAAGCCATGCAGATTATCGGTAGTGCTATTTACAAAGAGCAAAAGAAGTCCATTGATATCCTTGCAGGGAAGGATATCGACTATTGAAAGAACAGTTGTCAGGGATGGGGTGATGCTACATGGTGAAAACGACGGCATCATATACCCCTGATTGAATTTTCTGGAGGTAAAGAAAAATGAACATAGCCTACATTCGAGTTTCGACGGTCGATCAGAACGAGGACCGACAACTCAAAGCATTAGAAAAGGAAGACATAAAAAAATACTTTATAGAGAAAGCGAGTGCCAAAGATGCAAAAAGACCCAAGCTTTTGGAAATGCTTGAGTTTGCACGTGAAGGTGACGTAATTATTATTAAAGACTTTTCTAGGTTAGCCAGGAGCACTCAAGATCTGTTGCATATTGTGATGAAAATGGACGACAAGGGCGTTAAGTTGAAATCCCTGAAAGAGAATCTCGACACGAACACCAGCACCGGAAAATTGATGTTGACTATGATTGGGGCCATAAATGAGTTTGAACGTGCGAATATGTTGGAACGGCAGCGCGAAGGAATTGCGATTGCTAAGAGTAAAGGTGCATACAAAGGCCGGAAGAAAGTGGAGAAGCCCGACAATTGGGAGGAGATATACCCGAAATGGAAGAATAGAGAACTAACAGCTAACAAGGCTATGGAATTGTTAGGACTTAAAAGAAATACCTTTTATAAACTAGTGAGTGAGGTTGGATGACAGTGCTAGTAGCAAAGGAATTGATTATTATTGACAATTTATAACTTTCCAGATAAAAAGAAAAAAGCAAATACGAGTAAACCAAGTACCACTAAAATTGTGGTTAAAATTGATTATGACCCCAAAAAAGACTCTGCACTGATTGAATTCAACCGTAAGTTAAGAGATATTTGGAGGCTTTAGAGTTACCGAAGGAGGTTATCATCGTGCCCGTGTTTCATTTTGAGAGTAAAGCAGCACAACACAAAAGGCTGATGCAACAATTTGCTACTAGACTTGGGCAGGAAGCTGCCAAAGATTTTAAATATAATCCTGAAAGTGATCCAGTTATGAAGGACATTTTTAATAAGTTAGGATTGTTGCGTTCGAGAAAACGTTGTTGTAAATCTTAACGCTTAATAGAAGGGGTGATCATCTTGCCCATGTTTTCATTACCTAACAAAAAATTAAGTGAAAAACTAGCTCCAATTCTCAAAGAAAATCATGAGAAATGGAAGTACATTAAAGAAGAGGATCCAGTGTATCTGGATCACATGAAGAAGGTTCGGAAGATCCTACTTAAGTTATGGTGAAGGTGATCAAAATTTGACCGCCTGTGGATAAGTCAGCACTAATTTCGGAGAATGAATTTTAAAATACTCTGACCGTCCGTGGCCCAGGTACACCAAAGAGAAACCCAGAAACGGACACTCCAGTAAAATGGCGTTAGTGAGAGAAAAACGGACTTTGGCCAATCGGGCAAAAACGCGCTTACAACGTGTAAATGTGTAGAAAACGAAAACGCCTAAACCAGCTCTCAATGGAGAATTTGGACTAAAATGAGGAATGAGCTTTCATCTACTTAGCGTAATATTATAAATAGGACTCAAGGAGCGAAATAAAGATAAATGGAGAAATTGCTGGTGGAAGATTTAAAAGTATTTATTTCAAGAAAACAACGTTTCATTTTAAATGCTGTGGTTATGACTGGCACATTAGTTACTTCTGACAAAGAATTTTCAGTGCCTAATGTTTAGATTTGTGGGGTGAGTAGATACAGAAAAAGCCATTGATTAAAATCAATAGCTTAGAGGAACGTAATAATTTGGTGCAGAATACTGAACCTCATGAATCTTGGATTGTACTGAATCGTCTGCCGTGCAACACTTGGAGCCTTATGGGGATTCAATCTTTTCTAGTTTGGATTATAAATTTTCTGGGTAACAATGTAATCATATCATAAATTATGAATCGTTGTACATTCGTGCTTTAAGCCACCGCGCAGCGGTTTAGTACAATGACTCTTATAAGACCCAAATTTAAAAAGTTATTATATATTTACACTTCCGCCTTTTAGTTATATAGTGGGCATTAATACTTATCCATGATAAGTATTAATGCCCACTCAACTGAATACGTTTGTTTGCTAGGGGTGCCCTTCGGGCTGAGATGAGGAAACTCGATCCCTTTGAACCTGATCTGGTTAATACCAGCGGAGGAAAGCTAATCGTTTTACTTATTATATAAAGCAAGAATAAGTGAGAACTGCGGTCAGCAGTTCTCACTTATTCTTGCTTTAAGCCCTCCCTGGTGCCAGCAATTAGACGGGAGCCACTGGCAAACAGATGTCAACAAGCAAAAGGAGGACAGTCTTTTGGAAATTGTTGTAAATGGGGAAGCGGAGGAACTTATCTCAGACTGTACCGTACTCCAGTTACTAGAAAACCATGCAGTGACCATTAAAGCGGCCGTTGTGGAGCTCAATGGAAAAATCCTCAAGCAAGAACATTGGAAGAATACTCTTTTGCAGACTGATGACCGTTTGGAAATCTTAATATTTATGGGAGGTGGCTGATATCATGAACGATATCATAAAAAGTATTGATCTATCAGAGGACAGTCTATTCATCGGTGGCGTTAATTTGCGTAGCCGACTGTTGGTAGGAACTGGTAAATTTTCATCTCATGAAATTGTACCCCGGGTACTAGAGGCTAGCTGCGCCCAAGTGATCACTATGGCCTTACGCCGGGTTGACTGGAAAACCCCCCAGGAAAATATCCTTAATTACTTACCTCAGAACACGATTTTATTGCCAAATACCTCTGGAGCACGTACTGCTGATGAAGCCGTGCGCATTGCTCGCTTGGCTAAGGCAGCGGGTTGCGGTAACTGGGTTAAAATCGAGGTTGTTCAAGATCAGCGTTACCTAATGCCAGATAATTGGGAGACGCTCTTGGCCACAGAACAGCTGGTCAAAGAGGGTTTTGTGGTACTGCCTTACATGAGTCCGGATTTGGGTACCGCTAAGCGTCTCCAGGAGGCTGGCGCGGCGGCAATAATGCCTCTTGGATCTCCGATCGGCAGCAACCGTGGCTTGCAAACTAAAGAACTTATTCGAATTCTGATCGAGGAAATACCCTTACCGATCATTGTCGATGCTGGCATTGGTCGGCCCTCGGAGGCAGCAGAGGCTATGGAAATGGGAGCCGCCGCAGTGCTTGTGAATACGGCCATTGCCACGGCCTGCGATCCGGTGTTGATGGCTCAGGCCTTCCGCTTGGCCGTCATGGCAGGACGACTGGGATATTTAGCTGGACCGGGCGATCGACGCATTGAAGCTGCAGCTTCCTCGCCCTTAACCGGCTTTTTACAGGAGGCTTAAGCGATGTTTTACGAGCAAATCACGAAATGGCAACATAGACTTCCAGAATCAAGTTGGGCGAGTTACAGTGCAGCCGACGTTGAGCGGGTGTTAGCCCGAGAAACTCTCCGCCCCCAAGATTTGGTGGTCTTACTTTCTCCCGCTGCCCTAGCTTACCTAGAACCGATGGCCAAAAAGGCTCAGGCTATAACCCTCCGCAATTTTGGCCACACGATCGGGTTGTTTACGCCTCTGTATCTCGCTAATTTTTGCACAAACCAATGCGTCTATTGTAGTTTCCATGCTGGCAATGAAATTACACGCTGCAAGCTGACTATAGACGAAGTCATTAAGGAAGGCGAAGCCATCTCGTCCACCGGCCTGCAGCATTTGCTGCTCTTGACAGGAGAATCCCGTACCCAAAGCGGACCCGCTTATATGGAAGAATGCGTCCGCGCTTTGCGGCCAATGTTTGCCTCTCTGGGGCTTGAGGTGTATCCCCTCTCGACTGAGGAGTACCGACGTTTATTCGAGGCAGGGATTGATTCTGTCACTCTCTTTCAAGAAACCTACGATGAGATTACCTATGCGGAGGTCCACCCTGCCGGACCAAAGCGCGATTACCACTACCGCTTAGAGGCACCAGCCCGAGCGTGTGAAGCTGGAATATCTTCGGTAAACATAGGGGCGCTCTTGGGTCTCTCAGACTGGCGGCGGGATGCTTTTTATTCGGCTCTCCATGCTGATTACTTACAACGAAATTTTCCCGGGGTCGAAGTCTCGATCTCGGTGCCGCGCCTCAGGCCTTACGCCGGCAGTTTTACTTCCTCTGCTGCCCCCGTCACGGATGAGGCTTTAGTCCAAATTATTCTGGCCTACCGACTGTTTCTACCCCGGGTTGGCCTTGCCTTGTCCACGCGGGAAAGTCCGCAAATGCGGGAAAATTTGCTACCTCTCGGAATCACTCGCCTGTCGGCCGGATCTCTCACCTCTGTCGGCGGTTATAGTGAGACCGACAACGTAGGCAGTGCCCAATTTGAAATTGCCGACGAGCGCTCTGTCCCAGACGTTGTACAGATGATCCGAGCCAAAGGATATCTGCCCGCTTTTTGTGACTGGGTGAATATGCGGGAAGAAAATGCTGTGGGCCTATGAATCCTTTAATAGCCGGACTGGCTGAAACGTTGAAACCGGAACAATTAGCCAAGCTCCAGGAAACTCGGGTAGGGATTGCCGGCTTAGGTGGCCTAGGATCTAATGTGGCTTGGCACTTGGTGCGTAGTGGCTTCTCACACCTAGTCTTAGCGGATTTTGACCGTGTGGAAGCCAGCAACCTAAATCGCCAGGTTTATTTCCCCGATCAATTAGGACGCTTGAAAACTGAGGCCCTAGCTGAGAACCTCTTAAGAATCAATCCGGACTTAAACCTGGAATTGTACTCGGTTCTCGTGACCCCCAGCAATCTCCAGACGATTTTCGGTCAGTGTCCGGTGTGGGTTGAAGGGTTTGATGAGACGGTTGCTAAGCAAATGTTGGTGGAAGAAGGTCTGACTTCTGGAAAGAAAGTCATCGGCGCGTCGGGTCTGGCGGGTTGGGGCGACACGGATATCATCCATACCAAGCACTGGGGCTCTGGCTTATCTGTCGTCGGTGACTTTTGTACGGTTGTGACGCAAGAACGACCACCCCTCTCTCCCCGGGTTGGCGTAGCGGCCGCTAAGCAGGCGAACTTAGTCTTGGCCTGGGTACTAGACGAAAGAAGTGATCTATCATGAACGAAATTCCCAACAGGCGCACTCTTCCCTCTGGGATTTATGCCCTCACCTCCGAAGTTCACTCTCTAGGCCGCAGCAATATTGAGGTGGCTCGTGAGATCTTGGCGGGTGGGGTACCGATTCTTCAGTATCGCGAGAAGTCCAAAAAGGTTAGGAAAATGTATGAGGAATGTCTGGTGCTCCGCGCTATGACCCGACAATACGGAGCTTTGTTCATTATCAACGACCACTTAGATCTAGCTCTGGCGGTGGGCGCAGATGGCGTGCATATCGGGCAAGACGACTTGCCGTTATCAAAGGTGCGTGAGTTAGTCGGCCCTGATTTGCTGATCGGGGTTTCCACCCACTCGCCAGCTCAAGCCTTGGAAGCGGCGGGCGGTGGCGCAGATTACATCGGAGTAGGACCGTTGTTTGCTACCCATACCAAGCTCGATGTATGTGACCCGGTGGGACTGGACTATTTAAAGTACGTTGTCCAGAATCTGGCGATCCCCTTTGTAGCGATCGGCGGAATTAAGGAGCGCAATCTGGCGGAAGTGATCAAGACGGGGGCCCGAACCGTCGCCTTGGTCACCGAGATTGTGGGCGACCCGGACATTGCGGGCAAGCTTAAGCGTTTACAGAGCATTATGGAGACACAGACACAGACACAGACACAGACACAGACACAGAAATAAACCTAAATTTTAGAGAAAGAGCGTGATTCAATGAGTACACAAATGGAACAGGCCAAAAAAGGAGTCATCACGGCGGCCATGCAAACAGTCGCTGGCAAAGAGGGGCTTACTTCTGAAGAAATTAGACTTCGGGTGGCGGCAGGCAGAATTGTCATACCTGCTAACCATAATCACACCTCGTTGAGTCCGGAGGGCGTTGGGTTTGGACTTAAGACGAAGATTAATGTCAATTTGGGCATCTCCCCGGAGTGCGCCAACCTCGATAGTGAGCTGGCTAAAGTACAGATGGCTCTAGACATGAAAGCGGAAGCGATTATGGATCTTAGCAACTACGGTAAAACTGTCGAATTTCGCCATAAACTCATTAACATGTCCTCAGCAATGATCGGTTCGGTACCTATGTATGATGCCCTTGGCTATTTAGATAAAAAATTAGAAGACATTACACCCCAGGAATTCTTAGCCGTGGTGGAACAGCACGCCCGAGACGGTGTTGATTTTGTTACCATCCACGCAGGAATCAACAGGGAAACTGCCCAGCATTTCCGCCAGACCTCCCGAGTTACCAACATCGTTTCTCGGGGCGGGTCTTTACTGTATGCCTGGATGGAATTGACCGGTAAGGAAAACCCTTTTTACGAGTATTTTGATGATCTCCTGGATATCTGCGCAAAATATGATGTGACGTTAAGTTTAGGAGATGCTTGCCGACCTGGAAGTATTGCCGATGCCACAGACGGAGCCCAGATTTCCGAATTGATCGTGATGGGGGAATTGACTCAAAGGGCTTGGAAGCGCAATGTTCAAGTCATGATTGAAGGACCCGGGCACGTTCCCTTGCATGAAGTTGTAGCTAATGTTCAGTTGGCAAAAAAACTTTGCCACGGAGCGCCCTTCTATATTTTAGGGCCGTTAGTCACGGACGTTGCCCCCGGCTACGATCACATCACCAGCGCGATCGGCGGAGCTTTAGCAGCCTCGGCCGGAGCAGACTTTCTCTGCTATGTGACGCCGGGCGAACACCTTCGTTTGCCAACTTTGGACGATGTTCGCGAAGGGATAGTTGCCGTCAAGATCGCAGCACATGCCGGGGATATCGCCAAAGGGATACCTGGAGCCGCCGAATGGGACAGGAAGATGAGCGAGGCCAGACAAGATTTGGATTGGGAGAAAATGTTTGGTCTTGCCTTGGACCGTGAGAAACCGGAACGCTTTCGTAAAGAGTCCGCCCCCGAGCATCAGGACAGCTGCACCATGTGTGGGGAAATGTGTTCTATGCGCCTCATGAACCGTGTTATGGATAAATCGGTCTGATTGGGACTAAAGTCAGAGACGATGTCAGCGCTCTTATTAAATATGATTATGAAATAATAACAAATTCCTTAACTCTAGGAAAGCCCCCTCAACATGTCGAGGGGGCTTTCCGTAATTACAGTTATAGGACCAACGGAACAAAAGTAGAAATATCCTTAGAAGGTATTTAGAGAGATACCAGACCTCTTAAAGAAAATCGTATTTTCGGAAGCGAGAGAAACCATCCCTCTGCCATACAAGTTACTTTACAATAAAACCCTTTTCGCCATGTCCATCAACTGCGTGTCCACCATTGTCCCTGTCCCGCGCTTAATCAATGCTAGCGCTTCACCTGGAGTCATCGCTAGACGATAGGGTCGATCCTCCGTTAGCGCCGCAAAGATATCTGCAATCGTCATCAAACGGGACCCCTCATCGATTTCTTTTCCCGCCAAAGCAAAAGGATATCCTTTGCCATCGAGACGCTCATGGTGATGGGCAGCCCATTCCACCATCCGAGTTGGAAAACCGGCCTCCGTCAATAAACGATGCGTATAGTACGTATGCGTGCGTATGATATCAATTTCAGCGGAGTCAAGTGGACCCGGTTTATCCAGGATTTTATTTGGTATAGAGAGCTTACCCAAGTCATGAAGTAAACCGGCTACATAGATTTCGTGCAGTCGATCCTCCTCCCAGCCCAGGCCCCTAGCCAAACGTTCCACGGTTTCGGCCACTGACCGTGAGTGGCGTGCAGTAAACTGACTTTTCTGGTCGATCAAATCGGCAAACGTTGCCGCCAAATCGTCTGTAAATCCAGTTTCTAATTCATACGCCGGAATTTGCCCCTGTCCAAATAAGAGACCTGAAGAAATCTGGCGCAAATCCGCTTGTTCGATATCTAGCCAAAACGCCTCTTTTTGAGCGACCCTCTTAAACGCGGCGGCAACCTCGGGATAAAATAACGTCCCGGTTTGTATCGTGACCCATTCTAGAATCTCGTCTCGCTCCCGGTGGCTAGATAGTCTCCACTTCAACCGCAGATCAATATTATCGGCCATGGACAAAATGCGAGCCATTAACGGTACTTCTTCGGAAGAAACACGTAAAACAGCGTGCATGGGATCCGGAGTTTCATGGTGATACTTGATCGCAGAGGCAAGAATAGATCCCGACGGAAAACGTTCGACCGTTACTGCTCCCACAAGGCAATGTTGTTCCATGATACGCGGGTCCCCATGACACTCTCGGAAGCAGCCAAGTGCACCAATGTCATGTAACAGCCCAGCAACCGTAAGCTGAACTAAATCTTTCTTATTAAATTCTAGGGCCCGGCCCAGACGCATGGCGATATAAGCGACACGTTCTCCGTGCCGTTGCCCCAGTGCGACATGTAAACCCTTTTCGATTTCCTCATCCACTAAACCGAGATCAAGTGCCCGAGAAAAACTCCACATACGGCGCAGGTAGAAGGTATCTTCAAACAATTCGGCTCCTCCAATCAAATTAAATCCTTCACATTTCAAATCCATTATTAACTCAATCTTTACTCTTAACAACGGTATTAAGATTATCACGATTCCCTTAACGATTATTTGAAGGATTATTAGCAATCATTTAACCTCATACTTGGAAGTGGAAATACACTACTGGTACTACCGTTGTAAAGCAAGTATATAATACATATCAACTATTTGTGCTAGGAGGAAGACATCATGCTGACTAATGACACTTTAAGTACTATTAAGAACCGAAGAAGTACACGTAATTTTAAGAATGAGCAAATCAAAGATGATGAATTACAGGCTGTTTTGGATGTCGGTATTTATGCACCGAACGCGGCAAATCAGCAGGCTTGGCATTTCACGGTAATACAGAATAAGGAACTACTCGCCTGGCTGAATCGCGAGACAAAGGAAAGATCAAGACAATATGAACACCTACAAAAGATGGCAAATTACGAAAGCTTTAATATCTTTTATGGCGCTCCTACAGTGATCCTTGTGTCTGGTGAAGAAAAAAAAGCTATGGTAATTGAATCTGACTGCGCCGCCGCAACTCAGAACATGTTAATTGCCGCAGAATCCATAGGGCTCGGTTCATGCTGGATTAACTTCGTGCTACTTGCGTTTAATAGCCCGAAGGCTAAAGAGCATTTAAAGAAATTAGGCGTTCCGGACGGTTATAGGCCGTATGCATCGGTTGCCTTAGGCTATAAAAAGATTGAAGCAATTAACGTACCCCCAAGAAACCTTAACCTCATAAATTATATCAAGTAGCATGCTAAAGAGCAGGGATTTGGCCGCCATTACTCCTTTCTCAGCCACTAAAAACTTATACTTGGGGTTCTATGCACGTAACGTCCAAAAGTCCGGTAGCGGAGTAAATTTGTGGAAAATTCCACAATATGGGACACGGCAGATACTTAAAGCTATATCGAGCAATCTAAAGAACGTGATTTTAATAGTTTGAGCCATTTCTTAACTATTTCTATAGATTATAATCAGTCCTCCAGGGTAAAAATCGTTGAAAATCAGACTTATGGATTTTGAGAATGTAACACAATTCAGTTCTGTTACATTCAATCGCGTAATTTTATGGGAGTGGGCCCACTTAAGAAGAAAATCCAGATTTTGCGAGCTGATCCATGCTACCGGACTTTTGGACGATTTGTGCACGGAACCCCATTATTTAACGGTCCTTTTTCTGATATACCGGTATAATGTTGCCTGGCTTATCCCGGTCATTCCAACTATTTCGCTAATACTGTATTCTTTTGAATCGTATAATTTTAAGGCTTTTTCAATACTTTTATCTTTAACTTTTGGTCTTCCGCCATTTCTCCCCCTAGCTCTGGCACTCTCCAAACCTTCTTTTGTTCTTTGCGCAATAATATCCCTTTCAAACTGAGAAAACGCTTGAAATACCGTAAGCATTAACTTTCCTTGGGGCGTATTTGTATCAAAATTTTCTTTAAGGCTTATTAATTTGACGCCCTTAGTTTCAAAGAATTCTACAAGTTCTATCAAATCCTTTGTGCTTCTACCTAATCGAGAAAAACTTTCTATGATAATCGCATCCCCAGGCCTAACTTTATCCTTCAACCGCAATAATTCAGGTCTATCTGCTCGGGTACCAGAAATTTTTTCGGTCAATATCTCAATACAATGATGTTGCTTTAGCATATCTAATTGTCTGCTCAAATCTTGTTGCTGTGTGCTTACTCTTGCGTAACCGTAACTATAATGATCATGCATTGCACTACACCTCCCCATTAAAAATAATATTATCATAATGGGTGGTTATTGCAACGTTAATTTTGACACTATATTTGATAACCATTTAAATGGGTTTAAAGACGCTATTAATGACCATGTATTTTATTATCAAAAACGATCGTTATTGACAATAAGCCGACTTTTCCTTAGCGTTGGAAAAATCGGCTTATTATTACCATATAATGTCTTAGCGTGGGTTTTACGTCATTTGGTTGGCTCTACCCCGTATAATAGTGAAGATAACATGTCAATGAAAAATATCAT
>DASRMA010000251.1:0-12917 GCA_035648155.1 Desulfosporosinus sp.
GAATTCCGGGAGATTTTTTGGTTCTGTAAGTTTTTCGCCATGAACGCTAATCAAAGTGACTGCTAAACCAACACTCTGGGAAAATTTATCTGTAATTAGCTCGAGTTTTATCATCTCTATCAGTTCGACCAGCTCCACATCATGTACGGGGGATAGCTCTCCCATTTCTGTGGGTATTACTGGCGTTACAATGCTTATAAACATAGCAGCTAGATCGGAATTATTCAAAATTCTGTGCTGGCCGCCACTGTTAATGTATCCTGCTTGTCCTTTTTGCACAAGGAACTCACGGTCATCACACCAATGGGTCAGCTCACCTTCGATACCAATTATTATTTCTTCGTAACCGGCATGAGGGTGTAATTTTTGCTCCTGAAAAGGGTAAACCTTCACAATGGACAAGCTGCTTTGCGACTTGTGGCTAGTGGGCGTCAATTCCAGCCAATAAAACTCACCCCAAGGAAGATATTGTTCATTTATAATTTTTAAGTTAAATACTCTTTCTATTTCTTCTCGCAAAGCATCGCTCAAACCGCTCCCCTCCCTCTTAGACAATACTGTTATGAAATAGTATTCTTTCCAGCTTTTTTGACCGCCAGATCTATCGCAAGATCCAAAGCCGCTTCCATACTTACCACTGAGGCAATCCCTTTACCTGCTATCTCAAAGGCTGTACCATGATCGACAGATGTCCTAATAATTGGCAACCCAATAGTAATGTTAACCCCGTTGTCAAATCCAATGACCTTCACCGGCACGTGACCCTGATCATGATACATTACAATCATCACCTGATATTCACCTTTCATTGCTCGCACAAAGAGACTATCGGGTGGAACAGGGCCAATTACTTTCATTCCTGCTAATCTAGCCTCTTCTATGGCAGGAATAATCTGTTCTATTTCTTCCGTGCCAAAAGCCCCATTTTCTCCACTATGAGGATTTAGTCCAGCCACTGCGATCAGTGGATTAGGAAGATTATAGGTCTTAACGACCTCGTTTGCTAACTCAATTACTTTCTTAATCCGGCTCTTACTCGCCTTATCGCAGGCTTGTCTTAAAGAGCAATGAGTACTTACATGAATGACATACAAGCCCTTCACTGATAGCATCATGGCATAGTCTGCTGTATTAGTCTTTTCTGCTAATATCTCCGTATGACCCGAATAATGATTGTAGCCTGCCAAATGTATTGCTTCCTTATTGAGTGGAGCCGTTACAATAGCATCAATTTTTTGTTCTTGAGCAAGTTCTATGGCTTTGAACACATACGATACGGCAGCTTCACCGGCTAGGGCACTAACCTGCCCATAAAGTATATCGCTGACTCCAGGATTATCAACCCTCAGGACATCTATGACACCATACTCGAATTTCGCCTCCGACGGATCCTCAATTTCCCGTACTTTGAGTGGCAATCCTAGAAAGCTGATAGTTTGCCGGATTCGTTCCGCATCTCCGAGAACGAGCGGGGCTGATCGCCGATAATAATCCGCGTTGTTTAAGGCCTTAACTGTAACTTCAGCGCCTATTCCTGCTGGGTCACCCATAGTTATTCCAATAATTGGTTTGTTGTTCATTGTTTTTACCCTCACTTCCAGATTGTTTTTTCCATATACTGCAGCACCTTTTCAAAAGCATCAGAAAAGCCAAGGCTGCCAGATTTGGTTACTGCAACCATGCCGTCACACTTGTTGCCTATCAGTCGGCCAATCGGTATTCCAGGAATAATTTCATCGTCCAGCTTTATACCTTTGCAACCTAGTTTTTTACAAATGAAAGACGCCGTATCCCCTCCGGATAGCACCAGTGCTCCGACTGAATATCTATCTACTATTTCATTAGTTATTTGTCCAAGTGCTTCAAGAATTAGGTTTTTGTCCCTCTTATTGACCAATTCCAGCGATTCTGGTAAACTTTCAGCCTTAGCTAGAGTATTTAATACTATTGCCGTATGATTCCCGGAACTTAAACTAGACTTTGCCAAAGTCACAACTCTAGCTATCTCAAACGTATTTTCCTTGGAGACTAATTTTGAGACATCGACCGCAATGATCACAGCTTGTTGTTTTTCTTCGATCCACGCAATCTGCTTAGCCGTAACAGGACTATAGCTTCCAATAACCATTAAAAGTTTCTCTGAAGGAGCTTCAAGTATCTTCCTCTTATTGTTTAGGTCCAAGGACAAAAGTAATGACTCGGCCAAACCACCAGAACCGGCAATGACCATACGGGGTAGTAGTTCTTTTACTGCTTCTGAAATTACAGCTAAATCTTCCTGACAAACTGCATCAGCAATGATTATGGTTTCCACTTGGGTATCAATTATGTCAACAAAGAATTCTTTTATGTCGTCTACACCATTACGGATATCTTCCAGCATTAGTAATCTTACGTTGCACTTTGCTTGCTCTCCAATCAGCTGCATAAGATTAAGTCCTTTACTGAATTTCTGTTTTAAGGGGCCCTCATTGACAAACAGGAAACCGCCCGCCACCATCCGACCGTTGGCCGGAAACGCCGGAGAGATAACACCTACAGTCACTTTCTTCACCCTCATAAGGGACAGTAGTTCTATTCCCGGATATCCTCGCATGGTAGAGTCAATTTTTTTATATATAAATGACAACCCCATAGTTAATAATGTTTCTGCAGCCTTTTGAACTTTTTGGTAAGCTTCTGTGCTATTTAAATTTCTCGTTTCAGTATTTATAACGATAACTTCAACATTATTAAACAATTCTAATTCTGCTTCATCCGCATTTAATATTGTAACTGTGGAAATCCCATGTTTTGCAAATTGAATACCAGTATCGTTGGCACCAGTAAAGTCATCAGCAAGTATTCCAATAACGCTCAAGCTATACCCTCTCTCTTAGGAGTGCCCTACTACTACATGTGTATAAATTGACTTTTTCACTCAAGAGCAGGTACATCTTCTATAGATGCACCTGCTCTTGAATTTCGCCTTAACAAGTTGCCTTCGATGAGGGTTTTAGTCTCTATGCTTTATTATTGCGCCTTTGTCCGCACTTTCAACCAGGCGTGAGTAAAGGTTTAGATAACCGCTTGTAATCTTTTTGGCGGGCTTAGTCCAGTTCTTCAGGCGCACTTGAATTTCTTGATCACTGACCTTGAGTTCCAGTCGTCGACCGGGAATATCAACTACGATAGTGTCACCTTCATGAACAATGGCTAAGGGTCCTCCCGCTGCAGCTTCCGGTGATACATGTCCAACAAGACCGCCACGGTTTGAACCCGAGAAACGACCATCTGTGACAAGCATCACGCTTTCTCCCAGGCCCATTCCGTCCATTACTTTAAGTGGCTTATACATCTCTGGCATTCCTGGACCGCCCTGAGGACCTTCGTAGCGAATAACGATACAATCTCCGGGGCTAATTTTTCCGTTGGTAATAGCATCAATAGCCTCGTCCTCGCTATCAAAAACTCTAGCTGGTCCGCTAAAGTTCCACATGCTTGGCAGAATAGCAGCCGGCTTACAAACGGCACTATCGGGAGCTAAGTTACCTCGTAAGATGGCAAGTCCCCCAGTCCGGCTAAATGGATCTTCCAGAGAACTAATAATTGCGTTATTTTTACTCGTCGCCCCGGCAACATTTTCCTTAATGGTGTGACCTGTTACTGACATTTCGTCACCATGGAGTAAGGGCATGAGCGTATTATATACTGCCGGTACTCCACCCGCTTTATGAAAGTCAACAACGTTAGGAGCCGCCGCAGGGTTCATTTTAGCAATGTGGGGAGTTGTATTGCTGAGTTCATCAAAGACATCTAAGGTTAACTCAACTTCCGCCTCATAGGCAATCGCCGGTAGATGTAACGTGGCATTTGTCGATCCCCCGATCGCCATATTAAGCCGAATTGCATTTTCCAAGGATTTTCGGGTGATGATTTTACGAGCTGTTAGCCCTTGTTCAACAAGTTTTACGATTTGCTGGCCACTTTCCTTAGCCACTTGTAAGCGTTGTGGATCGACTGCCGGAATCATAGCACTTCCGGGCAGGCTCATGCCTAAACCCTCAGCTAGAATACACATAGTATTCGCAGTACCTAAAAAGGAACAACTCCCGCAGCCTGGGCAAGCTTTGTTTTCAAGTTCTATCACCTGGTCCATTGTAATCGTCCCAGCTGTAAATAGGCCCAAGGCCTCGCTCACAGTCGCCGCATCCGCGGCTTTCCCCTTAAATTCCATGCCGCCTTCCATTGGACCTGCATTAACCAAAATAGCGGGAATATCCAAACGAGCCGCAGCCATAAGCATACCTGGAACCGTTTTATCACAGGAGCCAAGCAGAACCATACCATCGAGTTGGTGAGCTTGCATCATTAGTTCAATATCGTTGGCTATGCAATCTCTTGTCGGTAAAATATAACGCATTCCAATATGGCCCTGTGCAATGCCGTCACAAGCCCCAATGACACCGAAGTCTACCGGAGTCCCTCCGGCTTCCCGAATACCTTCCCTCACGAGAGTTGCGATGTCATTCAAGGAAAAATGTCCAGGTACCACTGTACTGTGGGCATTCACTACCGCAATCATAGGTTTCTCTAAGTCTTGATCTGAATAACCCATAGACTTATATAAAGCCCTTTGAAATGAGAAATCAGGTCTCGTTAAGATTCGTTCACTTCGTCTTGGCATTTTCTCAATCCTTTCACTTTTGGATAATTACAGGCGGCAACAGAGGCAAAATATCCGCTCCATGTGTGAGAACCGTGACAGCTGAGTTTTGACCCAGTCGAGCGTAAGCTCGCGCTAAGGCCTGCTCGATCGAGGATGCATGAGTGAATCCCAATTTAGATGCTGCCTCCGAGTCAACTCCATGTGAAACGAGACAAATTTCAGCATTAGACCGTATTTTTGACCAAGCTAAAGCTAAGGCCCCCGCAACTTTATCTCTGATTTGGCCTTCTCTGATTTGTTGATCGATATCCTCTGGGCTTTGATTGGCAAACTTCAGCACATCTGGGTGAGTCATGGCTATTCCTTCTGGACAAGGGGTGACGATGATCATCATCCCGCCTTCTTCAACCAGCATATCACAAGGATACAAGGTCTTATGGGCCTGCCAGAATTCTAGATCGCAGGGATGGGAACTGGCGACTACAATAGGAGTGCGCCGCGCTACCGGTAAGCCGTAAACTTCGCGACTGACCTGTACTCCTGCACGGAAAGCCTGGCGCATGTCGCCAAAGAAGGCCTTGATGACTCTCCCCTGCGTGTCTAAAACTGTGTTAAAGACGTACTTAGCGCCTACCTTATCAGCGATGACTTCCATTTCCTCCCGGACCTTATTTTCTAAGATTCCTAACATATTCCTTCTAGTTCTAACGCTGAGTAGATGGGTCTCTGCTGTCGTATCTTCACCGCAAATTCCAGGCTGAATGATTTTTGCACCCCCGCTATAACCTGGAATATGATGGGGAACGATGCTACCAATCCCTATTACCACGTCGGCCTCAAGAACCAGTTTATTGACCTGGATCGGGGTTCCATTCTCAGTGTGCCCAAAGTCATGGAGTACAGCAGGATTTCTAAAGTCATGGTTGAGAATTTCTACAGTGCTAGCGGTCTCTACTCCGAATTTCTGTTTGATTTCATCTAGTGTCATTGAACGATGCGTGCCCAACGCCGTAATAATTTTTATATTATTTTTCTTGACTCCTGCAGAATATAACTGTTCCAACATTGCGGGAACGATAAGATGCGCTGGAGTCAAGCGTGTATTGTCATCACTTACAATGACCACTCGACTTTGACTCGCAACGAGCTCACTTAATGGTGAACAACCGATTGGATTGGCAAGGGCGCGCAGGACCTCTTGCAAGGGATCAGGAATATCAATGGGTGTATTTGGTGTGAGGATCGCTGCTATGTTTCCAGAAGACATAGAAAAGGTCAATTGTTCATGCGCATAAGGAAGGGTTATTTTAGCATCATTTTTCAACCCCGTTGCTCCTTTCATTGATAAACTTTATGTTAAGGTTATTCTTTCAGCTCAATATGTGCAGTTTCGTCATATCCATTTTCTAAGATCGCAAGCCCACAGAGTATGTGGCTTTGCTTAGGGTAACTAGGGCCACTCGGGGCACCAATTCACGAAGTCCACGAATCCCGTGGCGATGAATCGCTAAGGCCTGTTTTCAACTTGGTCCTCTGCTGTTGCCAGTCCATGACTCCCCATCCTGGGAACTACAAAGGGCTCCGTGCCCCAGACTTTTAGTTCATCCACAACGGTTTGCAAAATAAGAGGGATCTTGTAGATCCCTCGACTGCCAGCAGTAATGGCTATTCTCATCCCTGGTATGATAGCAAAACGCGGAAGCCTTGAATTCCTCCTTCCGAAGAATGCGTATTATTATACGTAGTTACAAAGGCGATTTATGGCTATTTCGCTAAAGCCAAAGCTTTCTGCTTTTGTGATCTTGCCTTGAGCAACAGCGACGACCTCAGTTAGGAGTTTTTCGCCCATTTCTTCAATACTTTGGGTACCCTCAACAGTTGGGCTTGCATCGAAGTCAATATTATCCATCATGGTCTGGTAGGTGAATTTATTAGCTGTGATTTTGATTATAGGTGCGATGGGATTTCCAGTAGGAGTACCTCGACCCGTTGTAAACACAACTAACTGGCAACCTCCAGCAACCATACCGGTAATCGACGCTACATCATGCCCCGGAGTATCCATAATCACGAGGCCCTTTTTCGTTGGGGGTTCTGAGTACTCCACCACTTCTACTATGGGGGTGCTACCGCCTTTATGGATACAGCCCAAGGATTTTTCTTCTAGAGTCGTAATTCCCCCGGCCTTGTTTCCTGGAGATGGATTTCCGCCACGTAAACTCTCACCTACGTTTTTGAGATGGACTTCATAACGCTTAACGATATGAAGAATAGCTTGGCTCACCTCTGAAGTGGCTCCTCGTTCAGCTAAAATGTGCTCTGCTCCGATGAACTCTGTGGTTTCACTCAGGATAGAACTAGCACCTAGGCCAATCAGTCGATCACTCAATACCCCCACGACAGGATTCGATCCGATACCTGAAGTAGGATCAGATCCTCCACATTCTGTACCCACGATTAGTTCTGAGAGATCGCACTCTTCTCGATGCACCTGGGAGGCCTCTTCGAGAAGTTCCCGCGCATGTTGAGCCGCTTTCTTAATCGCGGATACCGTCCCGCCCTCTTCTTGAATAACCACTTTCCTTAGCGGTTTATTTGTTTTATTGGCTATGAGTTCTACCATACTGTCTGGAATGTTATTCTCGCAGCCTAACCCTATTAGTACCGTGCCATAAACGTTCGGGTTGGCAGCTAGGCCAGCGAGTACTTGTTGAGTGATTTCTAAATCTCCTTTGACCTGACCACACCCGTTTTGGTTGGTGAAGGTTACAACTCCCGGGACCTGAGAGGCTACCATTCTACAGGTTTCGCTGGAACAAACGCAGGTTGGCAAAATCAATACGTGATTTCTAATGCCCACTTTACCATCGGGTCTACGATATCCATTAAACTTCATATCAGAACACCTCACTATTATTCCGCAATATCTTCTCTAATACTCGTTAAGTTATGGCTATGAACATGTTGGCCTGCTTGAATAGCCAGAGTGGCTCTCCCAATGACCTGTCCGTACTTAAAGACTTTGTCTCCTCGGTTTATGCTTTTGAGCGCAAATTTGTGGAAAGGTGGAATATCTTCGAGTGCGCTTATTTGGGTTTCGTCACTGCCTGGCAGTTTATAACTAAGCTGATCGCCAGGTGTAATCGGATCAAGGACAACTCCCACACTATCCCTCTCGTGAAGGACGCGACATTTTACAGTAGTTGACATCTTTAATCCCTCCTTTTACATTTCTACTTGATTGCACCCATAAATTGGGGTAGCCAAAGGGTAATCTGAGGTATATAAGTAATAATAAAGATATCGGCAATAAGGACAAGGAGATAAGGTACCAGATAACGTGTCAAATCTTCAATGCTTGTCTTGGCAATGTTACAAGTAATAAATAGATTGATTCCTAAAGGCGGAGTAACCATTCCAACGGCCAGATTGACAATCATGATTATCCCGAAGTGAATGGGATCAATTCCCAATGATTGTGAAATGGGGAAAAGGAGTGGGGTCAAAATAATGATTGCAGCGGACGTTTCGAACATAGTTCCAATAAAAAGAAGGAGGATATTGACTAGGAGAAGGAACAATGCAGGGCTGCCTCCAGAGATCGACAGAAAGGCCTCGGCAATCTTGACTGGTATTTGCTCGCGGGTCATGATCCAGCCGAAAGTAGAAGCATTGGCGATGATGATCATGATGGTAGCAGTCGTGATTGTCGATTCCGTGAAGATTTTCTTCAGATCCGAAATTTTGATCTCACGATAAACAAACAGACCGATAACTCCCCCATAAAAGACAGCCACCACGGCGGCCTCTGTCGGGGTAAAGATCCCACCGTAAATTCCCCCAAGAATAATAACTGGCATTAAGAGGGCTAACATAGCGTCTTTAAAAGTGGCAGTGATTTGTTTTAAGCTTGACTTCTCTGTCCCAACAAACCCTTTTTTCTTAGATATGAAGTAAGCAGTAGCCATTAAACTTCCAGCAATGAGAAAACCCGGTATGAATCCGGCTATGAACATAGTCCCAATGGACTGGCCCGCCATAACCCCGAATAAGACCATAGGAATACTTGGGGGGATAATAACACCTAACTCTCCCGAGGCAGCAACCGTGGCTGCGGCAAAGTTTAAATCATAGTTTCGTTTAACCATAGCAGGAATAAGAAGAGTCCCAATAGCCGCTGCCGTGGCAGCACTCGAACCTGAGATCGCAGCGAAAAACATACAGGTAGCCACGGTAACAATTGCTAACCCGCCCGTTACCCGACCCATAATAGAGGATGCAAAAGCAATGAGACGCCTCGATATTCCTCCATCTCCCATGAGATTTCCAGCTAGTACAAAGAAAGGAATAGCCATTAAGGGAAATGAATCGACAGCGGCAAACATTCGTTGGGGAATGATCATCAGGGAAACGTTTCCTTGGATCAACATGGCTAGCGTCGAGGATGCCCCTAACGCAAAAGCGATTGGGAGATTGACTAAGAATAATACGCCTAAGCCAACCAAAAGGATAGTACCCATTATTTAACACCTTCCCATCGTTCTAATGCCACAGCTATAGTATTAAGGATCATCAGAAACATTCCAATCGGA
Source organism: Desulfosporosinus sp. (assembly GCA_035648155.1). Lineage (GTDB taxonomy): Bacteria > Bacillota > Desulfitobacteriia > Desulfitobacteriales > Desulfitobacteriaceae > Desulfosporosinus. The sequence continues at coordinate 9,241 of DASRMA010000251.1, forward strand.
ATACCTACGTATGCCCACGACATGGGAATAAGCATCGCTGCAGAAACTTGGGAGTTGGCAACCATAGTCATTTTAATACTATAAAATAGCACGACGGCCAAGAAAATAATTTGAAACACAGTTACCAATTCTAGGGTAATGCGTGTCGCTAGTTTAGGCAGCGCCTTTACAAGAACTTCCATTCCTATAAGTGCTCTCCTTCGTATGCCAAGGGATGCGCCGAGAAAGGTGCTCCAGACCATAAGATATCTAGCTAGCTCTTCCGACCATGGGAGAGCCGCATGAAACACGTATCGGAATATGACTTGCATGAAAATTACCGCAGACATAACTCCTAACAGAAGCACAATGATCCAAATCACTAGGCGATTTAATTGATCAATTCCTTTGACAATTGTATTCATTTCACACCTCTTTTAATGAGAGATAAAGAGCGGTTGTGTCACCGCTCTTTATCGACTCTTGTCATAAATTCTTAGTTGTATTAGGTTATTTACTTAGTGTCGATTATTTTTTGAATCAAATCTTTTCCGAACTCACCTTCGAATTGTGTATATACAGACTTAGTGGCTGCTTGGAACAGGGATTTATCCACTTCAGTAATTTTCATCCCTGAAGCCTTTAACTCAACGATTTGCTTATCTGTTTGCTCTTTAATTAATGCCCGCTCATAATCCCGACCTTCGATAGCGGCCTTTTTGAAAATTTCTTTTTGTTCAGCCGTTAGTTTGTCCCAGGTCATTTTACTAATCATTAAAGGGGATGGAGAGTAGACATGACCAGTTAAAGAACAATACTTCTGAACTTCTTGCATTTTATTGGTATAAATAACAGGAATCGGGTTTTCTTGTCCATCGATGGTACCATTTTGTAAGGAGGTGAACACTTCTGACATAGCCATTGGAGTTGGGTCAGCCCCTAGTGCTTTGAAGGCAGCCATGTGCACTTTGTTTTCCATGGTGCGGAGTTTCAAACCCTTAAGATCTGCAGGAACTTTGATTTCCCGTACATTATTTGTCACGTTACGGAACCCGTTCTCCCAGAAAGCTAAACCGACAATTCCTTTTGCCTCGAACTTTTTCATAAGGTCTGTTCCTATTGGGCCGTCAAGAACTGCATAGGCATGAGCATTGTCTCTGAAAAGGAAAGGCAAGTCAACAACGTTCATCTCAGGTACAAATCCGCCAATAGGCCCTGTGGAAGAAACAACGATATCCACGCTCCCGATTTGCATACCTTCTACTAATTCTCGCTCTGCCCCTAGAGCATTATTTGCGAAAATTTGAATTTCAATAGCTCCTTTGGTTTCCTTTTCAATGATTTCCTTGAATTTTTTGAGCCCTAAGTTATAGGGGTGAGCTTCTGGGGTAGAATCTCCCGCCTTTAGAACTAATTTTTCTGGAGCAGCTGCTTTGTCACCCGCTGGTGCCGGAGTAGAACTTCCACATCCTGTGAGTAATAGCATGGACGACGCAATGACTAGGGCTGTTAATTTGGATTTAAGATTTTTCAAACTTATCCCTCTCCTCTTATAATCTATTTGCTTGACTGAGGATACCCCTCAGAGAAAGCCGGTTAGAGACTTACTATTCCTGAGTTTAACTGAAATCCCTAGAGCTGATCTTCAGTACGTAATCTAGGTAATGTGTTGGCTGCTTGAGGCATGATTGTAAAGGTTGGTTTATCTGTTCCGCACTTCTCACGAGCGATTTGGAGGGCTTCTTCCATGGTTGTCGCTGGAATCATATTTGCTTTTAGTACCAGCTCTGCGTTCTCTGGTCGTGTTACCATTACGAACGTTGCAGTATCCCCGCACTCCACTTCACGCCAGGCTACCCACCCAGGAATCGTGAAGTTAGCTCGCAGAGCTTTCTCCATGTCTAGCTTTGTCGCATACTGAAACCATTGAGTAAACTCATGAGGTTCGTTAATATCAGGGCATTCACTGAGGATGATGACAACCCCGCCCTTTTTCACAGCGTAGATTGAGTTATCCATGGTTTTCCCAGTCTGATATAAATTAATATCTTTAGGGTATCCGCCAGCTGTAGCGACAACAATATCCGCTAAACCATCGATGTCAATCCCATAGATATCGTCAACGAGTTTTGTACCTTCCATCCAAGCAGAAACCCAGTTTCCTGCGAAGATTCCGGCAAAATCCCCTTCGGGGGTAGGGACCATGTTGACGATGAAGTCAGGCTGAACAAAGCCAGCAATCTCCATCATATCTTCATGAACTTCATTGCCTCGAGTCTTTCCAGATACGGAGTTGGGATTAGAGCCTGAGCCTAATTCTGCGCCGAGTGCCCATAGATGATTTTGCTGGATGGTCTTGATGGAACAAAATCCCGGCATAACACTTTTGCGTCCACCACCGTATCCAACCATATAATGATAGACAATACCACCGGTCATAATTAGGCGATCTGCTTCTGCTACTATCTTATTGATGGAAACTTCAGTTCCTCGACTGGTCTTTCCAAGATACACCATGTTCTCAAGTTTGCGGGCGTCATGATTCACGATTTTCACGCGCTTGAACACATCTTCGCCACAAAGCGCCTTAAACTCCTCTTCCGTGTTCGAACGATGCCCCCCGACGACATTGATAATAGTAATGTTTTGATCTGGAACCCCAGCCTCATTAAGAGTGTTTACTATGTGTGGCATAACCATTGGCATTTGTTGCCACAAACGTGTTATATCGCTGACCGTGATCGCTACTTTTTCTCCTGGTTTTACAATTTCTCGTAAAGGTGGAGAATCAATAGGATGGTCCATAGCATATTTCAGTGTCGCAGTAACGTCTGTTATGGCTGGATAGTCTCTACCCAGAATTTCCAATAACAATTGTTCCTCAGGAATACTAAACTTCAGCTCGCCACGACCGTACTTAAGGCTAAAAGGATGTTGTTGCATGTGTCACCTCATACCATGATGTCAAATTTTACTTTTAATTTCTTCAAGGATATCCGCGTCTATCCCATAGCCATGTTCAGGTGCTGGAAAGGTTCGCTCGGTGACATCTGCTATATAGTCCCTTAAGCCATCACTAATAACTTTGTTCACATTGGCATATTGCTTAACGAATTTTGCCACATGCCCGCCAAAGAAGCCAAGAGCATCGTGTACCACAAGTACCTGTCCATCCGTAAAGACCCCAGCTCCAATACCTATTATGGGAATTTTCGCCCGCTCGGTAATAATCTTACCAATCTCTGGCGGTATGGCTTCTAACAAGATAGCAAAGCAACCCGCTTCCTCTAGGGTCTTGGCATCAGCAATCAGCTTTAGAGCTCCTTCAACATCTCTTCCTTGAGCTTTAAACCCTCCCATGGCAGACACCGACTGGGGGGTTAACCCGATATGTCCCATGATTGGAATTCCGGCACGAAATAGAGCCCGAATTTGGTCAACCATTTCAATTCCGCCTTCGAGCTTGACTCCGTCTACTCCGCTCTCTTTCATGAGTCTTCCAGCATTAATCAGAGCGCTTTCAACCGATACTTGATAGGACATAAAAGGCATATCTCCAATAACAAAGCTACGAGGGGCACCTCTTTTCACGGCACCTGAATGGGCAAGCATTTGTTCCATCGTTACCGGGACTGTCCCGTTATATCCGTAAACAGTCATTCCCATTGAATCTCCGCAGAGAATAATGTCAATTCCTA
>DASRMA010000252.1:0-5190 GCA_035648155.1 Desulfosporosinus sp.
ATTTGCCAGCAATCGTTCTAGGATCTCCGGTTTAGGGGTGAGGTATAATGTCCAGTTCTGATCGTAGATCACCATTCCAGGCTTAGCTGAATTAGGCTTCTTGATCTGTTTGACATGGGTGTAATCCACGGGAACTTGAGAGGAACCGCGTGCTTGGCTGTAATAGATAGCGAGGGCAGCCGCTTCTTCTAGGGTAAGGTCATCTGGAAATTCTTCCCCATCTTCGAGGGGAATCAGGACGTGTGACCCTGGAATGATTTTGACATGGAGCCAAAGATCAGTGGGTTTGGCTTTACGCATGGTCAACCAATCATTTTGAGCATTATTTTTCCCTACATAAATCATTCTTCCTTGGCTGGAACGATAGACACGAGGGTGAGGAACCTCCTTGGGAGATTTTGTTTTAGCCTTTGCCTTGAGGCGGCCTTTTTTTAGTTTAACAGACTGTTCCTTCACGTGTTTTCCAGCTACATATCCTTGACCGACTAGCTCCACATGGATTTCATCAAGCTCTGCAAGGGTGGACGCTTGATCCAAGCTAACCAGTAAGGAATTTAGATAGTTCACTTCGTCGAGAGAGGCTTCTTGGAGCGGTTTCGTTTGACGCAGTGTAGCTTTTGCTTTGTTATAGCGCTTGTAATAGCGCTGGGCGTTGTCGATCGCGCTGATATGGGGATTGAGGGGAATCGTCATGGAAGAAAGACAGGGGTCATAATAATCTTCTACCGTTATTTCAAGTGATCCCTCCAGAATTTGGTAGAGGTTCGCGGTAAGGAGTTCTCCCCACTTTTGATACGCAAGACCCGATGTGGCGCTAGTCTCGGCTTCTTTATATATTTTAAGCTTTTTGCTAAAGTGAGCGTGCTGTTCTTGGACAATCTTTCGCAGAGAGCCGCGTTTTGATTCTAAGGTATTATTGGTGGTTTTTGATTGATGAAAGCCCGTGATTGCGTCGTTTAAGGAGGGCATGTTCACCATTTTTAATTCTTGGTATTGTTGGAAGGGCGTAAACGTGAACGCGACGGGACGCGATTGGTTGGCAGGCTTGTAATAGAGGCACGGTTGAATGGTGGGAACACCCTCGGGGTTGCTTAACCTGCGATAGGCTTGAAAAAGCCGTGAGAAATCTATATCACCGCACTGCTCAAGGCGAATGTCTGTCGTTAATCCTGCTTGAATGACTATTTCTCTGGCTAATTCCGGACTTACCCCAGCGAAGCGAGCAAGCAGTACACCCGTTATTGGGTGATCCAGATCTTCCTCATAAAGTGCCTTTCGCCACAGTTCTTCATCCTCGATGGGAGAATGTTTTCCCTGTGAGGGAGGCGCTAAATAGGTTCGTCCAGGTAACACCTCACGGTAGCGACTAAGGGCGTGAGAATATCGTCTAAGACCGTCGAGGATCACACCAGTTGCTGGGTCAACGAGGATGAGATTGCTATGTTTACCCATGATTTCCAAGTGCAGCTGTAGAGTGACCAAATCGCCGAGTTCGTTGTAGTTTTGAATGTCAAAGGTCACGACACGTTCTAGCTCGCCTTGATGTAGGTTGACAAGTTTACCACCCTCGAGATGTTTGCGTAGAATCATACAAAACATGGGCGGGGAGGATGGATTTTTCTTGTTTTCCTCGGTTAGATGGAAGCGGGCTGAAGTTGCGTTGGTACTAAGCAGGAGGCGACGAGATTTCTGTTGCCTTAAGACAAAATGGATTTCATCTTTTTCCGGTTGAAAAATTTTATCTATACGTGCTCCAATAAGTTGCGGAGCTAGCTCGTTCATTAGATAGTTGAGGGTCACACCGTCTAAGGCCATAAGGGAACTCCTTTCATTATTCCAAGTGTTTTTAGTATAACACACTTGTTCTGAAGAGGCATTTTTCACTGTCTTTGGGAATAAGCAATAAGCATGTACTACAAAAGGGACAAAGTCATTTGCGGGATGCAGGCTGAGTGAAGACAATGCACGATGCAAGAAAAGGGAGGAAAAGGCATGCGACAACAGGCATGGCATGTATTGCCTTGGCTTGATGTGGCCAAGGTCTTGGATGTTCATCCGGGCAAAGGATTGAGTGTTAAAGAGGTTCATCGTAGGTTACTAGAGGTTGGGAAAAATGTCCTTGCAGCCAAAAAAGGAGTTCATCCTGTTTTTTTGTTCCTGGGACAATTTAAAGATTTTATGGTGTTGGTCTTACTGGCAGCCACAGTCGTATCGGGACTTCTTGGCGAAATTGCGGATGCGGTGACGATTTTAGCGATTCTAATTATTAACGCTATTCTCGGTTTTGTTCAGGAGTATCGCGCCGAGCGTTCCATGGAATCCCTGCGTTCTCTTACCGCCCCTGAAGCACGTGTGTTGAGAGAAGGCCTAGAACAAAGGATTCCGGCTGCGGACGTTGTACCGGGGGATATTGTACTTCTTGAAGCTGGAGACCGTATTCCAGCTGATGTGCGCTGGATTCAGGCTGTCAATATGCAAGTGGAGGAATCGGCATTGACAGGGGAATCTCATCCTGTGGTCAAAAGTATTTTACCGCTTCGAGAAGAACTTACGCCCATGGCGGATCGCCAAAATATGGGGTATATGGGGACCTCTGTAGTCAATGGCCGAGGGGCTGGTGTTGTTGTGGCGACTGGAATGGAAACAGAGATGGGTGTCATTGCAGGGATGATCCAAAGTGTGGAAGACGAAGAAACACCTTTGCAAAAGCGCTTAGCGGAACTAGGTAAATGGTTGGTTCTGATCAGTTTTATTGTTTGTGCTGCAGTAGTGGCGACTGGGGTTCTAAGAGGAGAAGACTTCTATAAAATGTTCTTTACAGGAGTGTCGTTGGCGGTAGCGGCCATTCCAGAAGGTCTACCAGCCATTGTCACAGTGGCTTTGGCTGTGGGGGTGCAGCGAATGGTGAAGCGGAAGGCGATCATCAGGAAACTTCCAGCCGTTGAAACCCTGGGGTGTGCGACGGTGATCTGCTCAGACAAGACAGGGACGCTGACCCAGAACGAAATGACGGTGCGTCAAATTTATTCGGATGGGCGAAGAATCAGCGTTTCTGGACAAGGGTATGATCCTAAAGGGGAATTTCATGGAGCGGAACTGGAGAAAGAACGCGATCCTCTTCATGCAGCGTTAATGATTGCAGCGTTGTGCAACAATTCCAAGTTAACCAAGAAAGGCGCTCAAGTTGTCGGTCTATTTCGATCAAGGAATAATGATGCACCGTGGGGAATTGAGGGAGATCCAACAGAAGGGGCTCTTTTAGTGGCTGCTGCCAAGGCAGGGGTCTGGCGAGAGGTACTAGAACGTAAACAAGAGCGAATTGGTGAGCTACCCTTTGACTCCGATCGGAAACGAATGAGTGTTATTTATAAGACTAAGCAGGGGCGTATGTCCTATGTCAAAGGGGCTCCCGATAGGGTGCTGAACCTTTGTCGCCAGGAACTTACGGCTCAAGGGGTCGTGGAATTGTCAGCTGAGCGTAGAAAACACATCATGCAGGCTAACGATGAAATGGCGCGTCATGCTCTCCGCATCCTGGCGGTTGCCGAGAAACCGTTATCACAGTCAGAACCATTGGATGAACATGTTGAAGAAGGCTTGACGTTTGTCGGATTGCTGGGAATGATTGATCCTCCTCGAGCCAGTGCGGTTGAGGCGATAAAAGTATGTCGCCAGGCTGGTATTAAAACGGTCATGATTACGGGTGATCACCGCTTAACTGCAGAAGCAGTGGCCCATGAGTTGGGGATGATTCGTGGAACAGGTAGAGGAGTGATCACCGGAGAAGACCTTGAGCGAATGTCTGAAAAGGATTTAAGCGAGCAAGTCATGGATATTTCCGTTTATGCTCGCGTAACCCCAAAAGATAAACTTAGAATTGTGCGGGCCTTTAAAAAGCGTGGGCAAGTGGTTGCAATGACAGGGGACGGAGTGAATGATGCTCCTGCGGTCAAAGAAGCTGATATCGGGGTGGCTATGGGCTTAACTGGCACGGATGTAACTAAAGAAGCGTCCTCTATGATATTGGGCGATGATAATTTTGCAACCATCGTGGCCGCAGTGGAAGAGGGGCGTGGGATATACGACAACATCCGCAAGTTTATCCGTTACTTACTTGCCTGCAATTTAGGAGAAGTCATAACGATGTTTCTAGCGACACTCGTGGGCTTGCCACTTCCGTTACTACCTATCCAAATCCTCTGGGTTAATCTCGTCACAGACGGCTTACCGGCAATGGCTTTAGGGGTAGATGGGGCTGAACCCCACATTATGAATCGTCCCCCTAGGACTCCGGGAGAAAGTATTTTCGCGAGAGGGTTGGCGAGTAAAATAGCCATAAGGGGGACGATGATCGGACTTGGAACACTTTTAGTATTCGTAGCCGCCCTCTTTTTAGGGGTGAACTTGTTAGGTGCGAGAACTATGGCTTTTACTACTCTAGTGTTTTCTCAGTTGTTCCATGTATTCGATTGTCGGTCTGAAGAACGAGGTATCTTCGAAGTGGGCCTTTTTACTAATCCTTACCTAGTAGGAGCGGTGCTGATTTCCACGATTATGCAACTCAGTGTCATTTATTTAGCTCCCTTACAGGTGATCTTTAAGACCGTTCCTTTACAAAGTTGGCAATGGATTATTATATTGTGCGTCGCCGGAGGACCGTCAGTTGTCATTGGATTTGCTCGACTTGTAAAGAATAGTTGGCCAGCGAAAACAGTCATAGCAAAGTAAGAACTTACTGTAAATCCAAGGGCACGATTTGATCGTGTCCTTGTAACGTATAATGTATAACTCGCCTCATACTCGTGTATACTTGCTTCAAACTGTTGACCCACTTCAGATAGCGTAGTATCCTTTTAGGAGATAAGGCATATGAAAGAAAATAACAGTCAAAGATGCCAAGGATATTTTGCGTCAGATAAAGAAAACTGGGTTAGCGTCAAGCGGTGGCCATGGATGGCCGAGTGTCCCTGAAGCCATGGACGGAGAGAAGGGACCCCGCAGGCGCCGGCGGTCGCCCTAGTTGCACTTATGCTTCCAGAGAGTATATAACGTTAGTTATACTTTCTGACTAGTACAAGGAGGTATGTTGACCTCATAGCGGGCTATTAGGTCAATATGCCGACGCAGTATGACACAAAATAGCCTGGCATACTGACTGGTTATTTTTTTGAATGTGCCTTATGTTAAGTA
>DASRMA010000253.1:0-3806 GCA_035648155.1 Desulfosporosinus sp.
AAGGCGCTAGATGACCGCATTGGTTGTTTTGTAGCAATGGAAGCGCTTAAACGAACCAAATCGACTCATGAATTAGCGTTTGTATTTACTGTTCAAGAAGAAATTGGTACTCGCGGTGCCCAAACGGCAGCTTATGCTCTCGAGCCTGACTTGGCAATTGCTATAGATGTCACCGCTACTGGGGATACCCCAAAAGCACACCCTATGGCTGTAGAACTAGGAAAAGGGGTGGGGATTAAGGTGCTCGACCACTCTATGATTACCTCTCCTCAAATTAAGCGCTGGATGGCCGCTGTTGCCACCGATAGGAATATACCCTTCCAATGGGAGGTTTTAGAGTATGGGGGGACGGATTCCGGAGCTATTCATTTATCCAGAGGAGGGGTGCCGTCAGGAGTTCTTTCTATACCCACGCGCTATGTCCACAGCCCCGCAGAAATGCTGGACAAACGTGACGTTGAAGCTGCCGTAGATCTACTAGTGGCATTATTAGAACGTCCGACAGAATTATAGAACATAACATAACAGAAAACCACACAAATGAGCTCGTCCACGGACGAGCTCATTTGTGCTTCGTAATAGTTCTATTAATGAGCTAGGGTGGCCCCTTCTATTTCTAACCATTTGAAAAATAATAGTTTCCTTAGTTTTATAATAATCTCAGAATACCCATCGCTCACTTTAAGCTTTGATGAGTAGTATAGTTTGATTCCATCTTGGTCTATAACCTTATATCCCTGTCGTTCGTCAGCAAGTGGTTCTCTGGTAGTAAGTTTCGGTACGTAACGAACTGTTACGTCTTTACTGGGACATCATCCCCCTACGGCTGGCGCTATTGTCAGGTCAATTAGCACCGACCCTGATCTGAGCTTGATATATTGTAATGCTTCTTCTTCAACTATAAACATACTGATCGCCTCCATCATAGTTATGACTATCCTTAAGAGTATTATAGCAGTAATTGCCTTTGTGCAATACCTTTACCTAGATAATAATAGTGCTTGTACAACTCTGAAATGTGTTATTATATTCTTAATAGAAAAATACCAAGTAAGTAAAAAAGGGAGGAACTTAGTATGCCTGGAACAAAAAAAGTTAATACGTTAATGGTTCCCGTTTCTGAATACCCAGTAGTATATGATACTGATACCTTAAAAGATGCAATAAACGCTCTTAAGAACTATATTGGTGAGAATAAAGAGCATCGTTCCATGATTGTCTTAACCAGAGAAGGGACCAAAGAAAAACTAGCAGGTATTTTAACTGTCCGAGATATACTTAATGCTATAAAAGCTAAAAATATGAGTTATGATGGTGCCGAGGCTTTTAATATGTCGTGGAGCAGGTTTTATCATAAAAGTTCTTTATGTATTAGCTGTACTACTAAGGTTGCAGATGCAATACGCCCGCTAGTCACTGATTTTGTTCAATCTGAACAGGATGTATCTGATGCAATTGGTATCATGATGACTAAAAAGATTAATATTTTACCAGTATTTGAAGGGGAAAAACTGGTAGGGATTATACGGGCTATTGATGTGTTAGATTATATTGGGGAGTTATTATAATTAGCAAAGCAAAGGATAGAATTAATACTCAACAGAGAAGGAAGAGCGCAACAATTTGTTTCGCTCTTCCTTCTTTGTTGAGTATTAAACACAGCGCACTGCTCACATGCTTTAAAATCTCAAAAGTTTCCATAAAAGTTTAGGCGCTTTAATTTCTTGTGAAGTTTTAAGCGGAACAGTCCGCTTCTCGTCGCCTGCTTGAATTGTTAACGTCGCGACATCTTTATTAGATAAGATTGGTAATTTGGTATTATTGAGTTTAATCGAATACGATACTTTCATGCCAGGATAGCCAAAAATTTGTACTGGTTGAGTAGTTTTGAGACCACTGTTACTTTTCCAAGCACTTGAGATTTGCCCCCAACCTTCAGGAGGTTGAGTTATAGGATATAATTTTAATTGAGATCGTGCTTGATCTAAAATCTTTATGTTTTCATCTAGCGCTGTTCTCAGGGATTTATAAGTCTGTTGGCCTAACACCACTGCAATAATATATTGAGTTTTATCTCCGACAACTATTGGTGACGCCGAGACAAAGTTGCCGCCAGCCTTCGTTGTGGATCCAGTTTTAATTCCCACAACTCCATGCTTTCCAAGCATGGAGTTAACATTATACACTGTACCAGCCACGGGAAGGGTAGCCTGTGGCATTGCCACTATTTCACGAAAGATCGGGTCCGCCATTGCCAGCTGAGCCAGTTTAATTTGATCCACCGAGTTACTTACCGTTGCAGGGCTCACACCATGGGCGTCAGCATAGTGGGTAGCGGGCATGCCAAGGGATTTAGCTGTTTCATTCATCTTTTTTATAAAAGCAGCGTCTGTACCAGATACCCAGCGGCCCAACCTGTCTGCGATGTTACCTCCTGACGGTATCATTAAACCTTGCAGAAGTTGCCTCTCAGTTAGGCTCTCTCCTTCTTCGACTTTTACAACAGAATAACCTTTCGCTAGATCGGCTTCGTACTCAGCGACATCTTGTGCGGTCATTACCATGCTAGGCCCATCTTCGCCCGGCTTCAAAGGATGAGCTTGTAATACCAAATAAGCCGTCATGATTTTAGCTACACTGGCAATTGGAATCGGGGTTTTGTCGGTAGAGGAAGCAATCACACCAAAATTATCCGTACCAACGGCTGATTGACCTTGTTCAGGAAAACTCACTGAAAAACTACCTGGTAAACTAACGTTCTCAGACATTGGTTTTGCCTCAACTATTGGATATGGACGAAAAACTTGGACGATACCCCCTATAATAAGTAAAAAGGCAAGCGATAGAATTATAATCCCTTTAAAAGACCCAGACATAATGACCTCCCCGATAAGTATATTTTATCTATGACCTCATTGTACAGGAAACGGAAGGATTCGACAAGATGAGAAACTATTCTCGTAGGGCATTTTAATATTGAAATCGCAGTTCCAAAGCTTGTAGAGTTAGTGAAAAAAGGTATTCTAGAACTAGAAAAATAAAGCTAAACAATGAGGGCGAATCCCACTAGGGATTCGCCCTCATTGTTTTCAGGAGAGTCCTCTGTACAAATAACCTCGTTGAGTGTATGGTAGGATGTATACAGTAAATAAGGTATGAGTTAGTATGTTGTAAGACATACTAACTCGTACCTGAAAATAATTAAAGGCGGGGCGGAAGTTAATGAGAAATCTAAAAATGACGATAGAATATGATGGCTTCAAATATAAAGGGTGGCAAAAACAAAAAGCGACGGATCTCACAATTCAAGGTAAAATAGAAGCAGTGCTAGCGAAGATGACGGGAGAAATTATCCAGCTAGTAGGATGCGGAAGAACAGATGCAGGAGTGCATGCTGAAAATTACATCGCAAATTTCCATACGAACTGTGAATTGAGTACAGCTGATATGTTGGATTATTTATATGAGTATTTACCTGAAGATATTGTAACTAAAGCTATTGAAGATGTTGCTGAGAGATTTCATGCAAGATATAACGTTAAATCAAAAACCTATGTCTATAGAATCAATACCCGCAAATTTAGAAATGTGTTTAATAGGAAATTTACTTACCACCTTGCTGAGCAACTTAATATCACTGATATGAAAAAAGCTTCAGAAGTTCTCATCGGAAGTCATGATTTCCAGAGTTTTAAAAACACAAGAAATAGCAACAAACCTACTATTAGAACGATCTATTCTATAAATATAAAGGAAAACGATGGCCTAGTTGAAATGGAGTTCAATGGAAATGGATTCTTGTGGAA
>DASRMA010000254.1:0-14252 GCA_035648155.1 Desulfosporosinus sp.
GTGATGACAAAATGATAAAGAGAGCCTTAAATAGGGTAGATTATCATCTTCGTCGCAATTATAGTGCGTATAAGTCCCATAGCTTAAAGAAATTAAAGATGGAACTTACTGGGTAAAAATAAGTCACGCTGTAGTGCTATATACTGGAGGAAATAAGAGTGAATAAATGTATGGTAATCGTTGCTCCTAACAAGGTAGAAATACGCGAAATTCCTATGCCGATTCCGGCTAAAGGTGAGGCGCTGTTGAAGATACTTTATGGAGGAATTTGTGGCTCGGACCTGAGCAGTTATCGCGGCACATTTGCTTATGTGTCCTACCCCCGTATACCTGGTCATGAGTTTTCAGCTGAAATTGTTGAGATAGAGGAAAACAGTAATGGGTTGACAAAGGGTATGCTTGTCACGGCGAATCCATACTTTAATTGTACCGAATGTTATTCGTGTCGTCGAGGTTTGGTAAATTGCTGTACCACGAATCAGACAATGGGGGTTCAGCGTGAAGGTGCGTTTGCCCAGTACATAACAATGCCTATTGAAAGAATTTATAAGAGCAGGGGCCTTTCCGCTAGAACTTTGGTTCTGCTTGAACCATTTTGTATAAGTTATCACGGTGTCAAGCGTGCCAATCCCAAAGCAGGCGAAAAGGTATTGATTATAGGGGCAGGTACGATCGGGATATTGGCAGCAGTTGCAGCCAAGCAATTTGATGCGCAAGTTTATGTATGTGACGTTGCTCAAGATAAGCTGAACTATGCTAAAGACTTTGGGGTAGATGGGACATTTCTGAATGACAGCCCAGAGAATTTTAAAGCTAAGATTGATGAAATTACTGGCGGTGATGGATTTGATGTAACCATCGAAGCGGTTGGACTTCCCTCAACATTCCAAAGCTGTGTTGATGCAGCTGCTTTTGGAGGTAGAGTTGTCCTTATTGGCGTGGGTAAAAAGAATTTAGACTTTAACTTTACGATCATCCAGAAAAAAGAACTGAATATTTTCGGTTCAAGAAATGCTGTGAAAGATGATTTTGAACAACTTATTGATCTTATAAGTCGATGCAAACTAGATTTAGAGAAAATTATTACGAACGAATATTCATTTGAGCAGGCACCACAAGCCTTTGCGGATTTTGATAATGATGCTGGAAGTATGCTCAAGGTCATGTTTAAGTTTTAGGGTACCCGATGAACTCGGTTCTTATATTGAACTATTAAGGGGGAACTATCCATGAAACATCGAGCCATTTTGATGTCCGAGCTGGATAACGTCGCGACGGCACTCGAGAACCTTGAAGCCAATAGTGAGGCTGAGGTAAGGGAAGGCGCGGAGCTAAAAATATACACGCTAACGGAAGATATTCCGTTTGGTCACAAATTCGCTACGGAAATCATTCGAAAAGGTACAAAAATAATTAAATATGGCCAGGTCATGGGTGCTGCTACGCAGGATATTCAAGAAGGAGCCCATGCTCATGTTCATAATATTGAGAGCCTACGTGGTAGGGGGGATAAACAATGAAACTAATGGGTTATCGCCGATCAAATGGTACGGTTGGAGTTCGTAATCATGTCTTAATTCTTTCCAGCATTGTTTGTGCTAATCATGTAGCTGATCACATTTCTCGACAGGTGGCAGGTACAGTGAGCGTTACTCATCAGCACGGGTGTGCTCACGTTGGGTCCGACCTTGAACAAGTTTTTAGAACGATCGTGGGATTTGCTGCCCATCCGAATGTTTATGGTACGGTAGTGGTTGGGCTGGGATGCGAGGAGGTCGCGGCGGAAAAAGTGGCTGAGGCTGCTCGCGAAGCAGGCCAAGAAAATGTAGAGGTCGTTATTATTCAGCAGGAGGGTGGAACCCTGAAAGCAATTGCAAAGGGTGCCCAAATCGCTCGGGAAATGGTTGGAAAAGCGAGCCAAGTGACCCGTGAAGAAATAAGCTTTGAAGATATCATCTTCTCTACGGAGTGTGGAGGATCTGACGCCTGTTCAGGTATATCCGCTAATCCAGCCTTAGGGTATTGCAGTGATAAAATAGTGGATGATGGAGGAACCGTCATTTTGGCTGAAACCACTGAACTTATTGGTGCTGAGCATTTGTTAGCAGAACGTAGTGTGGATGATAAGGTAAGACAGAGAGTATTCCAAGTCATAAACCGAATGGAACAAAGTATTCTGGACATGGGAGTTGACTTAAGGGGTGCACAGCCTTCCCCGGGTAATATCGAGGGAGGGATCACTACCATAGAAGAAAAGTCTTTGGGTTGCGTGCATAAGGGCGGGCATCGACCGTTACAGGAAGTCATTGATTATGCCTATAAACCTACGAAGAAAGGCTTAGTATGGATGGATACTCCTGGGCATGATATTGAACAATTGGTAGGTATGGTTGCTGGAGGATCACAGATTATTGTCTTTACGACGGGCAGAGGGACTCCCACGGGATCGCCCATCGCACCAGTGATAAAGGTAGCGACCAACACCATTATGTATGAAAAAATGAACGACAATATGGATCTCAATGCAGGGACCATCGTCACAGGAGATGAAACCATTGAAGATGTTGGAGAGCGTCTCTATGCTGAAGTATGCGAAGTTATATCCGGCAAACTGACTAAGGCTGAGATTTTAGGACATCATGAGTTTGGAATCAATCGGATCGGACCCACGTGCTGAATCAGATTTTAATATATATTTGGCAATGAACTGAATAGAAAAATTATTCAAATAATTTGTTGAACCGAGGAGGATATTTAACAGGGATATCGAATATATATTCAAGGACGCAAACGTGGTACGCATATATGAACTTTTAATGTAGCTAGCACGGTTTGCAGTCACTATTTAGGCTATGAATTGGAGGAGGAATATCAATGCTAAAACGAAAACTAACATTTTTGGTAACAATGGTTATTATTGCATCGATGGTTGTTATTGGTTGCGGTAGCAAGGACGCAGCACCATCGCCTACAGCTAGTAAAAGTACTGTTGTTATTAAACTTGGGCACGGTCAGAACCTGGACAGCGCAGCGCAAAAGAGTATGGTCAGCTTTGCTGAGGAAGTAAAACAAAAAACGAATGGTGCAGTTGATGTTCAAGTTTTTCCAGCAAACCAGCTTGGAAATGAAAGGGACCTTGCTGAAGGTCTCACACTTGGAACGATTGATAGTGCCTGGATCTCTGCAGGAGTTATGGAAAACTTCGAACCCAAGTTTGCAGTATTCAGTCTCCCGTATGTAATAAGAGACTATACGCATCTTCATCAGATCGTCGAGGGTGCCGCCGGAAAAGTAATTTTTGACTCACTTTTAAAGAATAAAAATGTAAGAACCTTAGCATTTTATGATCAGGGATTCCGTTATATCTGGAATAATATTAAGCCTATCACAAAACTTGAAGATTTAAAGGGACTAAAGATCAGGTCAGAGCTGAAGCATGATTTATTTATCGACAAGTAATCTTCATTATTACACCGATCTGAAAAATATCATTGGCAATATTCCAACTCAAATAATAATGATTGCATAGCTCTACCTCACTTCGCAAAGACTGATCTATCTGAAAGCTTAAGGCATTCTACGACAAACAAACCCTAAAAAGGGTCTTTCAATTTATTTGAATGTAGCATTCCTAATATATTAGTGATTCTAACTTGCTAATCGCCACTGGTAACTTTCACCATTGACTATGGATGCTATTTGGTCTAAATCCAGTACTCCTGCTGTAAATGCTTTAAAGATAAACGCTAACAAGCCGTTAATTCCTAGTACGGTCACCTTCTTATCGAGAAGCTCACTATGTGTTAACAAAACATTGATGAATCGTCCAATTTGCATTAGATAGTGGAAACCCATCATTGTATTCCAGTCGTAGGAAAAACAGTGTTCATACTTATAGCCTTGATGTTTCATGATCTGAAAGTTATTTTCGATTTTCCAACGATAGCGACCTATCTCAAAACAGCGAGTTTCTACATTAGTTTTTGTAATCTCTTTTCTTGATATCCAAACATATCGTGTTGAGTTGGAGGTAGTTTTACCCGTAATTCGACTTGTTTCTTCCCAATTTTCTTCACATACCACAACATTGAGTATTTCTTTACATCGACCGTTATTACCATAGTTATACTCAACTTCATTAATCCACCGATATTCTTGTTTTCGCCCCCCGCAATGACGCTTCAGTACATTCTCCGGCGTAAGCCCAATAAGACCCATACTTTCTCGCCAAGCATCCTTCATAGATCCTTCTTTGAAGACAAGCATATAGTCCCAACCATACTCGCGGCAGATTTTTATAACGGGTCCACATGCGTAGAGTCCATCCATGGTAATGGAAATCTTAAGCTTGGGAAAGCGTTTTTTGATTCTTTCAGCTAATCGGTAAAACGCTTTACGTTCACAATCTTGTTTGTCAGATTGAAAATCCCTATATTCTTCGTTGTTTAGAAACTCACTCATGAGGGGTAAAGTCATCCCATTTTCAAAAATGACGACGGCTTCTAGCACATAAACATAGTATATTCCGTGTTTATCTTTACCAACATGCTTTTCCAGTGCTTCTTTAGTCCATTGTTCAGTCCTCAAGAATTTCTGGGTTCCGTCGATAGCTATGACGTAGTGCTTATTAATCAGATGATTCTTAAATTTCTTTTTTTTAACCAACTGCTCAAAGAGCTCATGGATACTTTCTTCGATTTCACCCACGTTGATTCTCTCCAAGAGCCTGCTTAAGGTATCCGCATGCGGCATCGTTTTAAAGTCCGGAAACATCGCTAGCATATTCTTGAAAAATATAGCCGTGCTCATTTCTTTATTCGCATTTCTCAAGGATGACTGTTGGCAGATAAACATCAGGATTCCATAGATCATGAGGACCGTCAAACTGTGTTTTATCTTCTTTGGCTCTCTCGGATCGTTGATTTTACTCAATCGCTTGAGGAGGATGGGCAGTGTTCTTCTATAAACCTTTAGCGCGGCATCAGCAATGGTCTGTCGGTCCAATTCTTCCTCTTCAGGTGTCTCGTATCCAGACTTTCTATTGGCTATGTTTCGTTTTTTATAATAATCCTGTGTGGATAACGTAAATCCCTGTGCTTCAAACTTTTTCCGTTTTAGTTCGTTTTCAAGGTCTCGTTTCTCTTGTCGTTTTTCTGCTCTAGTCATCGGGATTCACCACCTTGCAGGGCTTAATCCCTTTAAGGCAATCCCTGAAATCATTTTGGAGGGGATACATGTAGATCGCTTTACGGGAGAGAGCATACTCTCTTTTAGTGTCCATTCTACCTCGGCCTTGGGTTTCACCAAGATAGCGCCAGTTAGAGGCTTTATAGCATGTGCCGGCAAAGTGCGACGTGTCGACGAATGTTTCTAAAAGCACGGGTGCATAACAATATTCACGCAGCCAGTCCTCTTGAATCTGTTTAATCGCCAAGGATAACACTTTACTCGCTAGGTTTTTAACATTAACCCAGGGGAGTATAAGAAAGCGACTGTTATTGACGATAAGATTCAAGCGTTGCAATCTATCTTGGACCTTCCAACCGACCCACTCATCCCGAGATCTCAAGGCCCACGAGGATGCCGAAAACTGAAGACAACCTAGTATCGTCTCTTTTGATTTAATAAAGTAGGCCAATTGACAACCACAGACTTGTTTATCGCCGATCATGTGATAATCACTAATGTATCGTTTCCAAAGCTTTAAGTTGATACCTGCTCTCGCAATTTCAAGTTGTATCGGCATGAGGTTCTTTAATTCATCGGTGATCGGAGTGGTATCGATATTGAATTCCGGTAGTTTTGAATTCCTAACCCTTATTTTTGAAGTATCTAACGGTGGAAGTTTGATGAGTCCTGCTTCTTCTAAGGTTACCAGAAAGGCTGTACATTGAGGTGATTTTGCTCTTCCAGAGGGTGTGGTCCACTCTAAAAATTCACAGATGGTTTTTGCTAATTCTGTCCTTGATAGTTGTGGATATCGTTTTCTGGTCCACTTGATAAGGTCTATATCTTCAGATGTGAAAGTTCTTCCGGAAAATATCATGATAGTCTTATCCATAGGTACCCAACCTACCTTTCCAAGACTACCATACCATATAGATTTATGCTTTACCAGCCCTATTTTGAGAAAAAATTATTCAATATAACTTTACATCCCTGCTCTCATGCGGGATGTAAAGTCATGCTTCAGCTCTGAGATCAGGTCTCCAGAGTCACCAGTTTATATGAATACATTGAAATTATTAGGAACAAATCCAACACCTATGCCATGGGGAGAAGTTTATACCTCAATGCAAACAAAAGTCGTCGATGGTTTGGAAGTGCATCCTGAGTCCTTCATCACATCTAAGCTGAGTGAAGTTTGTAAATTTGGTTCTGTCACCAAGCATATCTATGCAGGATCAGCATTTATGATTAACGAAGACGTATTCAAGAAATTATCTAAAGAACAACAGGATATTATAAGTGCAGCCGCAATTACTTCTGAAAAAATGAATAGAGACTTGATTGTTAAGGGCGAAGCACAATTCGTCAAAGATTTAACCGATAAAGGTACTAAAATCAATGAAATCAGCGAGCCGGAAATGCAGAAATTCAGAGATGCAGTAAAGCCTTTATATGCAGATTATGCAACTAAGGTAGGCGGCATGGATTTCATCAACCAGGTTATCAATACGGGTAAATAACCAGTAGATTAAAAAACATTCGGAAGGCTTATTTTCCGAATGTTTTTTTAATCTTAAATTATAAACATTGGAGGCGAGTTGTTCATGAAAAAAGGATTTGATCATTTAGATAACATAGTTGAAAATATAATATTTATTACGACAGCAGGATTTGTCCTAATAAGCTTTTTACAAGTAATATTCAGATACGTACTAAATAGTTCGCTATCATGGTCTGAGGAATTATGCCGATATTTATTTGTTTGGACAGTGTTTTTGGGCTCAGCAGTGGGCGTTTTCCAAAGCAAGCATGTATCGGTGGACATAATGGAGAAGATAGTTCCAGATAAAATTAAGCCGTACTACTTTTTATTAATTCATGTAATTGTAGGACTATTTTCGCTCTTTTTAGGTTATGTAGGCTTACAAATGGCCATGAAATCCATGACCCAGACATCTCCAGCAATGCAGATTCCTTTAGGCTATATCTATCTTGCTATTCCTATAGGATGTTCTTTAATGTTTATTAATGCAGCACGAAGAGCAGTCATGGACTTGAAATATCATAAAGAGTTACAGAATAAAAGCGCAGGGGTGATTTGAAGTGTTAGGAGCATTAGTAATATCTTTTGTTTTACTTCTATTTTTTGGAGTTCCGATTGCATATTCGATGGGTATTTCCTCAGCAATTGCAATAGTAACCTGTAGTGATGTGCCATGGCTCGTACTCCCTCAAAGAATTTTCGTTGCGATTGACTCATTCCCAATGATGGCAATACCGCTTTTTATACTTGCAGGTGAACTTATGAACGGGGGCGGAATTACGAAGAGAATTGTAAGTTTCTCATCGTCACTTGTAGGCCATATTACAGGTGGGCTTGCTCATGTTAATATTGTGGGGAGCATGTTTTTTGCAGGAATATCGGGATCAGCAGCTGCAGATACTGCATCACTTGGCTCTATACTTATACCAGCTATGGTTAAAGATGGATATGAGCCAGCATTTGCAGTTGCAGTCACAGCATCTGCAGGTACGATCGGTCCAATAATACCCCCTAGCATATTAATGATTATCTACGGCTCTATTACCGGTATTTCTATTGGAGCATTGTTCCTGGGTGGATTTGTGCCGGGAGTATTAATAGGATTGGCATTAATGATAACCGCATACATTATAGCTAGGAAAAGAGGCTATAAAGCTGCTGTAAAAGCTACTATGGCTCAAAGATGGATAGCCTTCAAGGGCTCAATACTTGCTCTAATAATGCCTTGTATCATACTCGGAGGGATTCTATCAGGAGTATTTACTGCCACTGAAGCAGGTGTAGTAGCGCTAGTTTATGGCTTGATTGTTGGATTTGCTACAAAAGAATTAAAGCTTAACCAATTAAAAAAGATTTTTGTTGATTCAGCTATTACTTCAGCAACCGTCATGTATGTAATAGGTTCGGCACAAATTATGGGCTGGATTCTTGCGAGAGAACAATTCCCTCAATATATTGTTAAAACATTACTCTCAATCTCTAATAATGGTACTGTTATTTTCTTGCTAATAGCCTTTGTTTTATTTATTCTGGGTTTCTTTGTAGATGCAACTGCACTACTTATCATACTTGCACCTGTATTTGTACCCGTAGTGAACATGTTTGGTTATGATCCCGTTCAATTTGCAGTCGTTGCCATTATGACACTGCTTGTTGGAGGAGTAACACCACCGGTTGGTGTACTGCTTTTCATAAGCTGTGGAATAGCTAAGATAAAGCTTTCGGAAGGTTCTAGAATGATTTGGCCCTTTGTGACTGCCATGATCGTTATTATACTGGCTTGCATTTTCATCCCGCAACTTACTACCTTTGTGCCGTTTCACGTATTAGGCAAAGTTTAGACAAACTAAAAACCGGACATGGCGATTATTGAATTAGCTGATTATTCAATAATTAAGAAGGATATTTTGTAAAGATAGCGAATATATGTTATATATCCAAGGATATAAACCCGTTCCCGCATGGGAACTTGGACTAAGGCGTGCTTGTTTTTTGAGAATTGAAACTCTACTCTTAACTCTATTAAATATCCTACAAGGGGGAATAACGGTGAAGACTGAAATGACGCATAAGCAGAGGATCTTAAATGCTATAGCTAGAAAATCAGTTGGAAAGCACCCGGTACAGGTTGACTTTTCCCCAATTGGGTTGGATAAGATGTTTAAGCACTTAAATATGACTCACTTAAGTGAAGAAGATTTGGTAGGATTTTTAGACAATCATATTGTGTACGCTTTTTTGAACGATCCATTTGGACAAATAAGAAAAAGACTGACAGGTGGACAAAAGATATTATTTGATGAATGGGGTACTGGATGGGATACTACGCAGGAAGGAACATTTTTATGTCATCACCCCTTAGAGACTATGGACAATTATAAGAGCTACAAATTCCCTGATCCATATTCGCCTAAACTTATGGACTTTGCTAAGGACACAATAGAAAAGTACAAAGATGAATATCTTGTTTCTTCCTACCAGGTCTTATGTTTGTTTGAGAAAGGTTGGGCACTCAGAGGCTACGAAAATTTCATGACGGATATTATGATCAATGTTGATTTTGCAGAGACATTATTAGATAAAATAACGGATTATCAAATGATTATAGCCAAACGATATATTGAGATGGGTGTTACTTGCGGAAGAACGGGTGACGATTATGGAGGCCAGCATAGCATGCTGATATCTCCAGCTGTATGGAGAAAGTTGTTCAAACCAAGATTAAAGAGAATATGGGATGTCTATAAACAAGCAGGTCTCCCTGTTATACACCACAGCTGTGGAGATGTAAGGCCGATAATACCCGACTTTATAGAAATGGGATTGGATGTTTTAAACAACGTGCAATCAGAGGCAATGCCCATAGAGGAATTATCGTTGAAATATGGCAAAGATCTTACCTTTTACGGAGGGATTTCTACTCAGAAGGTTCTGCCATTTGGTACTCCTGAAGATGTAAAAGCTGAAGTGAAACGATGCATCGAAGTACTGGGGAGAAATAATGGATATATAATATCTCCTTCTGTTGCCATCACTTCAGATGTTCCTATTGAGAATATCAATGCTTTGCTTGAAGCTATAAAGGAATATAATGTCATTACCTAATTTGATAACAGTATGTTTGCGGTAGAATTTATTAATTTCGTTGAAGAGTATTCATAATAGAGATGGTTAAAGCAGAGGACAATTCGAGAAAAATTTAATTAAATTCAGAGTATTTGATGGTTATCTATAGATAATAGCGGATTAGCAGCTGCTACCTAAAATATTATATCTAAGATCTCAGATATAATATTTAAATTAGGAAAATTTAGGAGTGTGGAGATGTCACTAACAATTAAACTCTTGAACAAACAAACGTTAGCACAACAGAGTGCTGAAATCATTTACCGTAACATTCTAAATATGAAACCTGGCTATGAACCTGGTAGTCGTCTCGGTGTTAAGGAAATAGCAAGAGAACTTGGAATTAGCGAAACTCCGTTGAAGATGGCCTTAAAGTTACTGGAAAGCCAAGGGGTACTCATAGTTGAAGCACGTAAAGGAACTTACGTCGCGAAGTTATCCAAAAGAGATATTCAGGAGTTGATGGCAGTCCGTTTTGGAATGGAAGGTTTGGCGGTGCAACTAGCCCAAGGACATTTTCCAGATGATTGTTTGGTAGAAATGGAAGAATGCATAAAATCATGTCACGTTGCTTTAGAAATAAACGATGAAGAAATGTTTAGAGAGAATGATGACAGGTTTCACAGGTTAATTGTTGATGTTTCTCATAACAAGAGATTAAAACGGCTGTACACTTATCTTCGTGCTTCAGAACAGATCATTGATGTGTATGTTACTCGCAAACCAGAGGCTCGTTTAAAACTAATCCAAGAGCATACTTGTCTTTTAGAGAAATTCAGGAGTAACGACTTAAGTATCATAATTGTCGCGCTAAGAGAACATGGAGAAAGAGGTGTATTGAGGGCCTTAAATGGGTATAAACTTGCCGATTGGTGAGATAGGAGTTAGCCTACATAGTTAGAGGCTAATGCTGACGTTTAGTTTTAAATACTTGTTAGCACGGGTTCTCCTGTTGGTAGAAGTATTTAAAATTTAATATAAATAATTTGAAACAATATAGGAGGTATAAGAAGATGAGATCAAATTTTCTTAGAAGAAAGTCGAAAGTATTAGTTTCCATCGTTCTAGTTTGTGTTCTTGCCTTATTGACTACAGGGTGTTCAAGTAAAGCCCCAGATACAAAACAGGGAACGAGTAATGACAAGATAACCTTGAAGTTAGCGCACCACATGGCAATTGATGGTCTTCAAAACGTGTATACGCAAAAGTTTGCGGACTTAGTGGCAAAGAAGACGAGTGACCAGGTACAGATCCAAATATTACCTGCTAGTCAATTGGGAAGTCAGCGCGAAATTATTGAAGGGGTTAAAATTGGAACCATTGATATGGCGTTAGCAGACCACGCGTACTTATCTAATTTGGTTCCAGAATATGGACTACTTGATCTTCCCTTTATTTTTCGAGATTACGACCATTTAGGGAAAGTTTTAGATGGGCCAATTGTTAAGAAAATGGGTGAAAAATTAATACAAACCCAAGGTATTCGTCCATTTGATTGGATGTTCGTAGGTTTCAGGTATGTTATTACAACTAAAAAGCCTATTAAATCTATAAGCGACTTTAATGGTCTGAAACTCAGGGCGCCTGAAGCTCCAGTTTATATTAATACCATTAAAGCTTTAGGCGCAAGACCTACGCCCATTCCTTGGGGGGAAGTTTATACTTCTTTACAAACAAACGTTGTAGAGGGAATGGAGAGCGCTCCAGAAAGTATTTATTCAATGAAATTTTATGAAGTTGCGAAGTATTTAACAAAAACCGATCATATTCAGGTATCTATAGTACCTGTCATTAATGAGAAGATTTGGCAAGGATTAAAACCTGAATACCAAAAAGCTATTCAAGAGTCTATAACTGAGCTAATCCCAGCTGAACGTAAAGAGGCGATCAAAGTTGCGGATGAGGATACTAAACTTATGCAAGATAAAGGCATACAAGTTTTTGAGATTGATAAACAACCACTTGTGGATGCTGTAAAACCTGTCTGGAAAGAGTACGGAGAAAAAATAAACGCTATGGATGTTATTGATCAAATTGTAAATACAAAGTAATATTAGGAATTATTTAAAGTTGAGGAGGGACCTTAGGTCCTACCTCAACTTTAGAAAGAAGGTTACGAATGAATCTTAAAAAGATTGCTCAGAACAGTTTGGAATATACTATTGCAGGACTTTTCACTGTGTTTGTGGTAATCACTTTTGCCCAGGTTATTGCCCGTTATGTATTTAACGCTCCCTTTACGTGGTCAGAAGAACTTGCACGGTATTTGTTTGTCTGGACCGTCATGCTAGCCGGTGGATTGGGAATTCAAAGGGGAGTGCATATTGGCGTTGATCTATTAACTGAAAAACTACCAGCTCGATTTCAAGGAGCGATCGTAGTAATTAATCACTTGCTTATGGTCGTCTTCTTATTATTTTTATCGATAAAAGGATTTTCGATGGCAATGATTAATCTTGCTACCCCTTCTCCAGCGATGCAAGTTTCATTAGGGTGGGCTTACTTTTCCATACCAATCGGAGCATTGGTCATGTTGATCTTTTCCTTGGGTAAGATTTATGAAGTTGTTGGAAGGAAATCAATAGTTGGAGGTGGAAAGTAGTGCTACTAATTCTATTTGTCTCGTTTTCCATTCTGCTCATAATAGGTACTCCAGTGGCTTTTAGTATGGGATTAGCGTCTTTATTCGCCTTATTGCAGAACGGTAGAATTCCAATAGAACTTATTCCCCAACGATTCTTTACTTCAATGGATTCATTTTCGCTCATGGCGATACCCCTCTTCGTTCTAGCTGGAGAGCTAATGAATAATGGTGGCATTACACGCCGAATTGTTAAGTTTTCATCGACACTAGTCGGCCATCTGCGGGGCGGATTTGCTCAGGTGACAGTATTAGCAAGTATGATTTTTGCTGGCATTTCAGGATCAGCTGCAGCTGATGCCTCAGCGATCGGTTCTGTTTTAATACCAACAATGGTTGAGGCGGGGTATGACAAAGATTATGCTGTAGCGGTTGTTGCTTGCTCGTCGACTATGGGTCCTATTATACCTCCTTGTAAGATAGAGCTAGGGTTGATGGTTCAAACCCAACTCGAACGTTCTTTGATAACTTACACCATATTGTTCAGATCAATTAGTTGACACGTTAGACCTCTATCACTAAACATCGTGTTATGATCATTCTTGTCAGAGAGATAGATGTGTGTACCTCCTGGATCGCCTCTTTTGAGGTCTTATCCGTAAATTAGCGTGTCACTCCACAAGAATGATTCGATGTTTAGCTGGTTGGGTCACTATTTTAGTGTTACCCGTTTCAAAAGCAAGGTTGTTTGACATTCTTCCTAAGTGGATGCTCTGATTTAGTCTGTTCGAAAGGTTGTGTTTCCTTGTCTCAGTTTCTTAACGATTTCGTGGTCGGAATTGATGTTTCCTCTGAATTCTCCATTGTTGCTATGTTAGCCCCAACTGGAGAACTGATCCGTAAACCCTTTAGGATCGATCACAATCCTGCTGGCTTTCGCAAACTACTCGATATTCTCCAAAAAGAAGAAGAGCGGTTAAAACGAAAGCCCATCTACTTCGTAGAATCTACGGGTATCTTTCATTTACCACTCTTCTTCTTGAAATCGAATGACCTCAAAGGTTTTGTCCTGAACCCTTTGTGTGTCCATTCTACCAAGAATTTCGACTTAAGAAAAGTGAAAAATGATAATAAAGATTCGGAAGCCATCGCTAGGCTTGCTAAATACCAAGATGTTAAGGTTTCCATGATGCCCGAACCACAAATCCTTGTTCTTCGTATGATGACTCGTGAGTATTACGCCGTTTCAGATATGCTTACTGTGATGAAGAACAGGCTTTGTACCGATCTCTACTTACTTTTCCCTGGATTCCTTAACGTGTTCTCTGGGCCCTTTGGGAAAACGGCTTTGGCGGTTTTGAAGAACTATCCTTCACCTAGGGCTATTCGTGAAGCTGACACAGATGCCCTCACTCTATTAATCTCTAAAACCAGTCGAAAGGGCTCTGAGTGGGCCTCTAAGAAGGTGGCTCTACTTTGTGACTGTGCTCAGCTTGCTTCTTCTATGCCGAGCGAATTTTCAATGCTTGATACTAAGATTAAGTTTCATATCGATGGCATAGAACACATGCAGGCAAGCTTAAATGGCATTGAGGCACAAGTTAAAACGATGATTAAATCCAAGGAATTCCCCGCTAATGCAAAGCGAAATATTGAGCTTCTTGACGAAATACCAGGCGTTGGTTTTTTTACGGCCGCTACACTTATTGCTGAGATTGGGGACTTCAGTCTTTTCAACTCTCCTAAAGCCCTCACGGCATTCTTTGGTCTTGATCCCTCGGTCAATCAGTCCGGTAAATTCAATGGGGATCGAAACAAGATCTCTAAACGAGG
>DASRMA010000255.1:0-5350 GCA_035648155.1 Desulfosporosinus sp.
TTAACCTTCTAGGTCGAATTATATAATATCATTTGAGAGAGTAGAGGTTAATAACCATGTGGGGATCAGGTAAAAGGGATTTTGTATTATTCTTGTTGGCCAGCGCAGCTTTAGGGATTGCTCAAAGTATCGATACTTCTTTTTTTAATAATTTTCTTAATGACACTTATCACCTATCCATCACCCAGAGAACACTGCTGGAAATTCCTCGGGAATTCCCAGGTTTTGCTGTTGTCTTTGTGACGGGTATTTTATTTGCCTTCGGAGATATACGAACGGCTGCTGTTGCGAACCTTCTTGGCGGGCTTGGAGCTCTTGGTCTGGCCTTCTGGTCACCTGATTATCTGCCTATGATCGGCTGGCTAACAGTCTACAGCATGGGCCAGCATTTGTTTATGCCCATGTCCAACAGTATTGGCATGAATCTAGCCGTGGATGGACATATAGGAAGGCGATTAGGACAGCTCAACTCGGTGAACACTGCGGTATTTCTAGTGACTAGTTTGGCGACCGCTTTCTTATTAAAGTTTATCCAAATTGACTATCACTTGGCTTTCTCCTTCGCAGCAGCGGCCTACTTCCTTTCAGCCATGCTCATTCTAAGTATGACCCCTCACTCTGGAAAGAGAACCGGAAAGCGCTTTGTTTTACGCAAAGAATATCACGTCTTTTATGGACTGAATATTCTTTTTGGCGCTCGAAAACAAATCTTCATTACATTTGGCCCGTGGGTTCTCATTAAAGTATTTGGGCAGGGTGTCGCTACGTTTGCCATCTTAAGCTTCATTATTGCCGGAATCGGCATTGTATTTAAGCCCTTTATCGGTTACTTAATTGACAGTGTCGGAGAGAGATTTATTCTGGCAGGAGAAGCAATTTTTCTAATCTTCATCTGCTTAGGCTATGCCTTTACAGAAGGCTTACTAGCCAATATAGGTGTAGGAAGCATGACTCTATATGTTATCTGTGCTCTGTTTGTTTTAGATCAAGTACTCGCCTCAGTGAGTATGGCCAGAGCAACCTATCTGAGGAAAATAGCTTTAAGCCCCGGGGATGTTTCTCCTACACTGTCCATGGGAATCACGATTGATCACATGGTATCAATGTTTGTGCCATTTTTGGGAGGATTTGTCTGGACGGTTCTGGGCTACGAATATGTCTTTATTGGTGGGGCAGTTATTGCCACACTCAATTTGCTCTTGACTACTAAGATGAAGACGTTTAGCCGATTACCCAATAATGAAGCTGAAGTATAAAGGAAACTTACATCAGGTGGGATTAAGTGCTCCGGCGATTCCCTCCAGACCGAAGCCACTGTATTTACTGTCACTGTCACTCCACCTCTCCTATATTACTTTCAGATTATACTTTTCCCTTTCTTCTTCCTGTAACTGACGCCAGAGAATTTTGCCGCTAGCCGACGTTGGAAGACTGTCCACAAATTGCACGATGCGCGGATATTTGTAGGCCGACATTGTATCCTTAGCCCACTCAATAATATCCTGTTCAGTAACTTTACCCCGTTCCGCTTCATGCAAGATAACATAAACTTTAACGCTTTCTCCCCGTTTTGTGTCGGGCACGCCAATCACGCAGGCTTGTCGAATTGCCCGATGTTTGAACATCGTCAACTCCACTTCCGAAGGCCAGACTTTAAATCCGGAAGCATTGATCATTCTCTTAACGCGATCAACAATAAAGAAATATCCGTCCTCGTCGTATTTAACAATGTCACCTGTTCTGAAAAATTGTTTCTCTGCGATGGTAATAAAGGCCTCCTCCGTCTCTTCTGGACGGTGCCAATACTCTTTCATCACCTGGGGCCCGTTCACGACTAATTCACCCTGTTCCCCAAGACCTAACTCTTGCAACGTCTCGAGGTCGATAATACGTGCATCCACACCAAATGATGGTATTCCCAAGCATTGTAACTTCGGGCGGTCGGGCGGATTGAAGTGGGTTTGGGAAATTGTTTCACTTAGCCCATACCCTTCCGCATATCTCACGCCTAGTAGTTGGAACAACTTTTCGCCCACTGATTCCGGCAAAGGGGCACCACCCCCTCCCACAAACCCCAGGGATTTCACGTTATAGTTGATTAGGTTAGGATTGGCAAGAAAATCCACCACCATGGTGGCTATATTTGCCCAGTGGGTACATCCGTGCCGTTCAACCAAAGCAGCGGCTATTTCCCTATTCCAACGGGTCAGTAACACCATCGTTCCACCAGCAAAAATTGGTGCATTCATGCTATGTTGCATTCCCGTTACATGAAATAAGGGTAATGTCGTCAAAGTAACCGTATTGGCCGTCATTGATGTCCATGCAGATGCTCCAACAGTGTTAGCATTAACTGATCCATGGGAGTGAACACACCCTTTTGGTCTGCCAGTGGTTCCGGATGTGTAAGGCAAAACCGCCATATCATGCTCAGATACAGTTAACGGTCCTGGTTTCAAAGCAAAACTGATAGCCTCCTGCCAATATATTGTTTGGGGATTCTCGAAGTCAAGGCGAGGGGCACCAACTTCATCAGGAATCTCCAAATCAAACTTGGGCGACGCATAATCACTATAGGCAGCAACGATAACGTGCTGTAAGAGAGTACTCTTTTGCAGTGGAGCAAGGCGTTCATAAAGCTCCTGTCCGGCAATGGCCACGGTTGCTTCGCAATCGTTGATATAAAACGCCAGTTCATCCGTAACATTCATGGAGCTCATCGGTACCACTACGGCGTTGCCCGTAAGATGGCATAATAGGCGATCATTAACTGTGGTGAATTTTGCATTAAAGAGGAGAACACGATCATTTTGAACAATCCCTAGCTTACTTTGTAAAAAGCCTGCCAAGGAATCAACTTCATCTTGGAACTGCCGATAAGAAACAGAGCCCCCATAATAGTGAATAGCCACTTTATCAGGATACCTACGTGCTGAGACAGCAAGATTATCATATAAACTGGTCTTCGGCACAGGTAAGCTCTGTGCTAGACGTTTAGGCCAGAATTGTAGATGCCTTGTTCTTGACATAATGCTCTCACAACCTTTTAGTTTTTTTCTTAGCCATCGGATAATAGACGTCGCAGCACTTTGCCCGCGCCGGTGGCCGGCAAGGATTCCCGAAACTCTACATAACGCGGGGATTTGTAGGAAGTCATTTTTTGTTTGGACCAGTCCATTATATCTTGAGCGGTGATATGGGTACCCTGCTCAGATTTCAGTACAACGTAGGCCTTGACTACTTCGCCTTTCTGAGCATCGGGTACTCCTGTTACCGCCACTTGGGCAATCGCTTCATGCCTAATTAGCATGGCTTCCACTTCCTCCGGAAAAACACTATAGCCCGATACTTTGATCATTTCTTTGAACCGTCCGCTGAAGATTAAATAGCCGTCTTCGTCCAAACATCCCATATCTCCCGTGAATACCCAACCGTCACGAAGAATCTGAGCTGTGGCCTCGGGTTTATTCCAATAACCCTGGAAGACACTTGGATTTGTGATAACTATTTCACCCATCTCACCTACATGCATTTCCTTACCCGTCTCTGGATCAATAATACGAATGACCGTCTCGTAGTTTGGGATACCTTGAGTTCCCCACTTTACGGCAGTAGCAGGCATAAATGTATCCGCTGTGTGAGTTTCGCTGAGACCATAAGCCGCTTCGAAGATTTCACACCCTCTGGCAAACTTAGACCACGCCTCCGCAATTACTTCAGTTAGGATAATTCCAAAACTGGTAGCTCTAGTCGTTCTTAAGGATGAAATATCATACTGTCCTGCATTGGGTACCTGCATTACCGCAAGATTCATAGGCACCACACTATACCACCAAGTACATTTGTAGCGTTGGATGGCCTGTAGAACAGCGACTGGGTCAAACCGATACAAAAGTACCATACTGGCGTTGGCATAGATTGGGCAATTCAGCCCCAACAACATCCCCGCGATATGGTAAAGGGGCACCACAGTAAGTAAGACATCCTCTGCGCCTATTTTACTGCTTTGGGCTACTGCTGCTGTTTTAAAGAGAGCGTTTTCATAACTAAGCATAGCTCCCTTCGGTTGACCGGTGGTACCGGAAGTATAGATCATTAGAGCAACGTCCTTCATGTTGAAGTCCACGAAAGGAACAGCACTTTCCAGATCATTAATCACTGCGATCATATCGTGAACACCCGGGATGAAGGGCTTCGGGTTGCAAATCTCTGTGGGAACATTGAAGGTAGGCTCAGATGGCAGAAAATCCCCGTAATTCGTGAGAATAACCTGTTCAATTTGTGTCTTTGTTTGAACCTTCATTACAATATCGTAGAGGCCGTCCGCTGCCACGATCACCTTTGCTTCCATGTCGTTGAGTAGATACTCCAATTCCCATTCCTTAAACAAAGGACTGCACGGTCCCACGACTGCACCGATCTTTTGGATTCCATAATGAGCAATAAAATATTGGGGACTGTTCGTGAGAAAAAGTGCTACGTGATCTCCTTTCTTAACCCCGGAGACCGTCAAAAAAATTGCGAACCGCTCGCTGAGATCGTTTAATTCCCGATAGGTTATCTCTCGCCCATACCAGATGATCGCTATCTTCTCTGGATTCAAGTTAGCATTGTCCCGCAAGTAATCATGCAATGGCTTTTGCCCTAGCCGATAAGAGAGGTCCTGGTCCAAATCTTGGGGCCAACTTTTACGCTTTCGATTGTCCATTTAGCTACCTACCTCCTCAAACATTTTACCAAGCTAACCAGTGACTTCTAACGTGAGAGGCCCCCGTAGTGAAACACCAAGGGACCTTTCTATTAATTATGAATTTTCAGTCTTTTACGGGCAAAATTATTTGCTCCTTATACAGATTCTGTTGTGGCAGCCGTTTGGAGTTTTGCTTTTTCTTCTTCTACCAGCTTGCGTCGCAAGACTTTCCCGACGATAGTTCTTGGCAATTCATCCCTGAACTCTACATAGCGTGGGACTTTAAAGGCAGCCATTCTGGTCTTGCAAAAAGTAATAAATTCCTTCTCGTTTGCTTCCGTATCAGGCTGCAATACAATATAGGCCTTAACCGTTTCTCCACGGTATTGATCCGGCACCCCAGCTACAACAACCTCTTTAATCTTGGGATGTTCATATAAAACTTCCTCAATATCACGCGGATAGATATTATATCCACCAGCAATAATGATGTCTTTCTTACGGTCAATAATAAAACAAAAACCATCTTCATCCATTCTGCCGATATCACCTGTATGCAGCCAACCGTTACGCAGGGTTTCAGCCGTTTCTAATTGTTTCTGCCAATATCCTTTCATCACCTGGGGTCCTCGGACACATAATTCCCCAATTTCACCCACT
>DASRMA010000256.1:0-4888 GCA_035648155.1 Desulfosporosinus sp.
GACTTTGATAAGCATGTACCTCTTCAATATTTTTCCAACGGACCCTATTTAAGCAAGACACCCCACCGGGACCTAACCCTAAATAATCTTGCCCCCGCCAATAGCCTAAATTATGCTGACATTCAAAGCCTGGACGCGCGAAATTAGACGTCTCATAGTTCCTATACCCCACTTGTTTTAACCGTTCAACTGCCCAATCATGCATTTCCGCTTGTAGGTCATCATTTGGAAGCACCGTTTCTATTCCATTTATTTTCTCGTCCGATCCTTCTTTATAGCGTTCATAGAGGGGAGTACCCTCTTCTAACATTAATCCATAGAGGGATAGATGTTCCGGTGAATAAGACAGGGCTTCCTCTATGGTCGCTTGCCAATTCGCCATATCCTGTCCAGGGAGACCAAACATCAAATCCAGGTTAATATTCTCAAAGCCTGCGGTTCTCAAACGCCCGATCGCTTCGCGGGCCTCTTTGGCGGAATGCAGTCGTCCCACAGCGCTTAACAATCTGTCATCGAACGACTGGACGCCGAGCGAAAAACGATTGATCCCGTAGCGCCGCAAGATTTCTAACTTTGATGATGTAATCGTTCCTGGATTCCCTTCCATTGTCCGCTCAACTCCAGGGTTCAATTGAAAATGCCGATGAAGCATCGTCATGAAGCGGTCTAGGTCCCTATTATTTAATGCCGTCGGTGTGCCACCCCCGATAAAAAGAGAAGATACCCCTAAAGGGGCATCTTTACCACGCTTTGCCATTTCGACTTCTAGCCCGTCTAGATACACGGAGGTAAGATCCTTGGGGGAATGAAGCAAGGAGTGAGAATAAAACGCACAGTAATCACATTTTTTGACACAAAACGGAACGTGTATATATAAGGAAGGCATAAAGTGCTCATCTCTCTCCCTTGATATTTATAGTTTAGGGGCATGATGCATCGTGCCCCTAAACTATCTACTAATCATCGATCTTCAATACTGCCATAAATGCATCCTGAGGTATTGCAACGTTGCCCACTTGCTTCATACGCTTTTTTCCCACTTTTTGCTTCTCAAGTAGTTTGCGTTTTCGGGAAATATCCCCTCCGTAGCATTTGGATAAAACGTCTTTTCGCATCGCACTCACGGTTTCACGGGCAATGACTTTATTCCCGATCACCGACTGGATCGGAATTTCGAACATCTGCCTGGGAATAATCCCTCGAAGTTTCTCTACAAGTTTCCTTCCCCGATGATAGGATTTGGCTCGGTGAATAATGAACGACAGTGCATCCACCATTTCCCCGTTCAGGAGGACATCTATTTTGACTAAATCTGTTTCCTTGTAGCCGGAAAGTTCATAGTCCAGCGACGCATACCCTTTAGTTCGTGATTTCAATTGATCGAAGTAATCAAAGACTATTTCGCTAAGAGGGAGCTCATAGATTAGTTTTACACGACTCTTGGACACATAGTCCATGGTGAAATACGTCCCGCGCTTTTCTTGATTGAGTTCCATAATCGTTCCCACATACTCCGCAGGAACCAAAATAGTGGCCTTTACAACTGGTTCTTCAATACTCACAATTGACTCGATAGGGGGAAGATTTGAAGGATTATCGATACTTATAACTTCCCCTTTTAAGGTATGAACTTTATAGATCACGCTCGGTGCTGTCGTAATCAGGTTAAGGTCATATTCCCGTTCCAAACGTTCCTGAATGATCTCCATGTGCAGTAACCCGAGAAATCCGCACCGAAATCCAAAGCCCAGAGCGACGGATGTTTCAGGTTCAAAGACTAAACTCGCATCGTTCAGATGAAGCTTCTCCAAGGAATCGCGCATTCGGTTATAATCACTAGAATCAACTGGGTAAAGTCCACAGAACACCATTGGCGTGGCCTTTCTGTATCCAGGAAGTGGCTTATCTGCACTGTTTTCCGCATCCGTAATTGTGTCACCAACCTGAGTGTCCTTGACGTTTTTAATGCTGGCAGCGATAAATCCAACTTGACCCGCTTTTAGTTCCTCTACTATACGCATAGCCGGAGCAAACACGCCTACCTCTGTCACTTCGAAGACTTTTCCAGTGGCCATCATCTTCATTGTCGTGCCTTTGGCAACTCGTCCCTCTACAATCCGAACATAGGAAATAGCGCCTTTATAAGCGTCAAATTTAGAGTCGAAAATCAAAGCCTTTAGAGGCGCCTCATCGTCCCCTTGCGGAGCAGGAACCGTTGTCACAACTCTTTCCAAGATCTCCTCGATCCCAATTCCCGTCTTGGCAGAAGCAAGTATTGCTTCACTGGCATCTAATCCAATGACTTCTTCAATCTCTTCCTTGACACGCTCAGGCTCCGCACTGGGTAGGTCGATTTTATTGATCACTGAAATAAGCTCAAGATCATTTTCTAGAGCTAGATAAACGTTCGCTAAGGTTTGTGCCTCAATCCCTTGGACCGCATCGACTACTAGCAGCGCGCCTTCACAAGCCGCCAAGCTGCGGGATACCTCGTACGTAAAGTCCACATGTCCCGGCGTATCAATCAGATTCAGTTCATAAACTTCTCCGTCTTTTGCCTTATAACTTAACTGCACAGCTTGCAGCTTAATGGTGATGCCACGCTCCCGCTCCAGATCCATGGAATCAAGGACTTGAGCTTCCATTTCCCGTTTGCTCAAGGCGCCTGTATACTCGATCAATCGGTCTGCTAACGTGGATTTACCATGATCGATATGCGCAATAATAGAAAAATTCCTGATATGTTGTGAAGCCTGTGCCAAGGTCTTGCCCTCATTTCTATAATTAAAAAGCTATTGATGTTCTAAACCTATAAAAAATACACTCTAAATAATAAGTATATCAGATTTATGTTGAATTCCGCAAGAAATCAGGATTACTATTAATGACTATACTGTCAGCTATAAATGCAAAAATCTTCTTTATAAGCACATTCTGTCTGTGCTTATAAAGAAGATTTTTACTATTATTTGTAGGATTTGAAGTAGTTGCTCCGAATTAATTTATCGGCAATTCCCACCCCAAGCTTGGCATCTTCTCGTTCCTTAGCAGAAGAAAGGGTCCCAAGTAATTGCCCACTTGATAAAACCACAAAATCCTTCTCAGTATTAAGGAGATTTCTGCCCATCACCGTGCCTTCATACTGCTTACGATCCACACCCATGAGATAAGCCAAGGTCGGCATAGTATCTATTTGCCCACCCGTCGTCTTTATTTCCTCGCTCGTCATCCCCTTAGAATAAATAATCAACGGTACTTTGTTATACCCCTCCAGCCACCAACTTTCCGGGTTCTTCATTTGCTTTATCTCGTCATCATAAAACTTGTGGACGCCAGTGTGATCACCATACAGGGCAATAGCAGTATTGTCCAATAACCCGTCCTTGTCCAATTTTTCCATAAACGCACCAATTTGTTGATCCGTGTAATGTATGCTCTGAAAATATCCCCCCAGCTTAGTTTCACCTAAAACAGGGTCTAAGTCCATGCCCCGATATTGGGCGGGTAAATCAAACGGAGCATGACTGGTAAGTGTGACGAGAAACGTATAAAAGGGTAGTTTTTCCTCTTTGATTATTGTCCCTACTTGCCTAAGATAGCTTCCGTCGCTGATACCTAAGCCAATCTGTTCGTCCATATTAAAATAACCTTCGTCAATCGTCCGCTGAAATCCGATCGACGTGAGAGCCTGACGCCAGTTCCAGTACCCTCCCTTATCGGGATGAATGGCCAACGTATGATAACCATGGCTTGCCAGAATTTTAGGCAACGAATTGTAAGTATTACCCGGGAACCGAAAGAAAGTCGATCCCTCACGCACTGGATAAACGGAGGTGTTGGTCATTAAATCAGAATCTGAACTTGTACCATTCCACACTTGCTCATAAAAATTGGAAAAATACAGACTATGTTTCAACAGTTTATTTAAATTAGGCGTAATCTCCTGGCCATTAATACTCCTCCCGATTACGAAGTTCTCCAGGGACTCTACTTGCAAAACGATTAGATTTTTCCCTTGAAACTTGCCCTCATAATTATTCACTGGTAAGTTCTCTTTTTTATCTGAAAACCAAGCCTCTACTACTTTTTTGTCCTGAACACTTAATAATAATGGCTTACTTTTTTCCCAATAGTTATACGTATCAAAGATATGATAACCCAGAGGTGAGAGATTTGACATGGTCTGGTTCGGCGCCCAAGAACACCTAAACAAGAAATTATTAGAATTTCCGCCATAGACGTCGACCACCAGATGATTGACAAAGAGATAACTTGATGAGGAAAGTATCAACAATAAGAAAACCGGAAAACTACGTACAGCGGATTTAAACCTCGGCGCCACTTTATATCCGGCCACTATGAGAAAAATTACGTCAATCCCAAACACAAGATCCACCGGTCGCAACATAGAAATAATGCTCATAGAGAGATTGTCCAAATTAGATGATTGGAACAATGCATAAACAGAAACAAAATTACCAAACGCCCTAAAATTCATTAAGTCTACGACCATTTGAACCGATAGTAGCAAATTCAAGATCACCAAAGCCCAGTAATGAAGCTTACCTCTCATCAGAAAAGCGACGCTTAGTAAGGCAACTTCAAAGCAAATATAGACCATGAAAAAAGGTTGATTATTAAAAAGTTGGAAACCTTTAAATAAATTAAAATGTACTCCATCACTGTTTACCAAGCCTAGGAAAAAGATAGATTTTAGCAGTAGCGCGAACCAAGTATAGTGAAATAACATTTCATCACGTCTAAGGCGGTGCAAACTCACTTTCAGGGCTTGAATTAAAAGCGCAGAGTATGCGTCTTTAGTTCTGATGGCCGTTTGTCTTACTTGGTTCAAATACGCTCAATTCCTTTACAGTAGTTTAGGCACATC
>DASRMA010000257.1:0-4991 GCA_035648155.1 Desulfosporosinus sp.
TGCAGGACAGATAAACCCTTCAGGCCAGCGCAACCGTATCAAAAAGGCCGCACACGCAGTGTCATCAGGAAACATTTCCACGAATCCTCGGTATGTATTTGGGTAGTCACGTCCTGGTACCAATGCCAACTCTACAGCTCCACCTGTGTTATGATAGAAGTTTATTCCTTGTATCATAACACAGGTGGAGCTAAGCCACTACCCCCTTAAAGAAATTTAATTTGCGATAATAGCAAACTCCGCGAAAGCTGAGGACGCAAAGCCACGGGTCTTCCATCTTGGAATTAGAGATGGAGTAGTTCTTGTCCAAATCTAACTATAAGGAAGATTAAAATGGAGGACAAGAATACCACGGAATCCACATTTTTTCAATTGTTAGGACCCATTCTAAGCTCTGGGATTAAGCAATCATTATGAATCCGAGCTGAAGGCATTGCGTTTCCAGTATTCGGGGTCAGAAAAATTTATAGTCAATTCCAGGATAATGAAGGATCTTCTCGATGTAGTTATGCGATTAGCTCAGGTGGATTCTACGATATTAATAACCGGTGAATCAGGAACGGGTAAAGAACTTATTGCGGAGACAATACATAACAACAGCTCGCGTAAAAACCGGCCTTTTATTAAGATAAACTGTGGGGCTATTCCCGGGAATCTTCTTGAATCAGAATTATTTGGTTACGATTCCGGTGCCTTCACTGGAGCCAAAAAAGGAGGCAAAGCTGGTTATTTTGAAATGTCCGATGGGGGGACTCTTTTTTTAGATGAGATAGCTGAGATGCCTCTTGCCCTGCAGGTGAAATTACTGCGTGTATTACAGAGCAAAGAGATCTTCCGGATAGGGGGAGAAAAATCTATCACAGTGGATGTGCGCATTCTCGCTGCCACCAACAGGGATATCCTTGAGATGATAGAGAAGAAGGAATTCCGTGAAGACCTTTATTATCGATTAAATGTAATTCCTGTTGAGGTTCCGGCTTTGAGGGAAAGAAAAGAAGAGATTCCTGCTCTAGTGGCACATTTTATTCATTTAATTACTAAACAACCCTGCACTGAAGTACAGGGGTTGACGTTGCGACTGGAAGTCGCTGGTTTCGGCTAAAGCCGACTAAAGCGTGCAGACTAAAGTCTGGGAACGACGTGGCTCCCGAAGGACGGTAAGCTAGAAGCTTTACGGACTGAAGTCCGTGGTTTTTACCTTATGGTTGAAATAACAAGTATAACATGAATAAAAAATTGTCTCCAAATGTAATTGATGTTCTCATGAAATATGACTGGCCCGGTAATGTAAGAGAGCTGGAGAATCTGGTTGAGAGGCTGATGGTTATTACTCCCAGGAATATCCTGTCTTATGAAGACCTGCCGTTGCATCTGAAAAAAATGACTCTTGAGCAAACTCATCCGGAAGTCTCAGTTACAGGCATAATTCCCCTAAAGGAGGCAGTTGAAAGTGTAGAAAGACAGATACTTGAACTGGCCTATTCTTGCTATGGAACTACTCGTGAAATGGCTAGTAAACTAGGAGTGGATGCTTCAACCGTTGTAAGAAAAGCTGCCAAATATAGAATTTCTCAAAGTAAACATATTGGGGTAGAGTAAGTGTTTGGGTCTGATTGAAGTTAGAGAACTTACCTCTGATAAATATCCAGATGCAAATGAATACCAAGGCATCCGTGCGAGACCCCGGGAAAGGGGCCTTTTTTTGCCCAAACGAGAAAAACACGTTTCAGCAACAGATCCTGACAGGATGCCAACAGTTATTTAAAAAACCGTTGCAGTATTGCAGGGAATTTTAAGGAATTTTGAACATATTAAAATTCCAGAAGCGCAGAAGACAGCGGATTTACCTAATAAGAGAATGATAATGTTGCGAAATGCAACAGAAGATAATAAATATCAAATGGACAAGCGACAACGTGTTGAAAATATGCAACAGAATGCCAGTGAATGGCATAAATATCTATTATTTGCTAGAAAATTCAGAAAAATCTGCCGATATATACTTGGCATGAAGTTTGCAGTAGTAGATGAATAGGAAGTCTGAAGTGCTAAAAATACAGAAATTCGTGGGAGGGAGAAGATGTATTTCTAAATTAAGACTGATCAATGTTACGAGAGTGGCGGAAAGGAGATTAAATTCTATGAGTTATACAAATATTCTTCTTAGCAAGGAAGCGGGAATTGGAATAATTACCATAAATCGTCCGAAATTCCTTAATGCTTTGGATAGGATTACTGTTGAGGAGCTTTCTCAGGCTGTTGATTCGATAGCCGTCGATGACGAAATAAAAGTAATAATTCTCACTGGAGCAGGAGAAAAAGCATTTGTGGCTGGAGGAGATATTGCTTATTTAAAAAACCTAACTACGGTTGAAGCACGTGAGTTTTCGGTATTTGGTCAGGCAGTATTGAGAAAAATGGAGACTTTGTCTAAACCCGTAATTGCTGCTATTAACGGGTTTTGCTTGGGAGGTGGTTGTGAACTGGCTCTCGCTTGTGATTTTCGTATTGCATCCTTAAATGCAAAATTTGGGCAACCTGAGGTGGGTCTTGGAGTAACTGCGGGATTCGGAGGGACCCAGCGTTTGCCTCGCCTAGTGGGTGTGGGCATAGCCAAACAAATGCATTATACAGGTGACGTTATCGATGCAGCAGAAGCTCTGCGTGTAGGGCTGGTTAATGAAGTGGTATCTGCAGGTACCCTGATGAATCATGTAAAGGATA
Organism: Desulfosporosinus sp.; assembly: GCA_035648155.1. Classification (GTDB taxonomy): domain Bacteria; phylum Bacillota; class Desulfitobacteriia; order Desulfitobacteriales; family Desulfitobacteriaceae; genus Desulfosporosinus. The sequence goes on from DASRMA010000257.1 coordinate 2,725, forward strand.
TCGCAAATAAAATTCTATCCAAGGGGCAGCTGGCAGTTCGATCTAGTAAAATGGCTATCAATGAGGGAATGCAGACCGACATCGACAGGGCTATGACCATAGAAGCTAATATTTTTGGAATTTGCTTTAGCACAGAAGACCAGGGGGAAGGTATGAACGCCTTTATCGAAAAGAGAAAGCCCCAGTTTAACGAGAGATAAGCAAACTCAGATAGGGTCATTGTTATTATCCTGGGGAATTTATCTGGATAGAGTAGATTCGGAAACTAATTTCCATGGGTATATATGGGAGGTGAATCTTGTTTCGGGGGCAATGTAGTTAACTGATGAAGGAACCAGTAGCGATTGGAAGCTTCATACCCTCAAAAAGGAAATAGCAAACTAACCTACCGATTGATAAGCCTTTTACAAGATTATAAAGTTGCCCATTGCGCCGTTTAGGCTGCTAGAGATGACAAGCGCTGATCCAGTATTTCAAGAAAGTTAAACCCGCAAATTTTTAACATGGCATCCAGATGAATGTTTATGGAATGAACCATCACCCTCCAAGACCAACGTTTCTTACCCCCGGCTTTAGCCTGTTCCAATTGGTAGTCATAGAGAAGTCTCTTGTTGACCCGTTCTGCGCCCGTTCTTTTCTTCATTTCTGTTTTCCAATGTTTGCTACCACGAGGAATTGGCGTAAACAGGCGGAGGTCCCATTTAGGCTTGGTGTAGAAGGTTCTACCATAGTCAGACGGTGAGCATTGGTCCTTGTGAGAGCATAATTTAATTTTGCCTACGGCTAATGGACAACGCCACTTGATGCGGCAGCGATCCTTGAGAAACCCATCATTGATCATAGTGATTCCTTCCAAACAGATGGGGACTCCGTTTTCGTTAAGGGTCATGGTTCCTGGATATTTAGCGTTTCCGATATTTTTAGAGTTAAGGGCGATGATAGGCTTAATGTGCCAGGCATTGAGAAGATGGTAAGTGGCATAATTATCGTGGGCGCTGTCGCCTAAAAAGAGATCAACCGTGAACTCAGAATACAGCTTACGGAATTCAGCCAACGCAACGATGGCAGAAACTCCATCGAAACGGGAGGCATCCAACAAGCGCAGATAGACAGGCAGATCCGTTTTTAAGTCAGAATTATAGACGGACAAAAAATAGCCAGTATAGCCGAAAAACCAAGTCTCGTGGTAACTATCCCAACCCCAGCGTGCCCTCGGATCCGAGTAGCGGCGAGGACATTCACAATTGTAAATACCCTGTGAAGCGCACGAGCAGATCTTGACTCCATAGGGGCTGGCACCTGTGTTGATACAGGTACCAGCGCCGGCAATAACCAAAGCGCTCGTGTTACCCAATAGACCTGCATCAGCAGAAGGCTTCACAGCAACTTCGGCAAATATTTGTTGAAGTAGTCTCTCCGGTCTGTGTTCAAACGATTTATCCTGTAAGGCGAGATCAACAAATTTTTGAATAATGCCAGGGTGACGTGGTGGGAGCTTCTGGTTCTTGGCAAGCTTTTTACGGGGCTTGCGCCGAAAAGCGTGGATCGAATCCTGGTCTGGACTATTAGGATTCGCCAACCACATTCGGTCCATCAAACCGTAATGATTACCGACTTCGGGTACCGCATCAGGAGCAACCCCAATCATCAGAGCAAGCAGGGAATCGGCCTTGAGCTTGGCAACCCAGTTAGAGATGCTCGACTCATTCAAATGGGACATCAGAATAAAGGAACGAACGATCTCTGGTTGAAGTCTAGCAGGAGCTCCAGTGCGAGAATAAACCTCACTCACCAAAGACTTGATCCGATCCAAGTCGAGCAAATAGAGCTTGGTTAGGATACTGGCATACTGTGACACTCGTTTTTGATCCGATGAGTAAACAGAAAGTAAATTTTCGACCAAAAATTTTTGATAATCGGAATGAGAACGCCATAAACCGAGCAAAGGACTCATCTCAAAAAGCAAGTAGTATGGTAAAAAACCATCCACATCGATTTTGGGGAGAGTTAGTGAAAGTCAAGGGCTATCCAAACCATTTATGGGATATACAGTAAAAATAACTGGAAATAATTTGGGGTTATGTACACATATCGTCCAAAAGTTCAATAGAGGAGTCAGAGCCAAGAATCATAATGTTGAATGTAACATTATGTAATTCTGATACATTCGCAAAAAGTCCCTAAAGCTTTGGTACGACTGGGATGGTGGGCATTATACAACATAAATTAATTTTAAGTATCACTTTCAATGTACTTATTTATTATAA
>DASRMA010000258.1:0-9201 GCA_035648155.1 Desulfosporosinus sp.
AGGTGATGAAAAAATGATAAAGAGAGCCTTAAATAGGGTAGATTATCATCTTCGTCGCAATTATAGTGCGTATAAGTCCCATAGCTTAAAGAAATTAAAGATGGAACTTACTGGGTAAAAATAAGTCACGCTGTAGTGATAAAGACATAAAGACATAAAGACATAAAAACGCAACATACTTAAATTTAAAGAGTTTGATGAAGAAATATAATGCGTTGGTTGAGATACAAATTCTCAAGCAACGCATTTTGTTTTTGAGTTGGGTAGGAACGTTAGATCCAAGGCAGCTGATAGAAGACTCTACTGGCTAGACAACTGACAAAATAAAGGCTTTGCGGTTAGTTGGATTTCTTAGACATATTGTAGATTTGTTCGACGTCTTTGTCACCGCGGCCGGATAGATTGACGATCAAGATTTGGTCGGTGTTCATGGTGGGAGCGAGCTTGAGGGCGTAGGCGACTGCGTGTGCGCTCTCTAGGGCGGGGATGATCCCTTCACAACGAGAAAGGCGATGGAAGGCTTCAAGGGATTCTTCATCGGTTATGCTCACATATTTGGCACGGCCGAGGTCTTTCAAGTAGCTGTGTTCTGGTCCTACACCGGGATAGTCTAAACCTGCTGAAATGGAATGGGTCGAGAGGGGCTCTCCCTTTTCGTCTGCCATGACGTAACATTTAAAGCCGTGCACGATCCCCGGTGCACCGGCAGTTAGAGGAGCGGCGTGTTTTCCAGTTTCTATACCCAAACCAGCCGGTTCAATCCCGATGAGCCTAACCTTCGAGTCTGAGATGAAATTAGCGAACATGCCGATGGCGTTGCTGCCACCGCCGACACAGGCCATGACGGCATCGGGGAGTTTTCCTTCAGCTTCGAGTATTTGTTGACGTGCTTCCCGTGAAATAATGGATTGGAAATGTTTTACAAGAGTTGGGTAGGGATGGGGTCCAACGGCCGAGCCCAGCATATAAAACGTATCTTCGTAGTTCGTAGCGAAGTCTCCAAGTGCTGCATCCACGGCGTCTTTAAGGGTGCGCGATCCAGCCGTAACAGAGATCACTTTGGCTCCTAATAGTTCCATGCGGAAGACATTAAGGGATTGGCGTAGGGTGTCTTCTTCCCCCATATAAATGACACATTCCATGTCAAAAAGTGCACAGGCGGTTGCTGTGGCTACGCCATGTTGACCAGCACCCGTTTCGGCGATTACCCGTTTCACTCCCATACGTTTGGCAAGTAACGCCTGGCCAAGGACATTGTTGATTTTATGAGCACCGGTATGGTTTAAGTCTTCACGCTTGAGGTAGATCCTTGCTCCTCCTAATTGTTTAGAAAGTTTCTCTGCAAAGTAAAGGGGGTTTGGGCGGCCAACATACTGACGGAGATAATAGTCGAGTTCCTCGTTAAACTCTGGATCGTCTTTATACGTTTCGAAGGTCTCTTCCAATTGATCTAGCGCGGTTTGTAATTGAGGTGGGACAAAGCTGCCCCCGTATTCACCAAAGTAACCTTTTTTCATAATCAACTGCCTCCATCTTAAAAAACTTTCCGCCCCTCATTAGAAGGACGGAAAGTTAATTTCCATTATGCCACCTTTTTCATACGGGATCTACAGAGTAGAAGCCCATACTTTAAGCTTAGATACGGAGTAGGATATGATTCTCGTGCACAAATAAGCAGATGCAGAGAGTCAGCCTCTCGATATCCGTGTTTCTGTAACGGGAAACTCCCGGTATCACCTACTGACGCTAACGCGTGTTCGGATTACGACTCCGAGATCCATTCAGTCTACAGGAAGTGTATCAGACTTTCACCGTTTCTGATTCGCTAAAACATTCCTAAAAAGACTTACTAATTCTCATCATTGTCTTGCATGATTATTTTCTGTATTGTAATATAGCAGACGAGTTTCGTCAAGGGGTGTTGCGTAAAAGATTTTGCGAAACTAGAGGGGCGAGATGGTTTTGCTCGTTCACCTCCAGTAGGGGGTTGAATTCAATCTCCAGTGCAAGTATAATTATAACAGATATTACCATTAGTGAGGGTGTTCGGTGATGTCGGATCTACTGAAAATTCGAGTAAAGGAAGTGCTTAGAATGTGTCCTTACGACGTTGAAATAGAACATATTAAAAATCAACTTGTAAAAAAGTATAACCCGATAGACATCATTATTTTTGGTTCCTGCGTCAAAGGTAGGGTTACTCGAAGTAGCGATGTAGATATTTGTATAATTCTTAAAACGAAAGATAAAAGGAAAATAGTCAGAGATATTTTAGTTGAGGTAGATTATCAAGTAGATTTGGATGTAGTGGTTTACACCCCTCAAGAATGGCAAAATAATAAGGATGATCAGGCTACATTTGCGGGCATTATTAACAGGACAGGGGTGAGTTTGATTGGTTGATACTGATAAATACAACGAATGGTTTGTAATGGCTCAAAAGAATCTTAGAAGTGCAAAAATTTTATTTGATCATGGTGCAGACAACGAAGTCATATGTTTTCACTGCCAGCAGACTTTAGAAAAATATCTTAAGGGTTATCTTATAGAGGTGACAGGAGGACTACAGGAGGGACATAACGTTCTAAAACTTTGTAAAAAGGCAATGATACATGACAAAGATTTTAATGTGTTTTTGAAAGAAATGGCCTTCGTTAATGCGTTCTATATTGAGACTCGATACCCTGCGATTGATCCTCTCATAGTAAGCAAAGAGGATACTGAAGAGTGTTTTAGGATAGTTGATAAGGTCTTGGCAAAAATAAAGAAAATAATTGGTAGTAGAAAATAAAGGGAACCCCAAGGGGGTTCCCTTTATTTTCGTACCATCAATTTCTTAATCGCTTGATCAAGTCCCTCAAGGGTGAGCTCAAACATTGGGAAAATATTACGAACCATAATTAGAGTTTGAGATCCGTGAACCCGGTCCCAATACTTTTCTGGAAGAGGATTGAGCCAGACGTTATAGGGGAATTTCTTAGCTAGGCGTTGTAACCAGGTAATTCCAGGTTCATCATTCCCAAGACCCCAAAAGATGTTACCATCGCTCATCATCAGTTCGCTGGGAGCCATGGCTGCATCCCCGATCAGGACCACTTTATAGTCAGAGCTGAGCGAACGCAGGATATCCTCAGTTTTGACGGCTTTTCTGGTGTCGTTTGAAGCGTCTAAAAACAGATGGTCGTAGATGCAGTTATGAAAGTAAAAGAACTTTAAATCCTTAAAATGGGAGGACTTGTGAACTGCTGAGAACAATTGGCTACACATATTGGCATAAGGCGTCATTGAACCTCCGACATCCATCAGCACGATAACCTTGACGGTGTTTTTACGGGGTCTCGTCCATACCAGCTTTAAGCGTCCGGCACTTTTACAGGTTTCGTCAATCGTATCGTCTAAGTCCAGTTGATCTTTAACTCCTTCAAGGCGTGTACTGAACTGCCGTAGCCGGCGTAAAGCAACTTCAAACTGACGTACGCCTAAAGTTTTGTCATTACGATAGTTTCTATAATTGCGCTCGCTGGCCACTTTCACTGCGGATTTCCCGTAAGACTCACCTCCAATTCTCACTCCACCAGGATGAAAGCCAGAGTGTCCAAAGGGTGAGGTACCACCTGTGCCGATCCAGGTGTTTCCGCCGTGATGAGCTCCATCTTGTTTGCGCAAACGTTCTTCCAAAGCTGCTTTTAAACTCTCCCAATCGGGCAATCCTAATTTATCTAACAGCTCGTTGCGTTCTTCTTCAGAGAACATTTTTAGGGGCAAAGGATTCTCCATCCACTCAGCAACCTGATCTAATAATTGTTCTGGGGTCTCGATGCCTTGAAAATACTTCTGAAATGCCAGATCGTATTGGTCAAAATGGCTTTCACTTTTAACCAAGACAGCTCGTGACAAGTAATAAAAACCAACGAGGCTTGATTCAGCTAAGCCGGCCGAAAGTGCCTCCATTAAGGTCATCCATTCTGTGATAGAAACAGGAACACCCTCATGACGTAGTGCATAGAAAAAGTTAGTATACATGATCTACCAGCCACGGTTGGCCCGAGACGGATTTTCTGTCCCGCGCGTATGGAGTTGCCTTAAGGTTAAATCAAAGTCCTGATTCTTTTTCAATAAAGCTCCCAAGAAAGGAATTTCCTCAGCAATCTTAGTGGACTCGATACCCCCAATGGTCAAGGCTTGAATCCAATCGAGAAGTTCGCTGGTGCTAGGTTTTTTCTGCAAACCTGAGACAGTACGCAACCAATAAAACGATTTGAGAGCTTCCGCAAGTAAGTTCGCTTCCAATTTAGGAAAATGGACGTGAACAATATCTTCCATCATTTCTTTGTCGGGAAAGTCAATGTAATGAAAAATACAACGCCGTAAAAAGGCATCGGGAAGTTCTTTTTCAGCATTGCTGGTGATGATCACAATAGGTCTCTGTTTCGTTGTGATCGTTTCCTTAGTTTCGGGTATGTAGAAATTCATAACGTCCAATTCCCACAGTAGATCATTAGGAAATTCAATGTCGGCCTTATCAATTTCATCAATTAACAAGACAACCCGATCGTCTGATTCAAAGGCTTCACCTAGTTTGCCTAGCTTAATGTATTGGTTAATATCTGAAACATTTTTCTCGCCGAATTGACTGTCATAGAGACGCTGGACTGTGTCATACACATAAAGACCATCTTGAGCTTTCGTCGTGGATTTAATATTCCAGATAATCAAGCGCAGACCAAGAGAACGAGCAATGCTTTCCGCTAAGACTGTTTTGCCTGTGCCAGGCTCTCCTTTAATTAAGAGAGGTCGTTCTAAAGCCACTGAGATATTTACACTGTTTTGTAGATCATTAGAAACTATATAATCCTCAGTTCCATGATAGGATAATTGGTCGGTCATTGTGAAAGGCCCTCCTTATTGTCTTTGAACCAAGTAACTTGATTATCATACCACTAAATGTCCAAAGCCTGCAAAAAATGTCGTAGTTTTGGTGATCACTTATTATCATGCTGAAAACTAGTTGCTTAAGTTTCCTTTATATATGATAAACTACAGAGATTGAGCTGTTATGAATTATACTTATATTATTTTCGTTCATAAGGCTAAGTAGACGTAAGGGGAATCGTTATGAGAAAACCAGAATTGTTAGCTCCTGCGGGAGATTGGGAAAAGTTAAAATACGCGCTGGCTTACGGAGCCGATGCGGTTTATATGGGTGGGCAGGCGTTTGGCCTGCGGGCTTATGCCGGGAATTTTAGCTTAGAGGAAATGGAAAAAGCCGTGTCCTGGACGCATGGGTTGGGAAAGAAACTCTATGTGACGGTAAACATCTTTGCCCATGAGGCGGATTTCGACGAACTGCCGGCTTATCTGAAGCAGTTAGAAGGGCTCGGTGTGGACGGGGCTATTGTATCTGATCCTGGGATCATTGCTTTAGCTCAGGAAGTAGCTCCTCGTTTACCGCTCCATTTGAGCACTCAAGCAAACAATACAAATTCGTACTCCGTGGGATTTTGGTTAAAGCAAGGCATCAAAAGGGTCGTCCTTGCCCGGGAACTAACCCTCGAGGAACTACGTGCTGTGCGTTCCAAGGTGGACGGAGGTTTGGAGATCTTTATCCATGGAGCGATGTGCATGTCCTATTCTGGAAGGTGTTTATTGAGTAACTATTTGACCGGACGAGATGCCAACCGAGGGGAGTGTACCCAGCCTTGCCGCTGGGGATATAGTCTTGTGGAGGAAAAGCGTCCCAATCAAAACCTCCCTATTGAGGAGGATGAACGTGGGACCTATGTCTTTAACTCTCATGATTTATGCTTGTTGCCTCATCTGCCTTTGTTAAAGGAAATCGAGCTCGATAGCTTTAAGATCGAAGGGCGGATGAAAAGCCCTCAGTATGTCGCCAGTACAGTAAAGGTTTATAGAGATGCAATTGATACGTTGTGGGATCAGGGGGAGGAAGCCTTTCAGAAGAAGCTGCCGGAGTGGTTAGCAGAGATGGATAAGGTCAGCCACCGGGATTATTCCGCAGGATTTCTCTTTGGTAAACCGGGGCCAGAATCACACAACTTAGAGTCCTCGCACTATGTCAGGGATTATGATTTCGTCGGGGTATGGTTGAGTGAGGAGAAAGCGGTAAACTGCGCAGCGCAGGAAAACTCCGCCTGGATCGAGCAACGGAACCACTTTAAGCGGGGAGAGGTTTTGGAAGTTCTAACTCCACAGGGAATTTGTTGGTCGTTCGAAGTTACTGATATGTGGGATCAGAAAGGGGTACCGCTAGAAGCCGCGCGCCATGCCCAGCAAAAGATAAGGCTGGCAGTACCAAGAGAAATTCTCCCGTATAGCATCTTTCGGCGGGCGAAGAGTGGGAAGAAATAGGCGAGGGACCTGAGTAAAGGGGACGATCCGATGATTCCTACTGGGGAAGCAAGTTCTCAGTTTGCAGATGCTGGTGTCATAGTGAAGGCGCGCTTAGCACGAGTGGATATGCAGATGCTAGATAAATTGGTTGAGGGCTTTGGGCACCTTGGCATCGTGACGACAACGAACAAAGATCTAGGTGAAGTCATGATCCAGACGACGAAGGATTGTTGGCCGGAGTTGAAGAAGGCCATAGAAGAGATGCCGTTTGAGATAGAGCTTATTAAATGAATCCCTATCACTTCGTTGATTAACTAGCACAATTATGATAATATTATGCTAAAAACGAAGAGGCGATAATATGCCACAGATTAGACCAGTTTCAGATTTGAGAAATAATTTTGCAGCTATTTCTAAAATGGTACATGAAACATCAGAACCAGTATTTCTCACCAAAAATGGTTATGGAGACATGGTTGTTATGAGCGTTGAAGCCTATGAAAGCAGACTGTTTGAGAGCGATATTTATTTCAAACTCAAGGAAGCCGAATTGGAAGCTAAATCCACTGATTTACGATATTCTCATCAAGAAGTATTTTCAGAGTTAAGGGCTCGCCTTATTGATAAGGCGGATGCGGATAATGCATAAGCTAAAATACCTTCCATTGGCGCTAAACGATTTAATGGTAATTTCAAGCTATATTACACATATACTCAATGCGCCAAAAGCTGCATCGGATTTGATTGATAATCTCGATAATTCTATATCGCGACTTCAACAATTTCCTTACTCCTGCAAGGTATATCAACCCATGGAATCACTGAAACTTGAATACAGGATGTTACCTGTGAAAAACTACCGGGTGTTCTATGTAGCAACTGAACATGAGGTAGAGATACACAGAATTATTTATGCAAAGATGAATCTTGAAAAGCTTTAAATTGGATTAAGGGAGAATATTAGATGAATTTTTCAGAACTGCAGAAGGACCTTGATGTGAACTTATATTCGGATGCTGACCTTATCATTAAAGCACGCGTAAGCCGCTCAGAAATTCAAATGCTTTGCAAATTGGTAGAGGGCTTAGGCCATCTTGGCATTGTAACCACGACCGACAAATTACTGGGAGAGGTTATGATTCAAACCACGAAGCATTGTTGGCCCGAGTTGAAGAAATTGATTGAACATATGCCAATTGAGATAGAATTTATCTAATACTTTTGAGAAGGGCTTTGTGTTCCTTCTCTTTGTTTTTGCGCAATTTTATAGATAGTCCAGAAGACACAAAGGTTAGAACTCCTACAAAATGGCAACATTTTATGTAGGAGGGATGAGTTAAGATGATTCGACATAGTAAAGAAGAGGGCTATACCCTAATCGAGCTTATGTTTGTCATAGCGATCGTGGGGGTCCTGGCATTTCCAGAAGTGGATCAGGTTAGAACGTTTGCGAAACTTACTGGGGTGCAATCAAACTATAGATCAGTGATCACGACAATTTACGGACTGCAGAGCACGGATGATGTAGCCACAAAATTAACGACTCTTTTCGGCGATTCAATAAGTCCTAACGTTGAAGATATGACCAATCCAATTACCAACAAGATGGGTGTGGCAACTGCATTATCCATCGTAGATGAACCAGCAGCGGTCTATGTATTAGACGAAAGTGTGACAACAGTACCTTCAGGAGTAGAACAGGTAGGCTATAAAGGGGCAGTTGTCGCCATTGTGCAAACGGATCATAGTATTATAGTGTATGGCTGTGACGAAGTTGGTAAGCTTATGCCAGGGTTACAGAGAACTATACAGCAGTAATGGGAAGATAATTTATCAGACAGATGTACTATAGCCCTCTTGAAATTTTTTCATTGACGATTGTTCTAACGACAGATAGAATAAGTAAGATAAATCTATAGGTCGAAAGTCACGAATACATAGGCCGAAAGTCACGATTGTATTAGGTCGAAAGGGAAAAATTCTAAAAGAGGAGAGATGAGCGGAGATAGTGGAACGGAGAAGGGATGAAGGGTTTACCCTTATTGAACTCATGATGGTTATTGCGATCATCGGAATTTTAGCGACAGCATTGATTCCACAGTTTGGAGACTTTAAGACATCGGCAAAGATCACAGGGGTTGAAACCAATATTAGATCGGTTGTTATCGCTATTTCAGGAATGCCCTCTACAGCTAATATCGCAACTTCCTTGACGACGACATTTAGTAGTACGGGTAATCGTATGAGTAATCCTATTACAAATATAACCGGTGTGGGGACAGGTGTGCCAGGGAATAGGTCAGCCACTCGAGCAGTTTATGTTTTTTCTAATAACAATGCAGTTTGGAGCCTCAACTCATACTATAATGGGGCAGTTGTTGTTTATTCCCATACTAATTTTAGTGCGGATGTTTTTGCCATTGATGAACAGGGGAATTCAATGGAGAGCCTCCATTCAAGAGTGGAACGTTAATAATCAGTTAATGACTGCGGGACAATTTGTGGGCTAACCCCTAATCGAAATAGCCTTAATTCTTACGTTATTCTCCTTTTTTGTGGAATTGTTTTATAGAGGACATTTTAAACTTCCTTATTTTATAGGAATTATAGAAGTAGGGCATATATTTGGAATAAGTTCATAAGTGCATAGAGAGACCATTGCACCAATTCGTATAAATATTAAAGTTTGGAAAAGATTGTATCTATTGACGTGCTGTAAAACATACGATAATATAATTATGAGTAAAACAATAGGAAAAAAGTCCTAAAGTCATTAGGCCAAAAGGGAAAAAATACACAAATGAAAGGGATGAATAAGTTGAAAGAAATGATCAAACGGAGAAAAGATGA
>DASRMA010000259.1:0-9425 GCA_035648155.1 Desulfosporosinus sp.
AAGTAAACCCGTAATTTTGGAAAACAGGGTTTCACTTTTCGGGTTAATCCCACCACTTTTTATAGGGAGAGTTCAGGGTCATCCTAGCATAGCGGAAGAATGGCCCACTGATTATTGGGAAAATGGTTACAGGAAGATGATCTTTTTTCATCCGGAAATATCCTACAAACAATACAAAAATGACCTAAACGAGTTGGATAAGATCTCCCGCGATAAACTTATAGAGTTAGGTGTATCCTTTGATAAACCATATAAGGTAGCAGATATCCCAACGATACTGCCGAATGTTAAAAAATCATGGTATTGGGTTGACGCTTTTAGAAAGAGCGATCTAGAGCAATATAAAACAGATGCTAAGGAAAACGACGCGAAGTCTACCTTTATTAGAGAAGATGACGTGTTAGGAGTGAGCGATCATGTGAATTACTCCGATCTCCTTGAGTTATTAAAAAGTAGTAAGGATAAGAAATATAATGAAATTTATAATGAACTTCTCACCAAAGGCTACACTCATGCCATCAATGTTCCTATTTTGTCGAAAGACAAAAAGTCTGAAGGAGTCCTTACTCAAAACACTGACTCCTCCAATGTTCCTATTTTAGGAGCGGTCGTATATGGTACGAAGGATGAACTTAAGTCACTTATCGGAAATCCTCATATTAAGGCCGCATCGTTTGGAGTGGTTGTGGATAAATATTAGTGTATCAATTGAACACTTTTATACTTAATGAAGAGCTACACCCCCAGTAATAACCGACTAAGCCGACTTTTTCTTAGCGTTGGAAAAATCGGCTTAGAGTTACCATATATTGTCTTAGGACCCAAGAAGAAAAATAAAGGTAAATTACTTGGTGCTAATGATAATGACGAAACAATAACCTTCCTTTTTTTCACAACTACATGGAAGTGAACATAGATGCCCATTGTTTTTAATTGTCTTGAGACGGGTCTAGGGTGGCGTCGATAACACTAATGCTAATACGCATCATTCTATTTTGAACATTAATTAATGTTAAATACAGACAACCCTCTGTATTTCCGAATGGAATACAGGGGGTTGTGATTCTTGGCAATTTTGCATTACTCTGGGGGAAAAATTGTTATGGGATTATTCCCGCTATTTTTGTTTTTGCACCTAAAGAATGAACTGATTAGCTTATTGTTTTTCTAGGTCGTAAGGAGTTTCCTGATAGACGTAATAATTGAGCCAGTTTTGAAAGAGTAGGTTAGTATGGGACCGCCATTTGTGGATCGGTGTTTGAGTTGGGTCATCATTAGGAAAATACCCTTTAGGGAAAGTGATCGAAAGCCCTTTGGCAATATCCCGGTCATATTCTTCCTTTAAGGTTAACGTATCGTACTCCGAATGCCCCGTTACGAACACTTGTCGGCCGTCTTTGGATACCACAATGTAAATGCCTGCTTCACCAGACTCCGATAGAATCTCCAATTCAGGGTGTTTTTCAAGGTCACTGCGCTTGATTTCCGTATGTCGTGAATGTGGAACGCGAAATTCGTCGTCAAAACCCCGTAGGAGCTGCATGCCGTTAATGCCGCTCTTGTTCACATTGTGCTTAAAGACGCCGAACATTTTTTCATCAAGGGGATATTTAGGGACGCCGTAATGGTGATAAAGGCCGGCTTGGGCGCTCCAACAGATGTGGAAGGTCGAAGTGACATGAGTTTTTGTCCAGTTCATGATGGTTTTAAGTTCTTCCCAGTATGTTATTTCTTCAAATTCAAGATTCTCTATCGGTGCCCCAGTAATGATCATCCCATCAAACTTTTGCCCTTTAATTTCGCTGAAACTTTTGTAAAAGGCGTCCATGTGTTCCTGAGCAGTATTTTTCGAAGAATGGGTTTCAATATGCAAGAGAACTATGTCCACTTGCAAGGGCGAATTTCCAAGCAGTCTTAAGAGCTGTGTTTCTGTTGTTTCTTTGCGGGGCATTAGATTGAGGATAACGATCTTCAAAGGGCGTATATCTTGCTGAAAGGCACGCTTTTCTCCCATCACAAAGATATTTTCTCGGCTTAAGATTTCCATAGCAGGTAGGTGTTCGGGTATCTTAATTGGCATTTTGGATATTAACCTCCACTTCGGAACTAATTGATGACAGCAGTTATCTTGTCATAATTATCGTTTCTGGCTTTCTTGAAGGGCTTGGTCCAAATCAAACAAAAGATCTTTGATTGTTTCTAAGCCAATCGAGAGGCGGATCATATCTGGCGTTATGCCGGCAACGCGCTGTGATTGCTCATTCATTTGTTGGTGAGTTGTGCTTGATGGATGAATTACCAGGGACTTGGCATCACCCACGTTGGCCAAATGCGAAAATAGTTTAAGGCTGTTTATGAACTTCTTCCCTTCGTTAAGACCGCCTTTGACCCCGAACGTAAAGATCGATCCAGCCCCTTTGGGTAGGTATTTCTGGGCGAGTGTCCGATAAGGACTTGTGTCAAGCCCTGGATAGTTAACCCATGTGACCAACTCATGCTGGTCGAGAAATTCCGCCACTTTTTGGGCATTTTCGACGTGGCGTTCCATACGTAGGGGAAGAGTTTCTAAGCCCTGTAAAAACAAGAAAGAATTGAAAGGAGAAACTGATGCTCCGGTGTCGCGCAGAAGGGATACCCTAGCTTTGGTGATATAGGCGGCATTACCACAGACTTGTGTGTAAACAATGCCATGGTAGCTGGGGTCGGGTTGGCTCAGCTCTGGAAATTTACCGTTGTTCCAGTCGAATTTCCCGGAGTCCACCACGACGCCACCGATCGAGGTACCATGTCCTCCAATGAATTTAGTAGCGGAGTGAACCACGATGTCTGCCCCGTGCTCAATTGGTCGACACAAGTAAGGTGAGGCAAAGGTATTATCAACGATTAAGGGAAGACCATGTTCATGAGCGATATGGGCAATCGCTTCTAGATCGGTAACATTAATTTGCGGATTTCCGATGGTTTCCGTGTATAAGGCTTTTGTTTTATCTGTGATTTTAGAGCGGAACTCTTCTGGATTGTCGACATTTACAAAGTGTACCTTGATTCCAAGTTTAGCAAACGTATAGGCGAATAATGTGTAGGTACCGCCGTAAAGGGAACTTGAGGCAATAATTTCATCCCCAGCTTGAGCGATATTTAAAATAGAGTAGGTAACAGCTGCTTGGCCGGAAGCGGTAGCGAGAGCTCCTACACCTCCTTCAAGGAGTGCGATGCGTTGTTCAAAGACGTCTTGTGTGGGATTCATGATCCTAGTGTAAATATTACCAGGTTCTTTTAAGGCGAAGAGATTGGCAGCATGATCGGTGTCGTTGAACACAAAAGAGGATGTTTGGTAGATTGGAACGGCGCGTGAATTCGTCGCCGAATCTGGGCTTTGCCCTCCATGCAGGGAAATGGTTTCAAAACCGAGTTGACGTTGTTCAGTCATACTAAATCCTCCTTAAATTAATAATAAATAAAAAACGACCACTTCGAGAGAAGCAGTCGTTATATTATTTGACACGCAACTCTCATCTTTCAGAACCTAGGGTTCTGTTGGAATTAGCACCTTATAGCTTACGCTATCGGTTGCCGGGCATCATAGGGCCAGTCCCTCCGCCACTCTTGATAAGAGAAATTCATTATTTAGGCATATGAAAGAAAATAACAAGTCAAAGATGCGAAGGATATTTTAAGTCAGACAAGGAGGTATGTTTACCTCATAGCGGGCTATTAGGTGAACGTGCCGACGCGGTATGGCGTGAAATAAACCAGCATACTGACTGGTTATTTTCTTGAATGTGCCATAATTGTCTGTATCAGATTATGGCTACTATAAGACAAATTAGTCCATTTGTCAACATATAGTAATTATTATTTTAGAGTAAGCGAGCCAGACCTACCCCTAGAGCTACGCCGGCGAACCCTACGACAACACTAAGTAAGGTGTATAAGCCCGCCGTAAAGAAACTTCCTCCTTCAAGCAAGGAAATGACCTCAAAACCAAAGGTGGAAAACGTCGTGAAAGCACCTAAGAAACCGACGCCGATTCCTAAACGCCAGAAAGGGCTGACGGTAAAGCGTTCAATAAATAATATATTTAAGAATCCTAAGAGAAATGCACCGCCAATATTAATCAGGAACGTGTGTAAAGGGAAGTTTTGGTTCCATTTACTAGAAATCCATACCCCTAGTCCATAGCGGGAAACGGCTCCGAGTGCGCCTCCCATGGCAATCGCAAGTATATTCTTCATCTATTTAACCTCTTATTCTTAAGTAGGGTTAATTGAATTATGTTCTCCTTATAATAACATAAGTAGGAGGATATTGACTGGAAATAGAAAAATCCCCGCAGGAACGGCCTACATTAGGTTAAATAGTATTAAAAATTGACTTCGCTAGATTTCTATTATACATTTTAACCATTATATTTAATCAATACTGATAAATCAGTGAGGTTACCACCTATCGCCTGGTTCAAGACAATAAAATTCCCGCATTTAAAGTAGGTCATGGTTGGCGCGTGAAAAAAGAAGATCTTAATGAGTTTATTAAAAAACAAAAAAGTGGAGAAAGGCTCATATAGTTCGCCAGGGGATAAACATTTTCTATACTACGAACACGGGGTGATATTGTTGTTTGATAGCATGTATAACCTAGTTAAGGACCATTTGAACCAGAGAATTGTGGAACCTGAAAGCCTTGAATTATTAAAGAATCTCATGAAAAAACTCATCGGTATGACTGTGCAGCTACAGGTTAATTCTGATTCTCAATCCTATCGTAGTAGTGAATCAGTGATGCTCGTGAAGTCTGCCAGCTATGTCGGTGACAAAATAAGTATTATGACTTCAATAGATAACATATATTTTCACGCTGTGGGTATTATCATAACTGCGCAAACAGATCATATTATGATTACTGCTCCCAATAGCGAGGAAATGGGGTCGATGCTGATTATTATAATCCCCAGGGAGGAAAACCAGTCTACCTAGGGTATTGATGTTATTGTGAAAATATCTTGACGTGTGTAAATCAAGAAGCGGTGAAAAGCTATTAATCAATTGTGCAAACCTTGTAGAAGCACTTCCAGGAGCATAAATAATTAAAGGCTATCACCTTTTCAGATGATAGCTAGTTCATAAGAAGGTTTTAGCAGATCAGACCTAAGGCGATAAGAATTAAGATAGCAACAGCTATAACTCCTACACCGACGCCACAACCTGCAACTGGTGCAACCGGGTAAGGGTGGCATACTGGCTGAGGGTAACATGCTTGGTTCATTCCTTGGTGCATTCCTTGGTGCATTTGACCATAATTCATTCTGTGCATAACAAATTTCCACCTTTCTTTAATCTTTAGTTGAACGAGTTCACTTAGAATACTATTCCCATAGCGATCAGAAGAAGAATTATTACAACAATTGCAGCGATTCCTGTGCTCATACCTCTTCCACGTCCTTCGAAACCGCAATTTTCCATAGTTTCATTACCAAATGCCATTTGTTTTTCCTCCTTTGTTTAGGTGATACCGCATAGTATGCATAGTGTGGGAGATGTGGAACATTATGGTAAAAGTGTACATACTATGATTGTATGTCCAAAAAGTCATAGTGGTGCGAGAGGAAATCGAGTACTAAATGAAATAGCTTTCTGCGGTAATGTATTGGTTGCCTTAATAAGGGTTTTGTGTTATTTTATATATGAACAAGTAAACATATGATCATATATGAATGTTGCGTTTAAGATCTTACAGGAGGTAAAGAGGATGTCGGAACCAATACCAGAATTAGAAGAACGAGTGGAGTATCGTATTGAAGGGGAATTTTGTGCAAATTGTTCGGCTAAAATGGAGAGAACGCTGAGTTCGACAGAGGGAATGGGAGAGTCAACGATTAACTATGCTACCAAGACTGTTTTCTTGCTCCCCTCACGGATAGCGCAGGCTCAGGATATTATGGAGAGGATTGAGGCGGGAGTTAAGCTCGTACCGATTCGATCGAAGCAACAAGTGGGGACTCTGGACAATACTGATGCTGTGTATAAGGAAAATCAATGGAGACTTGCGAGAATTATGACTGCTTGTGCGTTATTTGCAGGGGGATTATTTTTTGAGTGGCGTTGGAAAAATAGTTCTTGGGTAGTTCTGGAGTCTTTAGTTTATTTCTCGGCTTATTTTATTGTAGGCTACAAAGTACTAGCAAAAGCTGTACGCAATATCTTCAGGGGACAAATCTTTGATGAGAACTTTCTTATGTCTTTGGCTACCGTCGGGGCAATTGCAATTAATGCCTTGCCGGAAGCAGTTGCAGTCATGTTGTTCTATTCTGTCGGTGAATACTTAGAGGAGAGGGCGGTAAATTGTTCCAGGAATTCCATTCAGGCTTTGCTGAATTTCCGCCCGGAGTATGCCAATCTAATTAATCAGTTGGATGTGATTAAGGTTGATCCAGAAGATGTGCAGATCGGACAGAAGCTTCTAGTTCGTCCTGGAGAAAAAGTCCCATTAGACGGCGAAATTGTGAACGGTAGTTCATTTGTGGATACGGCTGCTCTGACAGGGGAGTCGGTGCCGAGAAGAGTCCAAGTGGGACATACTATTTTAGCTGGTATGATTAATACTACTGGAGTCTTGACAATGCGTGTTACCAAGGTGTTTGCCGAGTCATCCGTACAAAAGATCTTAGATTTGGTCGAAAACGCCAGTACTCACAAAGCAACTACGGAAAAATTCATTACGACGTTTGCGCGCTATTATACGCCTGCCGTTGTCGTGGCAGCGATAGGAATTGCCTTAGTGCCTCCTCTTTTGATGGACGGAAATTATCAGGCTTGGCTGTATAGAGCCCTGACAATATTGGTCATTTCTTGTCCGTGTGCTCTGGTCATTTCTGTTCCATTAGGCTATTTTGGAGGGATTGGGGGCGCTTCACGCCACGGCATTCTGATCAAAGGGGCGAACTTTTTAGAAGCGTTGACAGATGTTCGCACGGTGGTGTTTGATAAGACGGGAACTTTGACGGAAGGAGTTTTTCAAGTTGTAGAAATCAGTCCAGAAAAAGGTTACACAGAAAAGGAAATTTTAGAAATCGCCGCCGGTGCTGAAGCTCATTCCCCTCACCCCATTGCGAAATCGATCAGAGAGAAGTACGGCAGAGACGTGCAAGACAGTGATCTGGCTGGCGAGCTGAGTTATGAAGAAGTAAGTGGTCAAGGAGTACGAGCGCTCTTAAGTGGAAAGACGGTGTTAGTGGGTAAAGCCGGATTATTGGAACAAGCTGGGATATCTTTGCCACGACTTATGGTTGACATGGGACTTGGGACGGTCGTATACATCTCAGTAGACGGAGACTATGTTGGAAAAATGACGATCTCTGACCGCGTTAAGGTAGATTCCAAGGTAACGATCGCTAGCTTAAATCAGATGGGCATGAGGACAGTCATGCTTACGGGGGATAACCAAGCCGTCGCCAAAGCAGTAGCGGAGGGACTGGCTGTAAGCGAATATCACTCCGATTTGATGCCAGAGGATAAGGTTGCTTGGCTTGAAACACTTAGCCAAGAACATCATGGTAAAGTTGCCTTTGTAGGCGATGGACTCAACGATGCTCCCGTCTTGACACGGGCGGATGTGGGGATCGCTATGGGTGGCTTAGGTTCCGATGCCGCGATTGAAGCTGCGGATGTCGTGATTATGGAAGATCAACCGAGCAAGCTTGTGGAAGCCATTCATATTGCCCGATACACAAAGACGATTATTTGGCAAAATATTGGAGTTGCACTGGGTGTGAAGCTGGTGTTCATTTTGTTAGCCGTCTTTGGACTAGCCAATATGTGGATGGCTATTTTCGCCGACGAAGGTGTTGCTCTGCTGGCTATTTTGAACGCCATGCGTGTCAGATGGTATCAAAGCCCAATTTCTATGTTAGAATGAAGGCGCCAAATCTATTCATTTTAAGTTCGGAGTGATTTAGTATGACTGTAAAAAAACCAGATTTTGATACTGCTATTAATAGGGCTGAAAAGGTAGATGACGCGGTGTGTGACATCTTATGTGTACATCATGAGGTGGTCGATAAGTATTCGGATCAACTGATTACCCTTGACAGGGCGAATAGTTTGTCAGAGCTATTTAAGACGCTAGGTGACGGGACTAGAATCAGGATTATGGATGCCCTTGCAAAAGCGGAGTTTTGTGTTTGTGATCTTGCTGAATTATTGGGATTAAGCCAATCCGCAACATCTCACCAACTACGGGTGCTTCGTAACAATGATCTTGTCAAATACCGGCGGGAGGGCAAGATGGTCTACTATTCCGTACATGACTCTCATGTGTCAGAACTTTATCGTCAGGGATTGGAGCATATCGACGAGGGGTGATTCTTATTTACCCATTTTCTAGAATGTTGTGGAACTGTAGAAAAAGAAGTATCATTATACTAATCTATTTTAGTTATTGATCTGAAAAACTAGAGGTGTAATTTGTGATTAATTCTTTAAAAACCTTCGTTACAGTAGTCGAACACAAGAGTTCCTCTCGCGGTGCTGAGGAACTTTGTCTAACACATCCCAATGTCAGTTCACAAATTCGGAGCTTAGAAGAAGAACTAGGCGCAGAACTCGTTAAGAGTTCGTCCGAACATTTGGAACTTACGCAAGCCGGCGAGATATATTACGAATATGCCAAACAAATTTTGCTGTTGCAGGATAAGGCCAAACAGGAAATCAAGCAGTTGTCAAATCCGGTTACAGGGGTTTTGAAGATCGGAGCAAGCTATACGATCGGAGAATATATTTTGCCCTTTGCAGTGGCTGAGTTTGCGTCACAATATCCGAAAGTCGAGATTGAGACGGCTATTGCCAATACGGAAGAGGTTATTCAAGCGGTTCGAGCTAATCGCTTAGACATTGCACTTGTAGAAGGAGAAGCCGATTGTTTAGACCTTGTATACCGTCCGTTAATGGAGGATGAGCTAATTTTAGTCGTACCTAGCCAACATCCCTTAGCAAGGCTTCCAATTGCTACTTTAGAACATCTCCAAGACCTAGTCTGGATTCTTAGAGAAAGCGGTTCTGGAACGCGTGCGTTCAGTGATAAGATCATCAAAGAGTGGGGGATAAAGGTCAGGAAAACCTATGTCTTTGGAAGTGGTCAAGCTGTTAAGCAAGCTGTTTCAGCGGGTCTAGGGATAGCCCTTGTCTCACGTTGGAGCGTGCGAAAAGAGCTAATTGCGAAAGAATTAAAATCGGTCAGAATAAAAGGGGAGCGGCTTACTCGCTCTTTTTACATAATAGGACCGAAGAATCAGGAAACGTCCGAGGCTATGGAGGCTTTCACGGAGCAACTCTTCACTCATGAGTCAACTACTTCGTGGAAAAAATTGGGCAGAAGAGGAATTGACAATGTCTGAGCATAACCATGAACACCATCACTCACACGATCAA